>CAZRLY010000071.1:2938-21298 GCA_964601015.1 uncultured bacterium
ACAATCGCTGTGGTGACGCTCAATGAGGATGCGAGTTGGCGACACTGGACGACGAACAAGGCGTGGCGAAGTGAGCTTTTGACATTCTGGGACGATTTCTCAGAAGACGGTGCGCTGAATGGACATCTGGAACCTGGTTCATCCCATGCTTCCCTTGCAGCATCCTGCACCGTTCCACCCAACGGCGAGGAAAATATCACCTTCATCCTTGCCTGGCACTTCCCAAATCGCACGGCTAAAGGCTGCGGATGGGCGCTCTCGCCCGGTGAGACTGTTGGCTATGTGGGCAACCACTATGCCCAGCAGTTTGAAAATGCGTGGGATGTTTGCCTCACACTTAAGTGTGGGGGACAGACGCTTGACGAACTGCCGGAATTAGAACGCAGGACGGTTGACTTTGTGAAGACTTTCTGCGCCAGTACCTTGCCCCAGGCTGTGAAAGAGGCGGCTTTGAATAACCTGTCAACGCTACGGACTCAAACCAGCTTCCGAACGGCTGACGGGCGTTTTTGGGGATTCGAGGGATGTAGCTCAAAATCCGGATGCTGCACAGGTTCTTGTACCCACGTCTGGAATTACGAGCAGGCGACGGCGTTTCTCTTCCCAGAACTTGCCCGCACCATGCGAGAGGTTAAGTTTAAGTTCAGCACGACAGAGAACGGCGCGATGGCTTTTCGTACACCGTTGCCGTTGTGTCAACTTCAGGGCGCTGTCGGTACGGCTGCTGACGGGCAGATGGGCTGTATCATGAAACTCTACCGTGAGTGGCAGTTCTCCGGGGATGAGCAATTTCTTCAGGAGATGTGGCCCCAGGCAAAAAAAGCCTTAGCTTTTGCATGGGAACAAAATTCGTGGGACGCTGACCAAGACGGCGTAATGGAGGGGCAACAACACAACACTTACGATGTGGAATTCTACGGGCCGAACCCGATGATGGAGGCGTGGTATCTGGGCGCGCTGAGAGCCGCCGAGGAGATGGCTTCGCATCTAAACGATACGGAGTTCGCCGCTCGCTGTCGGGAACTGTTTGAGCGTGGGAGCGAGTGGACTGACGAAAACCTGTTCAACGGCGAATATTACGAGCAGCAAATTGACCCGGAACACCCCGACTATCAGTTCGGTTCAGGCTGTCTCGTTGACCAATTGGTGGGGCAATACATGGCTCATGTTCTGGGGTTGGGGCATCTCCTGAACCCCGACAACGTCTGCACGACTTTGAAGTCGCTTCACAAATACAACTTCAAAAACGAGCTTTATGCCCACTGGAACGTGATGCGTACCTTCGCTTTGAACGACGAGTCTGCCCTGCTCATCTGCACTTGGCCCAGGGGTGGGCGTCCCAAAAGGCCTTTTCCGTATTTCAGCGAGGTAATGACAGGATTTGAATATCAGGCTGCCGTCCACATGCTCTACGAGGGGCTGCTGGACGAAGGGCTTGAGGTGATAAGTGGCATCAGAGCGCGGTATGACGGGCAAAGGCGAAATCCCTGGAACGAGGCTGAATGCGGCAATCACTATGCGCGAGCTATGGCGAGTTGGGGGGCTGTGCTGGCGTTGTCTGGATTCCGTAGCAGCGCCGTGAAGAAAGAGTTCGGATTTGCCCCCAAAATCAACGAGGGTGACTTCCAGACTTTTTGGTCTTCCGGCAACGCATGGGGGAGTTTTGAGCAAAAGGTCAACGATAAAACTCAGCAAGCGGAGTTGTGCGTCAATCAGGGTGAAATTGAGATAAAGACGCTCCGTTTGGGCTGGGCGTTAGAGGGAAGTGTTCCCAAAAACACAGTAGCACAATGCGACGCACAGCAATTATCAGCGGAGGTTACTCTTTCCGAAAACGAACTCACCTTAACTTTCACGCAGCCCATCACGCTCGAAGCAGGGCAAACGCTCAACATCTGTTCGTACACATAGACACCGAGTTTTTCCAAAAACTCGGTGTCTTTCTCCCCTGCCCTTCAGAAATCAGGTTTTTCCCAAAAACCTGGTTTCTATCTCTCCAAATGCAGTTCCAGAAATTCCCCACGACTGTTTAAAGGTTATGTTGGCTCAAGTTAAGAACTCGTGCAGAATAAACCGAGTTTCTCCGAGAAACTCGGTTTATTTTCCCTCTTTGCACTTATTTTTGACATGAGCCGTTATGTTTGGAGTGCAAAAATCAACGAAGTGTATTTTTGCCCGTAGCGAAGCGGAGGGATGCAGTCCAAAATCTCTTGATATTCTTAGAAGAATCTGTTATCTTAATTCTACTAAAGGTTAAAAATTCCTTGGGGGTGTGTTCAATGGTTAAAAAACAGGAGCATTTCCAAACTTTGAAAAAGCCTGCCAAAATAAGGCAGACGGAGGTATTCACTTCAGGCACAGAAGGATACCACACTTACAGAATACCAGCCCTGATTGTAGCGTCGGACGGTACAATACTCGCCTTTTGCGAAGGCAGAAGGAATAGTGCGAGCGACCACGGCGATATTGACTTAGTTCTGAGGCGAAGTTTCGACAACGGCGATACCTGGCAGAGCATGCAGATTATCGCCGATGATGGCGAGAACACGATGGGCAATCCGTGTCCGGTAGTGGATAGGAACACAGGCACGATTTGGCTGCCATTGTGCAGAAATAACGACAGGGTATTCGTCATGAAGAGCGAAGACAACGGCGCAACCTGGTCAAGTCCTGTGGAGATAACGAAGGATGTTAAGTTGCCTTCTTGGGGGTGGTATGCAACCGGCCCCGGACATGGGATTCAACTCAAGGACGGTAGATTGGTAATTCCTTGCGACCACAGGGAAGGTGGCAGACTACATTCACATGTATTTTACAGCGATGATAGCGGCGCAAGTTTCCAACTTGGAGGAATCCTTGGCGAAGATACGAATGAATGCGAGGTTGTCCAAACGCATGACGGTTCTTTATACATAAACATGCGCAACTACAAGGGACACAACAGACGCGCTTATGCCCGGAGCAAAGACGGCGGAGAAACCTGGTCAGAAGTTTTTGAAGATGATAATTTGATAGAACCGGTCTGCCAGGCAAGCATTGTCCGCTTTACAGACGAGGATACTTACCAAAAAAATCGTGTCTTATTTTCAATTCCCGCCAGTACGAAAAGGGAAAAGATGACTGTGAGGGTTAGCTACGATGAATGCCAAACCTGGGCGGTTTCTAAGGTGTTGAATCCCGGTCAATCTGGTTATTCTGACTTAGCTATTGCGTCTGATATGACAGTGTGTTGTTTATATGAGCGAGGCGAATCCAATTATCGGGAAACCATAACGTTCGCTCAGTTCAACATCGAGTGGCTTACTGATGAAACTGATTATTTGAAGTCTTAAAAACTAAAATAAGGAGGAGATTTCAGATGAAAGGGAAAGTAACAACCACTTTTAACGCGCTGACACTATGTCTTATTGTGTTTGGGATAGCACTCGTTATTTGCTCAGGGTGTGGCGATGAGGCTTTAGAGTGTTGCGGACCTGATTCATATTCAGCGTTTTATCCCCCAAACGGCGCCGCCTATGACGATATGTTTTTTAAGGAATACGGCACGAATCCCTTCATTGATACCGAAGACGAACACCTTTCGACATTCGGAATGGATGTAGATACCGCCTCCTATTCTATCACGCGGCGATACATTAGGGACGGGCATTTACCGCCATCAGAAGCGGTGCGCGTCGAAGAGTTTGTCAACGCCTTCGATTACAATTATACACCTCCGGCAAACAGTGCGTTTGCAATTCACATTGAAGCGGCGGAGTCAAGATTTGGTGAGGGCAAGCGGCTTCAGTTGTTGCGCATCGGTATCAAAGGGCGCGTCATCCCCGACGAAAATCGGAAGGACGCGATACTGACTTTTGTAATTGATGTCTCAGGCTCAATGGAACTCGAAAACAGGCTGGAATTGGTGAAACGGGCGTTGAATTTGCTCGTCGAACAACTCCGCCTCCACGACAAGGTGGGCATTGTCGTTTACGGCTCTCGTGCCCGTATTGTGCTACCGCATACGGGGCAACGGGGAGAAATCTTGGCGGCAATCAATGCCCTGGCACCAGAGGGCGTAACGAACGCCGAAGAGGGGCTTCGCGTGGGGTATGACATGGCTTTGCGGAACGCAAGAAATGGAAGTATCAATCGCGTGATTCTTTGCTCAGACGGTGTTGCCAATGTTGGCAAGACAGGTGCTGACGACATCCTCAAGGAGATACGCGCTCATCTGCAGGAGGGGATTACGTTATCAACGATTGGTTTCGGCATGGGGAACTACAACGATGTCCTTATGGAACAACTCGCCAACAACGGAAATGGCAGCTACGCTTACGTCGATACCATCAATGAAGCAAAGCGAGTTTTTGTGGAAAATCTGACGGGAACGTTGCAACTCATTGCAAAAGATGCCAAGGTTCAAGTTGACTTCAACCCGCAGGTTGTCAGCCGTTTCCGCTTGATTGGCTATGAAAATCGTCGCCTTGAACACGACCAATTTCGCGATGACGCGGCAGATGGCGGTGAAGTCGGCTCAGGACATAGCGTCACCGCTCTTTATGAGATTAAACTGCACGAAGACGCGACCGGAAAGCTCGCTACCGCTTACATTCGGTATGAGAATCCCGATAGCCATCGCGTCACAGAGTTCAACGAAGACATCTTCTCATCGCAACTTAAAAGTTCGTTTGAGGACGCTTCTGCTGAATTTCAGTTAGCCGCCGCTGTCGCTGAATTTGCTGAAATTCTACGCGGAAGCTATTGGGCTAAGGACGGAAGTTTAGAAGACGTACATCAAGTCGTCGAACGCATCCTTCCTCAAATTCACAGTGAACAAATCACAGAGTTAATGAGCTTGGTGAGGAAGGCAATCAGTTATCGTGAGTAAAGAGTAATGAGTAATGAGTAATTTGCCCATTATACTTATTACTCATCACTATAAAATAAAATGCCCACTACCTTTCAACAAGTTTGCATAGATTACTTGACCGAACTCCGTGACTTGCGCAGCAGTGCGTTAGCGACGGCCGAATTATCGTTGCGTCCTGCGCTGGATAAATTCCTCAAACGAGCGGCGGAAATATTTGCGCTGCCCGTTCAGTTCGTGGGGGAGGCGAAGAAGACGAAAGTTGGACGCCCCGACTTCACTGCCACGTCCAACGACATGCCCATCGGCTACGTCGAAGCTGAAGGCTACGGCGTGGATGTGGACAATCTCACGGGGCAGGCAAAGGAGCAAAATGACCGATTCCGAACAAATCTTGACAACTTTCTGTTGACCAACTATTTGGAGTTCCGCCTGTATGTTGGCGGTGAGTTGGTGGACAGCGCAAAATTATCCGCCCCGCCTGATGACGGCGTTGTCAAGGTTTTCGACACCGACGCAGACGCGCTGGAGACGTTGCTTGAACGATTCTTGAGCGGTGAGTTGCCGCCTATCTCTTTGCCGTTTGACCTTGCGGTTCACCTCGCCCGGCGTACGCGGCAACTGCGCAACGAGATACTTGAAGCGCTCAAGGAACAGACGCCAGAAAATGTTGACCTGAACGGTACACACCAGGCGTTCAAAGAAGTGCTGCTGCCTGATTTGAGCGAAGACCAATTCGCTGATATGTACGCTCAAACGGTTGCTTATGGCTTGTTTGCCGCTCGGTGTGCCGCAACGTCGGGAGAGAAGTTTTCACGTCAGTCTGCCGCTGACTTGGTTCCTAAAACCAACCCGTTTCTTCGGAAGTTGTTCCAGAGGATTGCTGCCCACGACTTAGACGAACGCATCGCGTGGATTGCGGACGACATCGCACGTCTGCTCGCCCAGACACCCATCGGAGAGATTCTGGCTGACTTTGGCAAGCGCGCTGGCAAAGAGGACGCAGTGGTGCATTTTTACGAAACCTTTCTCGCTGCCTACGACAGCAATCTGCGCGAAGTACGTGGAGTCTATTATACCCCCGAAGCCGTCGTTTCCTACATCGTCCGTTCAATTGACCGCCTGTTGAAAGTCCGCTTCAACAAACCGATGGGGCTGGCTGACGAAAACACGCTCATTCTTGACCCGGCGACTGGGACAGGAAGTTTCCTCTTTGCCGTCGTCAACCTTGTGCGCGAGGCTGTGATGAGGACTATCGGAGCGGGCGCGTGGGGAAATTACGTGGACAAACATCTCCTCCCTCGCCTGTTCGGGTTTGAACTCCTCGTCGCACCTTACGCCATCGCACACCTCAAGCTGGGCTTGTTGCTCAAGGAAACGGGCTACGACTTAGGCGGGCAACAGCGAGTGGGCATCTATCTGACCAATACTCTCGAAAAAGCGGAAAAAAAGTCCGACTTGCTCATGGGCAGATTCATCTCCGAGGAAGCCAACGAAGCCGCTGCAATCAAGCTCGAACGCCCAATCTTGGTGGTGCTGGGCAATCCGCCGTATTCGGGGCATTCCGCCAACCGTAGCCGCGATGAAAAGGGGAAATTGACGTTCATCGGCACATTGATTGAGGACTATAAAGAAGTGGACGGCAAATCGCTCGGCGAACGCAATCTGAAATGGCTCCAAGACGACTATGTGAAATTTATCCGCTTTGCGCAGTGGCGGATTAAAGAAACAAAGGAAGGTATCATCGGGTACATCACCAATCACGGCTACCTCGACAATCCAACCTTCCGCGGGATGCGCCAGAAACTCATGCAAACCTTCAATGACATCTACGTTTACAACTTGCACGGCAACGTGAGGAAGAAGGAGAAAGCACCCGGCGGCGGCAAAGATGAGAACGTCTTCGACATCCAGCAAGGGGTTGCCATCCTGATTTGCGTCAAGGAGAAGGACAACGCCCAACTCGCCCGCGTCTACCACGCTGATTTATGGGGTGCGCGCTCGGACAAATACAATTGCCTTGCCGAGACGGACGTGAGCACGACGCAGTGGACGAAGTTGCAGCCATCATCGCCGTTCTACCTGTTCGTACCGCAGGACACCGAACTGCTGGCGGAATACGAACAGGGCTGGAAGGTGACGGAAATTTTCCCCGTCAACAGCGTCGGTATCGTGACTGCGCGGGATAAGTTGGCCATCCGTTGGAGCGAAGAGGAAGTCTGGCAAACTGTAGCCGATTTTGCAGAACTCCCACCTGAAGAGGCAAGGCAGAAATACAACCTCCGCAAGGACGTTCAAGACTGGAAGGTGGAATGGGCACAACGTGATTTGAAAGAATCGGGGCTGTCCAAATCCAACATCGTGCCGATACTCTACCGTCCGTTTGATGTACGATATACCTACTACACGGGCAAATCCAGAGGCTTCCATTGCATGCCGCGCGGCGAAGTCATGCGCCAGATGTTGGCAGGGGAGAATCTTGCACTGATTACAGTCCGCAAAGCTCCGCCGGGTTCAGACTGTAATTACTTCAGTGTGACAAGGCATCCGATTAGCAACGGTGCAATTAGATCAGATAATCAAAGCATAGATGTTCTGTTGCCTCTCTATCTCTATCCAGCCCCCGGCGAACTTGGCTTCTACACCGAACGGCGTCCGAACTTCAGCCCTGCGTTCCTGAAAGCGTTGGCGGAAAAGCTGAACCTCCCTCAAACTGAACCGCACGGCTTACCCGAAAACGTCACGCCTGAGGACATCTTCCACTACGCCTATGCCGTGTTCCATAGTTCTACCTATCGCCAATGCTACGCTGAATTTCTGAAGGTCGATTTCCCTCGTTTGCCGTTGCCCACTGACTTTGCCATGTTTTGCGCTCTTGCAGCACTTGGCGAAAAACTCGTTGCCCTCCACTTGCTCGACACCAAGGCTGCGCCCGTGCTCAGTATGCCCATCAGTCCCTTTCCGGTAGCAGGTAGCAACAAGGTTGAGAAGGTGCGCTACGTGGAGCCAGCCCGAAGAGTCTACATCAACAAGACGCAGTATTTTGACAACGTTCCGCTTCCGGGCTGGGAGTTCCGCATCGGCGGCTATCAGGTTTGTGAGAAGTGGCTAAAAGACCGGAAAGGACGCATTTTGGACGACATTCAACATTACCAACGCATCGTCGTTGCTTTATCTGAAACCATCAAGTTGATGGACAAAATTGACGAACGAATACCAGGGTTCCCGATTACATAGGCACCAGGTTTTTCCGAAAAACTTGGTGCCTAAATTCACAAGGAGAAAAAATAATGCAAAAACATTTAACAGGGCTAATTGCGGCTCCGTTCACTGCCATGCACGAGGACGGGAGCATTCATCTTGACATGATTGAGAAACAGGCAAAAGTGTTGATTGCCAATGGCGTTAATGGTATAATACAGCGCTGGTGACTTCGTTCACGTTAAACGAAATATTACTCAATATTAACTTGACTTTGGTAAATAGGATGTGAGCCCAAGATTCTATCTTGGTTCTTGGCGGGGATATTGCTCTACGGCCAACTTAGAAAGTTGGGCTACAGTTGAATTCTGTTTTTAATCTACCAAAGTCAAATTAATGGAGGTACAAGAATATGACAACAGATTTAGAAAGGTTTGACGCATGTATGGAATATCGCTCTTGTGACCGACGCCCCAACCATGAACTTGGCGCATGGCCGCAGACACGGACGCGCTGGCGCAGGGAAAATCCTGACGCTGTCAAAAATTTTACATGGAGTTGGTTTTATGGCGAGGACGCGCTGGGGTTTGACCGGCGCGAGTTTATCCCCATGAACTTTGGGTTCATTCCCCCGTTCAAAGCCGAAGTGCTGGAAAGTACGCCCAGATACGACATCGTGCGCAACAGCAAAGGAATCGTGACCAAGGCGCTGAAAGAAGGCACAGACAGCGGTGGACGCATGTGTATGGACCAATATTTGGAGTTTCCTGTTTCGAACCCGGAAGATTTTCCCGCCATCAAAAAGCGACTCGTCGCAGCAATCCCCGAACGCTACCCCGCCGATTTAGATGAGCGGATTGCAATGTGGAAAACACGGGATTGTCCTCTGATACTGGGACAGAACTGTGCGGCGAACGGATTCTACTGGCGTGCGCGAGAGTTTATGGGAACGGAAAACCTCTCCTACGCCTGGTACGATTATCCTGAACTTATGCACGAGATGATGGAGTTTTTTGCCGACTTAATCATCGAAACCAGTCGCCCCATACTGGAGAAAATCCAAGTGGAATACTTCACGCTCAACGAGGATATGTCCATGAAAAGCGGCCCTCTGCTCAGTCCCGATACTTATCGCAAGTTTATCTTTCCCCACCTGAAGCGGATGGTGGAGTTTTTCCGAAGTCACGGGACAAAATACTTCGCCGTTGATACCGATGGCGAGCCGACTCCGCTGGTTCCCCTGATGATGGATGCCGGAGTAGACATCCTCTGGCCGCTCGAACGTGCTTCCGATGTCAACCCGGTGGATGTGCGGAATCGGTTTGGGAAATCCTTGCGTCTCTGGGGAGGGGTGGACAAACGCGAGATTGCGCGTGGGCCGGCTGCGATTAGGGCGCATTTGAGGGAACTGATTCCATTGGTCGAGGAAGGCGGCTACATTCCGACAGTTGACCACACTGTTCCGCCGGATGTCTCCTGGGACAACTTCCGATACTACATGGATGCTAAGATGGCGTTGCTCTGTGGTGAGTTTGAAAAACTTGAGTAGGAACTTTAGGTAGTTTTCAGTAAAGTTTATGTTCCGGGTAGCATTGGTCCCCATGCGCATCAACTTAAGAAATGAATATGGTTTTTTACCGATCGAATAGATTTTTCGTGCAATTCGTGCGTGACAAATGCCTTGAACTCAAGTTCAGGCTGAAAGCGAAAGTCCACTCAAAGTGGACTACTACGCTGGTTTAGTCGTCAAGGATGGTGATTTTGAAATAGCCATAGGCATCAACTTAACGGAATCCTGCCCCGCTCCGTAGGAGCATAATGTTTATAGCAACGAGAATACGAATTGCCCAAAGCCCCATCGGGGCGGAATGTTCTGTCAAAAAAGATGTCGCTCCTCTGGCAGCTCAGATACTGTTGGTCGTCTTTGTTCTATAAACATATCGCCCGTATCGGGCTAAAGTTGATACGAATAGATGGTGATTTTGAAATAGCATATTGTTGTGCGTAAGCCCCGAACCAAATTGGTTCGGGGTTTTTTGTTGACGGTTTAGTTTCGATTTGTTAAAATATCAACTGACATTTTCTGATAGGCTGTGTGAAAAGTTGGGTTGAGTAGGCTCGGAACAAAGTGGTGCCGGTTGAGTAGGTTCGGAACGAAGTGAAGAACCGTATCGAAACCAAACCGTATCGAAACTATAGGTTGAGTTTTTTTCGATAGATTGTCGTTGAGATATGAATCTCAACCTACAAAAATTATTTCATTCTAAACGAGGAGAAAAAATGGCAACTGAAAATAATGCCTTATGGCGTCCTCTGCCGCGCGCCGAAGTTATCAAAGCGGTAGAACGAAAATATCCCGCGCGCATTCCCCTTGTGCGCGCCAGGTGGTGGGGAGAAGGGCTTGGTGAGCAATATGGCGCACGTTTGCAGGAATTCAATCGCTATCCAGAGGATACGGCAACACTCTGGATTAACCCTTTGAACATCGGGGCTATGGGTTTATCTTGGCGGGCAGCCTCCGGTCGAGCACATGATTCAAGATGTATCATTGATAATTGGAGCAGACTTGACGAGTTCATCGAAAAAATGCACAACCCAGAAGATGACCAGCAGGTTGACAACCTCATTGAACATGCAGAAAATTTGCGGTCCCAAGACCGGTATATTCTGTTCGGTTGGTGGGGGCTGTTTTTCGAGAAGCCCTGGGGCATCCGTGGCATGGAGAATCTGATGACGGATTACCACATCGAGTCGGAGAACATCCACCGTCTGCATGATGCTTTGTGTAACCAATATTGTGGGTACATCAAGAGTGCTATCCAAAAACTGCGCCCTGACGGATTTTGGACCAGCGACGATTTAGGACACCAAACGCAACTTATGATGAGTCCTGATACATTTCGTGAACTCATCAAACCTTACTATGCGCGGGTGGGCGATGTACTCAAGGAAAACGGTGTCCACTGGTGGCTCCATAGCTGCGGCAACAATGCCGAAATTCTCGTTGACCTTGCTGAGGCTGGAGTTGACGTATTCCATCCCGTGCAAAAAGGGACGATGGATGAAGTAGCGGTAGCTCGCGAGTTTGGCGAGCGGATGACGTTTCTTGTAGGTTTTGATGTACAACACATCCTCCAAGAAGAACCCCCTGAAGGTGTTCGGGAGGAGGTACGCTATCTCATTGATACTTTCGACCGCCCTGATGGTGGAATGTGTATGGCCGCTGGCAACGGGATTGTGTCAGGCACACCGTTTGAAAATATTGACGCTTTCCTCGACGAATCAATGCGATACGGTATAAAACATCGCCAAAAATTTGCACCGTAAAGCAATCAAGAGCATTATAGTACTATACGCATCAACTTAACGGAGCGAACGCCGGTTGAGTAGGTTCAGAACGAAGTGCCTGCCTGTGCGTGCCGCACGCAGACAGGAAGAACCGTATCGAAACCAAGTGAGCGTTGGCGATACGCCCTCCGCTTGGTTTCGATACGACCTTTCAGGTCTACTCAACCGGCGCTACGGGCTGCTCGACCATCGGGGTCAAAGATATGCGCCCATGTGCACTAATTGCACAACGAAACAGCGAAAGGCAAACTAACGGTTTGCGCTACTGCTCTGTTGGCTTAATTATAATAGGTTGTGGTAGGTCGGGTATGGTAGGAAACCTACCCGACAATTGGCTAACGAACGTCAGTTGGGTAGTCTTGTGGACATACCCAACCTACGATTATATGCCTCTTCAAACCAAAATCAACAGAGCACTACTACATTGTTACTTTAATTCTGATTGACAGATCTGTTCTGGATTTGCCAATCCAGAACGAGCGGTACCGGGTGCTCGCGGTGGATTGGCAAATCCACCGCAAAAACGTTTGTTATTCAAAGTAAAAGTAACAGAGCACTACAATTGAGGTGTGGCTATCAGTCACATATACCTTTCCGTAGAATTTCTTCTGACATTGTAGTGGCGACTTTAGTCGCTTATTCTGCGCTATCAACGACTGAAGTCGTCACTACAAAACCGTCAATTATTTCGTGGAAAGGTATAGAAAGCTAAAAAGGGAGGTTCGATAACCGATGATGACACCTAAAGAACGATGGCTTGCTGCTATTCAATTGCAGCCGGTAGACAGATTGCCATTTTGGCCCAAGTTAAATGGAGCATACCCAAGAGCGCAGGCTGCTCCTTTTTGCAACATGAAACCGGATGTAATTCACGATTGGATTGGCAGCGACAAACATATCGGAATACCCGGTTGCATAAGAGAGGTAAGAAAGAACACATCGGCGGAAGTACACACGGATGATGGCATCCAAAAGACATTCTTCCATACGCGGTTTGGAAGTGCAGAAACGGTCAAGAAGTTTGACGTCGCCTCGCAGTCATGGCACCCAATTGAGTTTCCAGTTAAGAATCTTGATGATGTCAAGCTGATGACTGAGTGGTTCTCGGACTGTCAGATTGAATTGAATAACAATGCCCTTGAACAATCCAAGATACGTGCGAAGGAAATTGGTCCCGACGCGGTGACTTGCAATGGAATTGGCGAGTCGCCGCTTATGCACTGGGTAGAATGGCTCGCGGGTATTGAGAATGCGCATTATTTTTTGACGGATTATCCTGGGGAGGTTGAAGGGCTTTTTGAGGTAATCCACCAATCACTACTGCGTAAAACCGAGATTCTAACCGAAAACAGTCCCTGCGACATGTTTTACCTCGTTGAGAACACCTCAACGACGCTCATCTCGCCGGAGCAGTATCGTAAGTATTGCTACCGACACATTCAGGAATACGGTAAAATTGCGAAGGGTGCGGGGCGTTTGCTCATTCTACATATGTGCGGGCATTTGAAAGCACTTCTGCCAGATTTATCCAGACTTTTAGCAGATGGCTTCGAGGCGTTTACCTCTTCGCCACTTGGAGACACGTCCTTTTTGGACGGCCGAACTGCATGTCCAGACAAGTGTTTGATAGGTGGCACCAATGCTGTGTTGTGGACACGCTCAACCGAGGAGATTATCGCCGAAATTGAAGCCGATTTGGACGCACTTGAACATCACCGCGGGTTGGTAGTAACTTCTGCGGGTGTGATGCCGCCTCTATGCAAGCCTGAAACAATCAGGAGTGTCTGCAACTGGGTTAAGGAATACAAGGCAAGGACGTGAGAGCGTGTGTGAGAAGTCCCTTGAATGCCCATGTAGGTTGGGTTGAACGAAGGTGAAACCCAACAGGTGAGTATCTGGTTTTCGTTGGTTTCGACACGGTTTGGTTTCGATACGATTCTTCATTTCGTTCCGAACCTACTCAACCCAAGCTCAACCCAACCTACTTTTCACTCTAAACCTCAATCTTCTCTTTCCCAGCAACCTTGTATGAATGGATAAAGTATAGCATAAAATGACCACACTACACATCGCCAAGAAGGAAATAACGGAAAACATCATCAGCTATCGCAATGTGATTACATCAACGCTGTGCATCGTGCTGTTTTTACTGAGCATCTTTCTATTAAGCCGCGACTACCAACGTCGTCGAGAAAGCTACGACATGAGGGACATACTTGGGCAAACGCGGACCGGCAAACGCCCCAAAATTGCCAAGGAACCTGCTAAATTAAGCGTACTGGCAAAGGGATTAGATGAGAATATGGGGCGGCTGCTGTTCATCTGGTGGGGACAGCCGAACAAAATGGAAACGGGCGCAGAGGTGATTGACACTGGCTTAAAGAATCTGTTGATGTCTCTGTTTGCAACTCCGGATTTCGTTTACATTGTCAAAATCGTGTTGAGTTTATTGGCGTTGTTCTTTGCGTATGACGCCATCTGCGGAGAGAAACAGCGCGGGACGCTACGGCTCATGCTTGCCAACAGCGTCAGTCGTGGGAGTATGCTACTGGGAAAATGGCTTGGTGGTTTCGCCAGTTTTTTGCTGTGTTTCCTTCCAGCATTGCTACTTGTGTTGGTGTGGATGGTGGCATTTCCAGTCGCACCGTTGAATGGCGAAGATTGGGCGCGCATTGGGTTAATTGTGTTATTGTCGCTAACGTACATCTCAATTTTCTTCAGCTTAGGATTATTTGTTTCCGCTATCACTCACCGAACAGCGACAGCCTTGCTAATCATCCTATTTCTGTGGGTAATTTGGGCTATCACAGTACCGAATCTGGGAGTGCTTCTCGCCCAACGACTGTCGCCAGTGCCTGAACCGCAGGACATCATATCCCAAAAGCGAGATGTCAGCCGGCGGGAATATGACTCCTCTCTCGAATATTTTGAAGCATGCTGGAAAGTTGATGACGAATACATCGCTATGGTGAACAAACAGGCAAACCTCGCGCAGCAACTATCCCGCCTCTCACCGTTAGCGTCGTATACTTATGCAGCCACGACGATAGCACGGACGGGTATGGACGAATCCCAACGTTACAAGCGCACAGTCGTCGAGTGGGATAGAAACATCCGTCGAGTGGCGATGACTCAGCATGTCGGCGCGTATGACTGGCAGGAGAAGGTGCCGTTTGCATACAATGGGATGTCTTTGGCTGAAGGATTTAACGCGGTTACGGTGGACATTGTATTGCTGGTTTTGTTTAATGTTTTGCTTTTTATGGCGGCGTATACAGCGTTTCTCCGATATGATGTGAGGTAAGGTTATAATTGTGTTGATATGAGGATGAAATTTGGGTATAATTTTATAGTCGGAAGGAGCCTAACAGCTTTTGGATGAAAAAATAAATGGCAGACGAAAATGTAACAAATCAAAATAATGACACTGAAACCCAAGCAAATAATCCGTATGATGCGCTTTTCAAAGAAGTCATGACAGAGCTTTTCGGCGGGTTGCAGATACCAATAAAGACTGAGCAGGAAGTCAGCCGCAAACCCCGCACTATTGACGCAGTCATTACCTGTACACCTAAAGACATTGAGAAAGCCAAACGTGAAACTCCGTTTGATTTTCTTAGCGAAAACAATATTATAGCATTTAAGTCGATAGCAGACCAATTGACAGTCTGGGAATACCACAAGATACGTGCCAGGGCGCACTTCTACATTGCAGAAAACAAACTTGCCGCTTCCAATACGATAATCTGCGCTGTTTGTTCATCTGAACCCAGAAAACTGTTGCACCAGTCTCGTTTTCCGCACCTTCGAAAATGGGTTGGTTTAAAATCCCCTTCTGCTCGGCGTTTCTTGGCAAAGGAACTCCAAAGCCGTCGGATTTGCCAATCCGACTTGAGCGGTGGGGCCGAACTCTTCTCACAGGGTGCGGAAGATAGGACCAGTCGCAGGACACGGTAGAATTTACGATGATAACCCCCTGGCACTATGTCAGCAACGAAAAGATACCTTTTCATGTTATCATTATCAGAAAACTAAAGACAGAATTAAAGAATTATCCCCTACTGCTATTTGCGCCAATGAGGAAATTCAAAGAGTTTGTTAAACACGCTGTTGAAAACAACAAGTTGAAATACCTTGAGTATGCCTATATTTTACACCCTCAAGAAACTAAGGAGGTGTTGATGATGACAGGGAATATCCCTATCCCGGAAGAAAATGTCAAGTTTATTGTAAATGACCTAACACCGGAGAGGATTCTCCGCCATATTAACTTAGCAGATATCCCGGAAGAAAATGTCAAGTTTATTGTTGAAGACTTAACACCCGAAAGAATTCTACGATACGTTGACATAGAAGACCGACTTCGCGACATTGACATAGAAGATAGGCTTCGCGGTGTTGATGTAGAGGATAGACTTCGTGGTATTGATGTGGAAGATATAGTTCAGAACCTTAGCGATGAAGAGAAGAAAAAACTTCAGAAAGTTTTGAATGGTAAAAATAAATGAGGTGTTGATGATGACAGGGAATATCCCTATCCCATTTAGCGCTCAAAACAAAACTCCGATTTAGAGCGTGTGTGAGAAATCCCTTGAATGCCCATGTAGGTTGGGTTGAGGCACGAAACCCAACCCACTTTTCACACAGCCTCTTAGTGGCGCAAACAAAAGCGGTGGAAACAAACAATCCATCTGGAGCAGTATTTTGTGTAACATCATTTGGCTTGTTACACTATTTCGTAATTTAACATTGTCAAGTTAGAGAGGACGTTAATATGATGTTTGGTGACGTAATCGCCTGGATTTGGCGGTCAGTTGCTTACTGGAACATTCTCGTAGCAGTGTTGATAGGCGTAGTTATTTACCTCCTGCGGGTTGCTTCTCGGCAAGAATACTGGCGAAACGCTGCTCGACAGGTTCGTTCCAACCGGATTGCTATGGTTTCCTTGTTCATTCTTTCCATTTATATCGCAATCGGGTTATTGGACAGCATTCACTGGCGAGATGCGAGCGTTGGGCAGGATGGGAAATTCCTGCGAAATGAGGATGGAGCGATTATCTATGAACCGAGGGCATTGAGTTTTTTAGACCGAATCTGCGCGCTATTGCGTGAGCATGCCGAAAAAACATATTCTGCACCGCTGGCGATTCGTCTATATGGAAAAGAGACAATGACGCTTCCAGACGGGCGTATCGTTCGGGATTACCCTCGACTCAAATATGGTGGAGCGAATCTGGAGAGCGAAGGAGATGTTTGGGCAGATGCTTCTCGCCGCATTTTGATGGGACTGCTTGTGGGATTGGCAGCGGGTTTGGCGGTAGGTGGAGCGGTATATGGGATAGGCAGCCGTGCAGAAGGCGGGAAGAAAATGACGAGAAGACAGAAGCGGGCGTTCCTATGGGGTGGGATTACGCTGGCGAGCATCGGTAGCGTCGCTATCATCGCATGGCTTACCTCAGAATATCACCTGTTGGGCACTGACAAAGTGGGGGACGATGTGTTCTACCGCGCTCTCAAAGGGGTGCGGACTGGTTTAATTATCGGCGGATTCACTACGCTAATTGCCATCCCGTTTGCCATCTTCTTCGGAGTGATTGCTGGATATTTCGGCGGTAGGATAGACGATGTAGTACAGTATTTGTATTCCACTCTCGCTTCGATTCCCAGTATTTTACTGATTGCCGCTTTTATGTTATTATTCGGCCGGGGGTTATTCAACCTCTGTTTAATCATGGGGATTACAAGCTGGACTGGGCTTTGCCGATTGTTACGCGGGGAGACTCTGAAGTTGCGGGAGTTGGAATATGTTCAAGCGGCGGAAGCCTTTGGGGTTAGCCATGCAAAAATTATTCTCAAACACATCGTCCCGAACGTGATGCACATTGTGTTGATTTCCTTCATCCTTAGGTTCAGCGGTTTAGTCCTTGCCGAGGCTCTGTTAAGCTACCTGCAAATTGGTGTGGAGCCGACGACTGGAAGTTGGGGAAATATGATTAACACTGCGCGCATGGAATTGGCAAGGGAGCCGGTAGTCTGGTGGAATCTCGTAGCGGCGTTCGTGTTCATGTTCGGATTGGTACTACCGTCAAACCTGTTCGGTGATGCCGTTCGGGATGCGCTTGACCCACGGCTGCGCACGGAATAGGTACTGAAGCTCTGCACGCCTAAAGGCGGCAGGTTCTTAGGCTTGATACCTCTACCGGGCTCTCACTTTTTAACACAGCAAATGAGCTGTATAATATACGACAAATGGGCCGTATATGTTAAAACAACTCTCGTTGTTCCGCTACAACATCCCGGTCCTTAGTATCAAGCATCCCATCACTTTTGAGGTGTTGGGCAGAAGCGCAGGCTTCGCCTCGCTTCTCAGAACTTCGCAGGCGAGCCGCTCTGTCTCTGATAGGTTCAATCAGGGGATTGACCATACCAAAGCTGGAAGGCATCTGCCTTCCATTCGCAGCTTGGTTAAATCGGGACACCGCCCGCTGGAGAATAGCTTCGGCTTTTGTGGTTTACGGCTTTTTGTAAACCACCGAACGAAGTGAGCATACTCCGCCAACGTTTAAGCACGTCGGCTGTGTCCAGGGAATTTTCAACGACACTTCCTGCTAAAAAGGCAGAGTAGATGTCTCGTTGAATGTTGAGATTGCAGCAAGCATGAACTCGCTGTGAAAGGGGTTTTTTAGTGTACTTTTTGCATTTGTGGCAATACTGGGAAAGCTTCGTCGTCCTTGTTGAAAACTCGACTACAGAGCCACCAGCATTTTCGGCTTTGCGAGTAAGAATTGCCACGAACATACCCGGCGCTCTGTCTCTGACAGAACGTCCGTAGTTCTTTTGAAATGCCCTGTAGCTAAGTTTCTCAGTTTTGATATTCTTTCCTTGCCGTAGAATGCGGTTGGCTAAGTTTCCATGTAGAGTTTTTCGATTGGCAGCGAGTTTTCTTTGGAGTTCAGCGAGTT
>CAZRLY010000072.1:0-21056 GCA_964601015.1 uncultured bacterium
AAGGCGGAAGGACTAAATACTGCATTGATTTCCCGCTTTCTCCTTTTTAATTATTGCTTAGAAATAACCGGTGAAATATAAGGGCCTTCGGGGATTACCGCTATTTTGGCATATTTTCCGTGTTGTTGAAGGGCTAACTTAATGCCCTCTTCAGGGGATGTTAAGGGGTAAACAAAAAGTTTGCCCAGTAACTGATATGAGATACCATCTGAGTAGCAGTAGACAGCGGCTTTTTTTGCCACTTTAGCTAACTCTTCAAGCTGCCATTGGTCAACCACAAAATTTTTAGGGTCAAAAATATCCACCATAAATTGTTCAAGACTTAGGGTATTGAGTACCAAATCGGTAAATTCCTCGCCGCCTATCCCTTCGCTCAATTGTGCCACTATGATAATACTGCCGCCTTCTTTAACAATCCCCATTGCCCCGACAAAGCCCTTGATAGCTTGATAGAAAGTTGCGTCCAGCGGGTAACCTGCGCTGCTGGTCAAAACTATGTCCACAGGTTCAGGTATGGCAACTAATGCGTGTTTTTCTACGAACTTGATGCCAGCAAGATGGGCTTCTACCATATCGCCTGCGAAAACTCCAACCAAACGCCGTTTGTCATCTACCGCCACGTTGACTATGAAATCTACACCTGCCATCCGAGCAATTTTGGTGGCTTCCTCGTGGAAGGGATTACCATCAATTACCCCGGTCGTCGCCTTTGGATGTTCAAGGATTTTTGGTCCGTGCATTACCTTCATCGTTTCAATAGAACTTATGCCCGGGCAAATTGCCTTTCGTCCTCCTGAATAACCCGCCATCAGATGCGGCTCAATGAGCGCTGTTGTAATTTTCAAGTCGGCTGTTAGATAGGTTTTGTCCACATAGACGGGGGTGTGGTTTTTCGTCAGCCCAAGGTATTCGTGGGTATCCAATTTTTCAGAAAAATGGTTGACGATTCGATAATTCTGCATAATCTCTGCGCCTACCATCTCTTCCAATTCTTTCCCCACATTAGGACGATGAATTCCAGTGGCGATTAAAATTACGATGTCCTCTCGTCGGATTCCACTTTCCTCCAAAACTTTCAGGATAGGCGGCAGAATCACTTTATTTGGAACAGGACGCGTGATGTCAGAGATGACAACACACGCTGATTTTCTATTTTTAGCCAGTTCGTGTAGCGGTGGTGAACTGATGGGATGTTCAAGAGCGTTGGAAACGACTTCCTGCTGGTTTTCAATGGGCACATAAGGACGTAACCTCAGAACATGCGCTAAGTTCTCATCAGGAACTTCAACCTGCAATTCTCCTCTGCCATATCTCATACCTATTAACATTCTGGCTGTCTCCTCAATAAGATTGTGGGTAGTGCTAAAGAAGTAATGCTCTTTGGAGATTGCGTAATGAGTAATAGAACTGTTCATTATCAGTAGTCCTCAAACACGCTCAATCGGGATTGCCAAATCCCGATTTTCCCGTTGGATTTAGCAATCCAACGGGAGCATTTGCGGAGTACTGATTATTACTTTTTACTTTTCCATTTCTTAAAGCCTCAGAATGGCTTGCTCTCATTTGGATAATCAAATAATATACGCTATTTGTACAACATGAAAGACATTGAAAGGTAAGGTGAATTTCATCAAGAGGGTTAAACGTTCAAGCTCATATAGGCTTAGAGATGAGACGAGTTAGACAGGGTAGGCTCTAAGCCGCCTCATCCATCTTGAAGGTAGAAGGTACTACCTCAAGACTTTTTTAACAAGGTAGTACCCTGCGCGTCCTTGTAAAAAGATATTTGCTTGAGAGAGGTAAAAATAGAAGTGAACCGCTTATTCAAAAACGCGTTCGCTTCTGAAGCCATATCTTCTGCGCAACTCGCATCCTACTGCATCAAGGTATCTCAAGTCACTTTTACCGCACCTTTTACCTAATGCAGCATACCTTATTTGCTCGCCCCATTTTTGCTCTCTACCTATTCTGAGAAGCAGATATTCTTTAGAAAGGATTCTATTCAGAGCTTGTTTTAGCTTGTCCCTACTTCGTGACGCTTCAGGGGAGTTGTAATTCAAATTCAGCCTCCCTTGATTCTTGCGTTCTATAATACCAACTTCGTCGCCATCAGGCGTAAAAATTATTAGTTTTTCGACCATAATACTCCCTTCCTATAAACACTTTACCTTTCATAAATTCGTATTCATCATTGTTCAAAGCCTGGGCAAATAGCATATAATAAGCATAACATTCAGCAAAATCCTCTCGCATTTCAGTATCGTTTTCGTATTCACTTATTTTAGCCCAATGCTCTCTATCTGCAACATCCATGTTATGATAGACGTTATGTCCAATTTCATGAGCGATTGTATCTTCCAAATCCTCCCTATCAAAAGTACCTGTGGGAGCATGCCGATGTACTTCTATATTGGATTCCAATGTTTCCGGGGCAGTGTAACTGCAAGCAAATTCAATATAATCTTCATCTTCGCACGTAGTGTGGCGTTCGTCCGTATATCTTATAGAAGTTATCTTTTCAAGGTGTTCTAACAAAAATTCGCTTTTTAGATATTGCATAACCTCCTCATTATTCATTACTTGACATTGCTCAAATCCGAGAATAGAAGGGAAATTCTCTTCTTCTATTAATTTTTTAGCCAATGGTGTTTCTCCCAAACCAAGCAATCGTTTAGAAACCCGTTTTCTTACGTGCGCCTACCTACTACATAAACACGGGTTCTGCTGTTTTTTGACTGTCCCTCAGTTTTTAGTTAAGGTTCCAACATCACCTTTCCCGCCTGTCCATTTGCAAATTTGGTAAACGCCGCTTGTGCTTCAGTGAGTGGAAAATGGTCAGTTATCAGTTTGGCGACGGGCAGTCCGCGGCGATAAAGGTCAACCATTTCAGGATATTCAGCATAGTGGTAGAACCAACTGCCCATCAGCGTAACGTCGTATCTTATCAAATCGCTGCTGATATTTACGGGAACGTCGCCTTGTTCGCCGACTGCCATCACAATGCCAGCTTTGCCGACGAGTTTCAACGCTAACTTTACAGTTTCAGTACGCCCGACGGCTTCGATACATTTGTTAGCGAACATGCCGTTCGTGATTTCCCTTACGGCTTCAACCGGGTCAATTTTTTGTGAGTTGATTGTGTGAGCGGCACCGAGTTCTTTAGCTAACGAAAGTCGATAGTCGTTGATGTCAATGGCGATTACTTCCCCGCCGAGAAAAGCCTGCATCATGGTATTCCCTAAACCAATCGGACCGACGCCGATGACACATATAAAATCTCCGCCCTTTGTACCCAATCTTCGGCTGACGTGATAGGGCACGCCGATTCCGTCGCCGGTGAGCAGCACCCCAACGTCAAAGGGAACATCATCGGGTAGCTTCAAACAAACATGAGCAGGAGCAGCTATCAACTCCGCATGCGTACCGGGGCAGTCCGTCCGGTTGTCGCAAAAAGTATACTTTCCCGCCATGCACCACCGGCAGTCGCCGCAACCCCAAACACCGGAAACGCCAACCCTGTCACCTTCTTTTAGCCTCTTCGATTTACTTGCGTCGATAACTACGCCTGAGACTTCATGTCCGCTGTTAAATTCCTGTTTATTCGGGCCACGGAATCCGTGCATCTCACTGCCGCAGATGCCAGAATCTTTGACCTGAATCAAAACCTGATTCTCCGTGGGAACCGGGTCAAGATACTTTCTGACTGCTACCTTGCTATTGCTTAGTAATTGTACACCTAACATAAATACCTTCCCTCAAAAATTGATTGCTTCATAATTATAGCATTTTACGAGATAAATTACAATGCAAAAATTAACTTCTGCCGAAACTCACAAAGTTTTGCACTGCGCTATCCCTTTCTCAATGAATTCGTTTATCAAGGCATTCATTGACACATCTTCCCTTTCAGAAAGATTTTTGAGTTTGGCATGGAGGGTATTGGAAAAGCGCACCCGCGTCTGCTCGCTAAACTCTTGCTGTTCAAATAGAGATTCCTTCATTTCCTGGAGTGCTAAACACAGAGGAGACTTGCTAAATTCTTCTTGAGCTTTCCTTGTAGAAAAACGCTTCATAAGTGGAGTTCCCTGTCTGAAGAATGTATTGCTGAACTCAGTATAGTGTACGCCTTTTTCATACAATCGACAAGCCTCATCATAGAAAATTCTCAAATCTTCCGGGATTTCGTCACGTTTCACTTGTGTTCCCACTTGATATTCCCCCTTTTTACTCTCTGATTATTTCCACCAGAGTACCCGTTTGAACCTCCAAATACACTGCTTCCTGCTTAAAGAAATTTTTCACCCAGAGAGCTAATTGACGGAGAACCTTGATTTGTGTTTCTTCAATGGCAATCTCGTACCGTCTGGAAACATCCTCATAAATCCTTCCAGCATCAACCCATTGCCCGCGAACTACGCCTGTGTCCGTGAACCCTGAAAAGTTTTCTCGAAGTTTAAATTCAAGTTCTCGAAACAATTCCTTTGGAAATCGTTTTCCCGTATTGTCTGTCAGTGGAACAAGCAACGCGGCTTTTATCATCAGGCTCTCCTTTTACCTATACGAACAAGCTGGAAACAACTTCGACTTGATTATAATACTATATCACAACTTCATTGTCAAATAAAATAAAAAAGCCGAGAAGTTTCCCCCTCGACTTTAAGCGCGGAATTTTAACAATTAATAGGCGGCTTTGAGCATTCCCCAGGTTGCCGCCATAGCCGTAGCGTTTGTTTGCTCTTTTTGTAACGCTACGATGATGTATCCTTTCTTACCTCTTCAAAAGGACTTTTCTGTTCCTGTCATTTTGATTTGATGGAACTCCAAGTAGTGGTGAGTTTGCCCGATTTTGAAACTGCGCGGCCACCACCAATACCTTCGGCGGTTACACTTACATCGTCAAACTTCTCAGAAGTTTCCCATCCGAAAAGCCCGACTTTTCCCGTCGTAAGCGCGTCATGCTGAAAAGTATGTTTTTTTTCGCCTTTCCACCATAGCTCAAAACTGTTGCCTTCAGCCACGACTGTGAATTCTTGCCACTCATTGAGGGTTTCGGCTGTATTCCACGTCCAGTTCTCGGTACGCCCGTTATTGACATACGAAACGAATGCCAAATGCCCATTTACAAACTGCCAGGAGTAGTGATTGTTTATATCAGCCACCCGAAATGCAAGCCCCCAATCTGCATTAGTAACCAATCCCATTGCTCTTACCGTTAGCGTGAAATCGGTCAACTCGCCAGGTTCCTCCCAGACAATAACCATCGGACCACCGGCTTGAGTCTGGTGCAATTCCTTATCTGTCACTGCCCAAGTGCCCGATAGTATTGTCCAACCATCCATATCTCCATCATTGAAGTCTTCCGTAAGGGTTCCTGCAAAGGAAAAGCCGCAGAACATCAAAGCAGTAGTGCAGCCAATTAGAATAAGTGTTATTCTCACGTTTGGTTACCTCCTTCCAGTTATTTTTTATAAAGGCAAAAAATAAAGAAATAAGCCCACACAGCGTCAACCATGCGGGCTTTTCAGTTCCTTTTATTTTGATTTGATTGAGCCCCAGGTAGTGGTTAGCTTACTTTTCGTCGAAACCGCTGTACCAACTTCTGCGGCTTCTACAGTGAAATCATCAAAGTCCACCTGGTCCCATGTGAATAATCCTACCTTTCCAGTGGCTAAACCGGAATGTTCGAAGGTAGTTCTCAGCTCACCTTCCCACCACAGTTCATAAGAAGTTCCTTCTGCGACGACTTGGAATTCCTGCCATACATCAATTACTTCGGCTGTATCCCACGTCCAGTCCTCGCTGCGACTGTTACCGACATACGAAACGAATCCCAAGTGACCATTTACAAACTGCCACGAATAGTGGTTCTGGGCATCCGTAGCGTGGAAAGCCAGCCCCCAATCAGCATTACTGAGCCGTCCCATCGCTCTGACCGAGATGGTAAAATCCGTTAATTCTCCGGGAGTGTCCCAAACAATCACTTTCGGTCCACCCATCTCGTCCTGATGTAATACCCCATCTTGCACCGTCCATATTCCCGATAAAACCGTCCAATCGTCAATTCCGCCATCGAAATTGTTGGTAATGGTGCCTGCTGAAGCAAAAAATGCAGCACCAAGCATCAGGGCGACGATATAACTGATGAGAATGAGTGTTGTTCTCATTTCCGTTTTCCTCCTTTTTGATTTGTTCTTCCGAACACGCTATATTATATCATGGCTTCCAGTTAAAGTTCAACAGATAAAATAACGCTAACCAACCGTTTGTCTCAAAAATCACCTTTTTTACTTTCTCTTTATGCTTCCCCAGGTTGTAGTTAATTTGCCTGAAGACTCTACCGGTGCTGTATATCCTTCATTCATCATTTTCTGAATTTCATCTTGGGAACGCCCTATATCGGAAATACGCAACTCATCAATAGTGCCATTGAAAAATTCAAGCCTTTGGGCACCATTATCGGTACAACCGATAGTCAGCACATCATTAGTTGTGTCGATTGGCAAGGCGAACGGATTCGCCGTCTTTAATTCGCCGTTCACATACATCATAATCTGCGTTCCATCACAGACGCCAGCGACATGATTCCATTTGTTCAATTCTATTGCGCCCGCATCGGTGTAAGCACTTTTCTCTGCGCCGCTATTCTTGACACAGAAACCTATTTGGCCAAGGCTACCGCCAAGCAACATAAGATATTGGAAATTTGGATAGTTTCCTTTGACGGCGATTCTGAGCCAATTTCCCCAGTTTTTTGGTATAATCCACGCTTCAATTGTCATCTGATCTGTTATGTTTAGACTTTCCGAATCTGGCACCTCAATATAGTCGTCGCTGCCGTCAAATTCTACAGCCTTGCCAAATTTTCCATCCGTCGTCCATGTTGGGCCATGGATAGCGCCGTAGTTCTCTTTCGGCGATAGGTCAACTGCCACATCGCCTTCTCCCTCATCAAAACACATCAATAAAACGGTATGTTCGTCAATGCCAACTGCATGGACTTGACTTGAACATAGCATCAAAACTGTTGCTGCTAAAAGAGTGAATTTTAAAGTTTTCATTGTTCTCTACTACCTCCACATACGAAGTAGCAACCTTTTAGCGTAGTGGATGCCCTCGCGCCCGGAGTGTAATGGTTTTGAAGATTGCTACTCCGAAATACATCCTACCCTTAAATAGTGTTTCGTTGGGTTTCGTGCCTCAACCCAACCTACTTTTCACACACCTGATGCGTTGATTGCTATTACTCTACATTCTTTATGCGTCCCCAGGTTGTCGTGAGCTTCCCAGTTGGTTCAACCGGGCTCATGTTCCAATTAGGGATTTCCGCACCGGTAACCTTCACATTGTCAAAATGCACTACCCTGTCTTGAACATCCAGCGCGATAGTGCCTTTTGGATGGTCGCTATCTTTGCCTGATATAATTTCCTTGCCATCGTAGAACACTTTGATGGTGTCGCCGTGACAACTTAGCTTCAATGTGTGGAATTCATCCACCTCCGGTTGGTAAGTCGCTTGACCTACAGTTCCTAACCCTGTGTTGATGTCCCAACCGGGGTTCTTATAAAGTTTTACCTCGCCGCTTGCTGGATACAGCCAGATGGCATAATGCTCGCCAGTGTCTAAGTCAACGCGGGCTCTAATTCCCCCGGGGTAATTTACCTTCTCTTCGTGTTTCAGGTCAACTTCTAAGTCATAATCCGTCCATTCGCGCACCTTCATGTTAGAAGTACCCACGAAATTCAATTGGCTAATCGCTTGGTCCCAGGCTTGCCCTTCCGGGTCAAAAACCATTGCGCCGTCTTTCACACCCCAGAAAACCTTCTTGTTATCCTCGTTCTGGGGCGAGCGTTCCCAACCTTCCATGTCTCCATCGTCAAAATCTTCTATGAGTGTGCCTGCCAAGAGAATCGCCGTTGGAACCAAAACTATTGTGGAGACAAGGAGGATGCACATAAAATACCTTATCACCAAAAACACCCCCTTCTTTTTTGAGTTATTCATCCTACACATTTGGGATTATATCACACTCCCAAATTAAAATTCAACAGATTTTGAAAAAATTATCCGCCTTTCTCGGAACGCACTGTGTCCTTTGCATGACGCACAATCTCCACTCCTGCATATTCCAACATCCCTGCTATGGGCGGTGTCAACTTTTTAACCCTTACCAAAACCGTTTCAACTGGAAATTTCTCCAAAATGGAATCTGCTATTTTCTGGGCGAGCGTTTCAATGAGGGAAAATTTTTCGTTTGTTCCTATCTCAACGACGAGATTGAAAATTTCAGCGTAATTTATCGTCTCATCCAAATCATCGCTTTTGCCTGCTTTCTCTAAATCATAGAAAACTTCGACATCCACAGCGTATTTTTGCCCTACCTCGCGTTCAGGCTCTGATACGCCGTGATAGCCGTAAAATTGTATACCTTTTAGAATTATTTTGTCCATTAGATTAACTTGAGTTGCGGTGGGAGGGGAAATTTAAATCTTTGATTGTCTCTTTTTGTCAAAATCCCCAAAGCTCCAATTCGGAAAAGATCGCTTCGCACCATAGCAAAGCTACGGGCCGCTCACCTGCTCACCTGCTTCAATTTTCATTGTCCTTCTCTACCTCCTCCTCCAACTTCTCACCTTCCGCGCCCTCTTCTTCCGCTTTCTCCTCTTCCTTCAAATCTTCCACCTTCTTCAAGAGTTGATTGACCTGAGATTTGTAGAGAAGAAAAAGAGTCTCCTTATCCTCTCGTTTCACGTAATGTTTCCCGCTCTCCTCCTTGCCGATGAGCAGTTTTCTTGACGAGCCATCGTTTAACTCGGCGGATACAGAGGAAGCAGGTTCGTCCAAGCCGTATTCCTTGAGTTCTTTCTTTTCAGCAAAATCGTCGGTGTTCAGAGATGAAAGGGCGTTCAAAATCCCATCAACGGCGTCCTTTTTCGCCTTTGCCTTTTCCGGTTCGATTAATTCCCATTTACTTTCAGCATCCGCTTGAAGCACAATTTTTTGGTCGTCCGATTCTATGGTAAGTTTAGTAACGTCGCCGGAATTAAACTTGAAGATGGTTTTATCTCTCCAGCCGTTATGTTTATCAAAAACATACGTGAGATTTTCACCCATCTTGTAAACTTCGTTAGCGTCGGCTTTTCGCACATGCGCGCCGAGAAAGTCCGCCTTGCTCCTGCCGACAAAAAAATGTACTAACAGATTATCGCTGGAATCGGAAAGTTTAACCCCAATGCCGCTTTTTTCATCCA
Organism: uncultured bacterium; assembly: GCA_964601015.1. Lineage (GTDB taxonomy): Bacteria > Poribacteria > WGA-4E > DTYX01 > CAZRLY01 > CAZRLY01. The sequence goes on from CAZRLY010000072.1 coordinate 9,250, forward strand.
CCTGGTATTTGGATTGTTTTTCCGGATTTTTAGATGCCAGAGTTGTCGTCTTAAATTCCTTCACTTTGGATAACATTTCCTCTACCGCTTCTTGGTCAGCTCGGTAGTTATCCTCCGTTTCCACCAACCAGTCACCATTTGGCTTCCTCAAAACCGTATTTTTATCTTCGGTTGCGATTTCTATTTTGGCTACCTTGTCTGACTGAAAACCTGGCAATAGTTCTTCTACTGTTTTCTTCGGTTCTCTGGTAAGTACCAGCACAACGATAAGGAGAACGACTACAACGCCGAGTAAAATCAGAATTTGTTTTATTTTCATAACTTTCTTTCCTTGCAATGTTAGTGGTCAATTTTTTAAATTCGCATAGGGCTTTGAAGGGGAGTGCAATAATCAGCGGTAGCGTATTATTGCACTCCACCCCATACGGATTTATGAAACGAACCAGTTTGTTGAGAATCATCAGGTGCCGTAAACTTCAAACATCTTCTTTGCCCTTCTGCGCATCAGGAATTTTACCATGCCGACAACTATCACAATTATTGGTATTCCCAGAGTGCAGATAAACTTGATGAAGTTTTTTGCTCCGCTGGATATTTCTTTGAGCGGCCGTTCGGTTGCCGTCCGCGAGCGGATATTGACCAGTTCTTCTCCCAATGTCAACCAATCCACAGTATTCAGGAAGAAAACCCTGTTTTCGTTCGCCAGACGCATATTGTCAATGAAGATGGAGTTGCCGATGACGATAATCTGTGTGTTTGCAACATCCTTGATGGTTTCTCGTTTTGAGTCGTCGGGTTCCTCTTTACTGCCCTCTTCATCACCCTTTTCAACCTTTGGGATGTCCTTGTCGGCATAAAAACTCCTTAACTTCCCTGATAGTTCGACGGCAAGCGTCAGAGACTTTAAATCAGAAGGCGTTCGATAGAACTTTTGTTGCGGGTTAAGGTTGTATGGGCTACGCATTTCCCAAGCGGCTTCAGAAGACTTCGCTAACGCCACCGCTTTCAGTTCATCGCTTTCTTTGGCGACAATTTCCAGCGAACTCGTATAGAATAAGGTCAAACTTTCCAACTGGCTGGTGATGATGTGTTCTTTGTTAAAACTGTTTTTCGCTACTTTTGGGAAAAGCGGATAGTTTGTTGTTATCTGGTAATACCCACCGCTGAAAGTAGCCATAGCGTTAGAGCGGGTATCCACCACCAGGTTGTTGCCCAGTTTGACGCCGTAGTGTTCCAGTAAATCGTTTAAGCCTGTGCTCATTGGCATTGCTCGAACTCCGCCCTTGGGTGTTTGAATTGAATCTACCAAAAATATCGCCCTGCCTCCGCGCATGATAAATTGGTCAATTTCGTATTTATCCCGTTCGCTTAACGTTTTTTTCGCTCCGGCGATAATGAGCGTATTGATGTTATCTCGGACTTTGTTACCGCTTGTTGTATCCACAGTCGTTACGGAATACTGTTTCTGTAGAGCCTCGCGAATTTTCCCGTAACCATCTCTTTCATCATTGTAAATATCATGCTCATCATGTCCCGTCAAAAATCCGATGGTTTTTTCCTCCGGGCTGGCGACTTTGAGAATCGCTGATGTTAAGTCATATTCAAATGAGTTGATGTTTTGAACGACTGGAATAACCTCTTTTTTGTCCTCATAAAGCACTTCAATGCCCAAATAAACTTTCTTGGCTGTATAGCTATCCTTCTCCAGGACTTGCAGTTGTACCTCTGGGATACCCTTGAAGCGCATCTGCTCTTCCACCTTTGGGTCATTTTTTGGGTCAATATATTCCAGACGGAGATTTCCCTGCCCGTAGGCTTGGTACTCTGATAGAATATCTTTTATCTGCTGTTCTAAGTTGGTGAGGTAGGGCGGCAAATCCTTCGAGAAGTAAACGTTGACGTTGACGATGTCATCAAGTTTTTTCAGGGCATTTTTCGTAGACTTTGATACGGTATAGATATTGCCTTCCGTTAAGTCTATTCTTTTCTTCAAGATGTGCATCCCAATAATATTGAGTAAAACCAGGATGGCAAAAACGGTTAGAACCATAATCATCGCATTTGTTCCAGCTTTCAAGCCTCTAATTGTTATCATACAACACCTCCATGAAAAGGCAAAAGGGTGCAAAAATACACACAAAGATTGTTGCACTCCTAATTACCCAATTACCTCCATTTCCTACTTTCTACGGAGTAAACTGTCGAAAATAGAAAGAAACCTATCATTGAAAAGTAGTAAATCAAATCCCGCAGGTCAATTACGCCCCTGCCGATACTGTCAAAGTGTGCGCCCAAGCTCAAATTCCTACAGAATGATACCAGAAATTTGGGCACGGCGAATAACACGAAATTTTCACCGATGATAAACAAACCAAAACAGACGGCGAATCCTATGATAAGGGCGGATATTTGATTTTCTGTCAGTGTGGAAGCGAAAAACCCGATGGCTAAGTATGTGCCGCCGAGCAGAAATGTCCCTAAATAGCCGCCGATAATCGGCCCGGGGTCCGGGTCACCAAGGTATGCGATGGCCATTGGTAATGTGAAAGAGAGACACACGGTAAGAACTAACAGCGCGAAGCTGGCTAAAAATTTACCCAGCACTATCCCGTAGTCTTTAATCGGCAAGGTTAAGAGGATTTCATCTGTGCCGACTTTTTTCTCTTCTGACCAAAGCCCCATCGTTACAATAGGCGCGAAGAGAAGAAAGAGCCAGGGCATCAAGCCAAAAAAGGCGCGCATGTCGGCTTGATTCCTGATGAAAAAGCCGAATACCCAGAAGAACAACGCGCTGGATAGTATGAGAAATGCGATGATGTAAATGTATGCTATGGGTGAGTTGAAGTAATTCCTGAATTCTTTTTTGAAAATGGTAATGATACTATTCATTTAACCTCCTTTCGCAACTGAAACTCTAATGAATGAACCGGACTGCAAAAAGCAAAGTTGATTATCGCAACAATACGCGGAGCTGATTGTTGCACTCCTTCCGCACTCCGTTTACACTAACTGCTTTCCGGGAGGGTGAAATGTAAAAATACCTCTTCCAGATTAACGAATTCTTTTTGTAATCCGGTTAAATTCCACTGATTCTCCGTAGCGAATCGAAATAGTTCCTCTTCGGCACTTATATCCGTCTGGGTTTTTACCCGGTAAGTTACCGAACCGTTATCTTGTGAGATTTGTTCTGCATTATTAACAAAGTTAAGTGATTCAAGTTGCGATTGAGTTTCTTCCTGGGGTTCACGTATGTTGAGGGTAAACATGTCACCACCTTGAACCTGTATGCTTAACTCTTCTTGAGTGCCATTTGCGACGATTTTTCCGTCGTTGATAATCATAATTCTGTCGCATGTTTCCTCGACAATTGGCAATATGTGCGTACTCAGGATAACGGTTTTTTCTTTTCCCATCTCCTTGATGAGATTACGAATCTGAATGATTTGAATTGGGTCAAGTCCAGAAGTAGGTTCATCCAATATCAAAACATCCGGGGAATGAACGAGCGTTTGTGCCAGTCCAAGACGCTGTCGAAAGCCTCTTGATAGTTCGCCGACATCTTTCTGGACGACACTTTCCAACCCGCAAACCTCTATCATTTCCTTAATTCGACTTTTCTGCTCACCTTTGGGAATACCACGCGCTTGCGCTATAAAGTTAAGATAATCAAGGACGCCTAAATTTGTGTAAAGAGGCGCGCTCTCAGGTAAATAACCTATCTGTTTTTTTGCTTCAAGCGGTTGCTCAAATACATCATAGCCGCAAACAGTCGCTTCTCCTGAATTAGCTCCGATGTAACAGGTCAAAATTCGCATGGTTGTCGTTTTGCCTGCCCCATTGGGACCAATAAATCCTAAGACTTCGCCAGGTTTGGCTTCAAAAGAAACGTCATTCACGGCGATGGTATGCCCGTATCTCTTAACAAGATTTTTGACCTCTATCATGCCAAATATCACCATCCTGCAAATGTGTGCGATAATAAAACTGATTATATCATATTTTTCATTTATGTGCAACAAAAAAATTGGGGTAAAAACGGAAGTAAAAAAGAAAGCGCGCCGGCTTTACGCGCTTGGGAAGATAAGTAAATTGTTGTAAGACACCATGCCGATGGCGTGTTTAGCGAAGTCTACTAAAGCGGGGCAGATTTTGGATTTGTCGATAATAGTGTTTTGGAAAAAATCGCCTCCGTGCTGAACTAACAACATTAAAACAAAACCTAACAATAAACTGGCGAATATTACTCCAAATGCCGCGCCTATCAAATTGTTTATCCAGCCCAGCACACCCTTTTCAGCAAATTTTCTAATTCTTTCAACAATCATGACTACTAACGTGCTTGCAACAATCGTTATTATCGCCACGCTTACCCACTTTGCCCAGGCTTCGCTCTTAAAAACCTCTACAAGATGTGGCGATAGAAGATGCCAAAAACGCCCTGCTATAAACATACCGGCTGCCAATGATATTAAACCCATCGTGCTACGAACGAATCCTGCCATGAAACAGCGAAAACCTGCTAAAGCAATTATTATTATGATTGCAATGTCAAGTTTACTCACAATTGCCACCTTCTTTGTAATTGAGAATTATGGGTTTGAGATGCAAGTTCTTTGCCAGTTGTCCTCTCTACGAACGATGCCCTACGATTTGCGGTTCCATCGGTTTTGGGCTGTTCAACGAGGGGTAGCAAGTACCCAATCGAGCCATTGAGATTCAAGTTCTTTGCATCCTAACCCCAGTAGAGATGCCAATGATTTATTAAACGATTTTCCCATACCAAGGTAATACAATAATGTTTTGATTTTTTCCATTCCATAATTTTTTATCATAAATTCCACAACGGTACGCGATTCAATATAAGCTAAACGGGCCTCAGTTTTATCAAGTTTGTTGAAATTTCCTTCTAATTGTTTCAGTGGTATTCGATTCCCCGTGCTTATTGTTTTGCGCAATATCTGCCATTCTGTATCAAGCAAAGAGCGTGCTTTTAGTTCGGCTAATCCTTCGGCTAACCATGCAGGAGAACGCCCTTTGGTCAATCGGTCAATAAGCAGGTGGGTATATTCGTGCCGCAACACCACATAAAGCAAACTTAAATTCACTCTTTTCTGCGAACGCCACAAGAGCATAATACCACCATTGTATATCCCTGCTGCCCACCGTGGCATTTCAACTGTTGTAGAATTGACACAGTTATTTTGAATCTGGTTGAAAGAACACAGGACAGATACTTCAATCTTCCGCGCTGGGTAACAGTCAAAATCTCGTCCCAGTTCCACGTAAGCGTGTTCCAGAAGGTGGCAAATCGGCTTGCGTATTCCTTCCATTCCCTCATCGAACTTAACGTTGAAATGCTCAAGTTCAGCGATGTCAGCATTCTCTGGTTCCCTGACCGATTTGAGTTCTAAGTAGATTTCCCCTAAGAGCGCGCTGTACATCTGTTTCTCTTCCCTTACCCGTTGAATGCGTCGCAGGGCAGTTTGATGGTTTGGCTTCAATTCCAGAGCTTTGTTTAAATGGTAAAGTGCTTTGTCCCATTCTCCTACCATCTCGTAGGTTTTTCCCAAATCCAAGTGAGCAATTGCCTCTGTTGGCACAATCTCAAGTCCCGCCGCATAGTGGGCTATCGCTTCCTCGTATCGGTATTGCCGATATCTGATGGTCGCCAGATTGAAATGCGTGCGTGCTGAACGATTATTCAGTTTGAGTGCTGCGAGAAATTCTTGCGCAGCCTCTTCAAAACATTCCTGTCGTTGTAGAGTTATGCCTTGATTGAAATGTTCCAACTGGTCATCCGAATCCATTACCTTGTATTTAGCAGGCGTTTTTTGTTTTACTTCTTCAGCCGGGGATTGTGCAATCTCACACCGTACCTCCACCGCTCTGGCGTCGTCTCCTTCTCCTTGGACAAGCTCAACTTTTACATGATTGGTAGTTTTATAACCCCATCGTTCAATCCGTTTCTGTATTTCAGATTCCAACTGCTCGCATAATCTCTTTCTGATAAAACCGCTGTATTTATCGTAAACCTTCTTCGATACATAGATGGTATACCGGTCAGGGACATAAGTGTTCTCAGGCAGAACAAGTTTGCTTTGTTCCATCTCCCAAAAGATAACTTTCATAAAATCTTCTGAATCTCTGTGCTTGGATGAAAACGGCTCCTCAACAACTACCTCTGTGAACCGTTCCAAAATATCGGAAATCTGTGACATGAACTTGAAAACACGTTTTGGTCTCATTTGTAATCCTCTTGTTCAGCTAAGGCTTCCGCTAACATTTCAATCGCTATCGGGCCGGCTACCACGCTCCCCCAACCTGCGTTTTCCGCCAACACACATACCGCGATTTGAGGGGAGTTCGCAGGAGCGAATCCGATAAACCATGAGTGAGATTTCTCGCCCTCTCGACCAACTTCTGCCGTTCCAGTCTTGCCTGCAACTGGTATTTTTTCTGCTTTTAAGTTTTTAGCGTAGCTTGTCTTGTATTTTACTCCATCGTCATCTACAATTTTATAGATGCGTTTCAGCCAACGTCCTGTGCCTTCCTCGACAACGGATGTCATCATCTCCCTCAACTCGCGAGCTACCGTTGGACGCAATGCAATCCTGAACTGTTTTGGCTTAAACTTTAAAGTTGATGAAGGAGAGCGCACCTCTTTTATGATACGCGCACACATTATCAGCCCGTCATTCGCCACTGCTGCCGCTACTAATGCCATCTGCAAGGGCGTCGCCCGGACTTCGTACTGCCCAATGGCACTTTGCGCTACAAGCCCTTTTTGTTTGCATGGGAGGTTGTCGGGGATGGATATACTGGGAACGGTTACTAAGGATGAAACATTGCCACCATCACAATATTGTGTAACCAATTCTATTGTTCTGCCAAATCCGAATTGTGAGGCAGTTTGCGCCAAACACTCTTTCCCAAGTCTAACGCCCATCTCGGCGAAATAACTGTTGCACGATACTGTCAGAGCTTTTTTCAGCGCGACTGTTCCGTGGCGTTTGTGTTCCCGGATGGCGTATTTAACTCCCCTGCACCCTATGGTTTCCAGAGGGTTAATATCCTTTCTCTGTAGTATCGCCGCTGCTGTTACAACTTTAAAGGTTGAGCCGGGGGGGTATCTCTCTTGCACAACCCTGTTTAAACACGGTTGAGTCTCTTTATCCCGCGATGCGATAACCCATTTTTTGCCTGCTGGTTGGTTTGGGTCAAAACTGGGTTTGCTTACCAGCGCGAGAATTTCCCCCGTTTTGGCGTTCAGGACGATGACCGCGCCGTGGTGTTCCCCAAGTGCCTGGTACGCAACGTTTTGAAGATGTTTACTAAGGGTTAATACTACATCCTGCGGGGAAATCAAAACATCATTACAAACACCTTCAATCCCTGCATTCCCATATATTTTGTTAGCATACCCAACAACGTGAAACGTCTCCGTACCTGCCGGATACCAGCGTCTATTCTGACCATTTTCGTCAGTAACCGTTTCCGCCAATACTTCCGTGTTCCTATCCAGAATTCGCCCGCGTCTTATTAAAGCCCGTCCTTGAAGTTGTCGAGGATTGCGCACCACAAGTGCATTGTCAGCTAAATACACTTTGCCATCCTCAACTAAAAAGCTCCCCATCGCATCTAATTGAAGTATCCGCCGACGCAGACTGGTGTTTGATACCTCTTTTTGTAGTTTATCTTTGTCCACTGAGCCGACGTATTTTCCCGCTTTCAAGACTTGTTTGTCAATTAATTGCTGGACGAGTTTAACCAACTTTTCATCCCGGTACTGTTTTTTACTTAAAGCGGGTGCCAACAACCCCTGACAGAGAAATAGACTAATGGCAATCAGTGAGAAACAGAAGATAAAAAAGTAGTAGAGATGTTTGATGTTGGTGTTCATTACAAATGGATGAGAAACCGAGTTTTTGCCAAAAACTCGGTTTCTACATATCCTCTGAGAGCCTCAGTAATAAGCCAATCATCACAAAATTGACGATAATTGACGTACCGCCATAACTGATGAATGGTAAAGTGATGCCTGTTAGCGGGATGAGACGCGTCACACCTGCGATGATAATGAGCGATTGAATAGCGAACATGGACATGATTCCCGCTGCTAACAGTTTATTATATCGGTCATCGCTGTTTACGGAAATCAGGTAGCTTCTGCGAATGATAGCCAGATAAGCGAGTAAAACTGCCAGCCCGCCGATAAACCCGAGTTCCTCACAGATTGCAGCGAAGCAAAAATCCGAATACACGACGGGGATGTGATGCGGCATGCCCTTGCCCAATCCTGTTCCGACCAAACCGCCGGAGCTTATCGCCCAGATGGATTGTGCAAGCCCTTCACTGGTGGAAAACGGCGACAACCACATATCAACACGCGTGCGAACGATGGAGGGTTCATTTGTAAAATAACAGAAACACCCCACAGCAATGGATGCCAACGTGCTTAGAGAAAGCAAAGAGTACGTCGAACTACCCGCGTAAAACATCGCTAAAAACACAGCAAACAGCAGAAAAGTTGGTCCCAAATCCTTTTGCAAAAACACAGGCAGTATCGCCAACACCCACATTAATAAAAAAGGCCCGATGCTTTTCAGCCTTGGCAATCGAAAACGCCACATTTTGCGTTTTCGTATCAAAATCTTATCGTTAAAGTAGCCAGCGATGAAAAATATTAACGTTATTTTGACAATCTCGACGCTTTGAATTGTAATTGGTCCGAGGCGCAACCACAGTTTTCTGCCGTTAATCTCCTTGCCAAAAATGCCCGTTAAAGCGATGAGTGACACTGAAAACAACACGTAGATATATTTCTTGCGACTTGCTTTGAGAAAGAAAGTTTTGTTGGCGAGTCCTGTGACAAAGAGCATTGCGGTTAAACCGACAATTACCCATGCAAATTGTTTGATAAACAGTTTATGCAGGGAAGGTGCCTGCCGAATTACCGCGACATCTGGAGAAAGCCGATACAACATCACCAGTCCAATTCCAGTTAAAAAGGCTGTCAGGGGCAAAAGAAATGGGTCGAATTTGGGAATAAATTTTTTTACAGCGAAGTGTGAGATAAAAAACATGAGGGCGAAGACACCCCCCCAAAACACGTTGGGATAGGGCGTCTTCGTCGTTTTGGATAGGTCAATTTGGGTTCCGCCAATGGTATGGACACCCACATCACATCTTTGCGCGAATGCTAAAAACACCAGTATAAAACCCAGAAATATCAAAGATACAGCTAAGAACACCCACGCGAATCCGCTAAACGGGCGATGGGAATAAGTTGCCCAAAATATCCCAACCCCATAACATCCCAATAGAAGGGGAAATAATTTGTCAGGAAGTGGGATGTGTGAATAAAAGTGAACATAAACACCCGTTGCTGCTAAGAACAAATAAAATACCCCAAACACGAAACTAACAGCGCGTTGATGGTTAAAATTTGAAGATTTGAGAGTCCTTGAGTCCAACGTTATCTCGCATTATCAAGACAATACCACAAATTCCATCTCGACTAATGTTACCTTAGCGTTTCCTAATCGGATTTTATCCTTTGTGTTCAAGATTACAGATGGCGCGGCTTTGTCTTCATTGGCGAAGACATGCAAATCCATTCGATTTTGCAAATCTGTCAGGATGAATGTTCCCTCATCGTATGCGATTTCAAACTGCTGTCGCGATATGCACCTGCTACTATCGGTCAATGATATATCAGCATTTTTCCCGCTTCGTCCCACTACCACGCGAACACAACAGATATCAAATTCTCTCCCCGCATCCTCTCCCTTTGTAACTATCAACTTTGCAATCGGTTTCATCCCTGGCAAAAAAAACGTCATATCTTCTAAATATTCGCCTTCTATCGGTTCGTTTATTAGTTCAACATCAGGAAACACTGAAAGCAATTCTTCTCCATCTTCAGGAGGGCTTTTTTCCGATTTTGGAGTCTCTTTTTTATCCTGTTCAATTAAATTCACATCCGCGCCAATAGTTCTGGGAGAAAGCATCTCAACCGTTTGGCTCTCAACTCCGGTTTCCTCTGCAAGTGGATTTGAGGGGAGTTTACCATTTATCTTTTTCGTTGCAGGCCAAATTTCATCTGGGAGGTTGGTTTGTCGATGTGGGCGCGTTACCCTTAAACCAGCCTCAACGTATACGCCGCCCGGTTCCAAATCTGCCGATGCTTGTATTTCGATGGATATATCACCCTCCAGTTGATAGCCTTCCTTATCTATCTGTTCTTGGAGAGACGTTTTCAGTTGCTCAATCGCCTTGTTTTTCAAAGCGGCCCACCTGCGCGCATCTTCCTCATTCAAGAAGATGACATAGTGGTTCGGCGCGTAATCTCCGTAAGGCAGTATACGCCTCTCTTCTCGCATAGCAATTGTTAGTTCTTTCTTTAAATCAACAGGTTGAATTTTTTTACGTCGACCAAGTTTAAACATCGTTTTTACCGTTTTAAAAAAGTAAAGGGTAAAAGGACGGTACCGTTCAATCAACATTCCATGTCAGCAGGCGGCCAGTACCAGGATTGGATAGAGGCAATTACTAATCCTTTGATGGGATGAGCCTGACTTTTATGAGCAGTATGCCCTTTTACCCTTCATCTATTCTATCGACAAAATCCGAATGACAGCGCCGCCAAATTTAACATTGGCACCGACATCCAATTTACTTTCAGTTATCCGTTGTCCGTCCACATAAGTTCCGTTGCTACTATTCAGGTCAATTATGTATGCTTCATTGCCTCTGGCTTGCAATCTTGCATGCATGCGTGATATTTTTCCGGTAGAATCAATTAGTTGGATTCGAGCATTTGCGCAACGCCCGATGGCGGTTTCTTCGACTGTTACGTTGTATTCCTTAGCGATACTATTATCCGAGGATTCTTTGAGTGTGACTACGAGTTTACCCTGTTCATTTGATTCAATGGAAGACACGAGCAACGAAAGATTACCCACCTTGAGTATCGAATTTGCTTCAAGTTCAGTGCTTTCAGTAATTTTTTGGTCGTTTACATAAGTACCATTACTGCTATTTAAGTCGGTTATGTAGAGAATGCCCGCATGCGCTTCCAACCGGGCGTGCGAGCGTGATATTTTGCTATCCTCCAGTTTAATGGCAACATCTTTCCCTCTGCCCAAAATGACTTCGTTTAGCGCGCAGGAATATTCCTTGCCGGCTTCATCGCCTTCTATCACTTCAAATTTAAGCAGCAAAGTTTCTGGAGCGACTTGTGCAGGGAATTCGACTATTTCGTAGTCGTATTCCAATTGTTCTATTTCACTATCACCGCCCACTTGCGGAGGGCTGGCGAACTGTGGTTCTGCCCCGGCGATGGCAACGGGTTCGCTTTTTCCACCTCTTTTGATTAGAGAAAGCAAAGCCATTTCAACCCGCAACGCGACGCCTGGACGAGGTAGAGTATGCTCCGTAATTACAGTGCTTTGCTGATGAGCAAAATCCACCACCTGTTTCAAAGGCGATATTTCATCTGCATAGTTATGGTTCTGCAAGAGCTTTCTCTGCCGCCTGGACAGTTTCTCTTCTTTGAGTTGGCTGGTATAAGCATCCAGAATATCAGCTTTTTCTATTTCCTTTTCTGAATAATTGGTATTTGTGGATAATTTCATAAATTATTCCCCCAAATCAGCCTGCAGGGGCGAAGCGGTTTTTTCATCTTTATTTGGCAGAGCGCACCCCCCAAACCCCCTCTTTCTTATTGTGGGCCTGACAGGTTGTGACTAAATGGTTTGTTCCATAAATCTGTTCCGCTTTTAAGGCGTTTAAAGTCGTCAGTTTCT
>CAZRLY010000073.1:0-5201 GCA_964601015.1 uncultured bacterium
GGGACTAAAATCTTTTTATGAAGATAACGACTACGACAGCATTTTGACCCGCATAGACGAACTTCTCCCCAAAGACGCCGACGGCAACTTTCTTGCCTTCGCGCATTCCATCCCTGTCAAAGATGCCATAGCGAAAGGTTACATGACAAAGCAGGAGTCCGAAAAATCCGCTCTCAAAGAAGACGCCCCTTCTGGCTATGACGAAAGCGGCAACCCGCAGGAAAAGTCCGATGTAGTTCACGATTTTTTAGCGTACCTTGCAGAGCAGATGACCGAAATGAACACGGACAAGCGCACACAAATCGGGCGTTTCTGGACTGACTTAGAGGGCGTCACCGATGACGATACCTTTGCGAAGCTACAGAAGGGGAAACAGGAAAGGAGTCTGGCGCGCAAAGAGCCTTTACGCCAGTTTGTGAACCCTGAATCTGCTTCGAGCAAGCGTTTGGAAGACGCCCTCGAATGGACAGAAGAGGCGTTCAAAGAGTTCGTCAAAGTGCTTGTCAGGCGGATACTTAATTTTTCTGACCTTTTGGACATCTACCATAAATACGCTTCCGCCGTTCAAACGCTTGCCCAGCGCATTCAAACTACTGATGAATTGATAGGTGGAATTGTCTATCGGCTCTATGGCTTGACGACAGAGGAAATTGCTGTGGTACAGGGAGAGAAAGAAGGCTTGAATAATGAGTGAAAGAAAATTTGGAGATAGTAGGAGGTGAACAGCAATGTCTGCTAAACCAACAAAAAGAGCAAAACAAGGGGAAAGTGAAAGAAAGCAAAGTGGGAATGTACGAGAAATAGAGATTTCTCCCTACATTAGGGCAGTGATGGAAGGCGCGCCGCCGCGTTATCTGGACTATGAAATAGAAGCTATCAGAATGGCAGAGAAACTCGGTTGGGAAGCCAAAGGAGATGGCTCACCAGCGATTAAACCGGGAAGTCGTATGGAATACTTGTGGAATCATCCAGAAGAAGTTGATAAAATACTTAGGGAACATGATGTTGACCCGGAAGAGTTTGATAGAATTCTGCGGAGTGGCAAGGGGGTGCTACCTGGATTTGACGACAAGAAGAATAAGTGATTCCAAACGTCGGCACGAAGCAAACAGATATATACGCCAGCTTATGGTAAAGCTGTATGACTATGCGGATTGGGTTGCGAGCGTTGATGTTCCAACTACCAGCGTTGATGGAAATGGCACTGGTCGAATTTACGTTCCATCTCAATTGGCTTTTGAACACCTCCACCCTCATTCCGCTCCTGTAGGAATTGTGTTCCAAGATGGCTCTTTCCTTGCCGTCAAGGAAATCTTTCGTTACGATTACGCTTCAGAAACAGACGATGAACCTCAGATAGTTCGTTCTGAATTCAGCTATCACTACCAATCGCCGCGCCGACGGTTTTTCTTTCGTTATGACTATCACCCCCAAATTGGCGCCCCGGCGACGCACCCGCTTTATCATCTGCATGTTGGTTGTTGGCATATTGTCGATAAATTTCCCAGCGTACCGCGCTTTAGAGTGCCTGAAGTGACGTTGGAAGAGATTTTGGAGTTGATTATTCGAGACTTTCTGACACCACAAAGGGAAGATGAAGGTATGTGAAGAATAATATTGGAGGTGGGCAAACATGAGCCAAACGTTGACAATATCTTTGCCGGATGAAGTGTATGCCGTGTTGAAAAAGGTATCGGAGTCGGAGGGCGGAACAGTCGAAACCTTAGGAACAGTCTGGCTTACAAACGCCATTAGCGTTATTGCAGAGGACCAATTGCTCCAGCTTGCTGGCACGCTGGAGTGCAATGTTAAGGATGTCGCTGAAGGACACGACTATTACATAGGGATGTTGCTGATGAAGGAATTGCGAGGGGAGGAGGTATAAGGGATGAATAAGTATCGGATACAAGTGCTCATTGAAGAAGATGAAGACGGAAAATATATAGCGTCATGTCCCAGCTTGCAAGGGTGCTACACTCAGGGCGACACCATTGAGGAAGCGATGGAGAACATTCAAGATGTTATTGAAATGTGTCTGGGGGAATTGCTCGAAGAGAAACAAGATATTGAATTGCTTTATCCACAAATCATTGACATCAAGCATATCGAGGTAACGATATGAATAACGATGGAAAGCTACCCGTTCTTCGCCCCAGAGAACTGGCAAGAGCATTGGAACGTATGGGATTTATCCACACGCGTAAATCACGAGGCAGTCACTCTCGTTATGTGCATTCTGACGGGCGTAAAACCACTGTTCCGATGCACAAAGGGAAGACGATTGGTCGCGGTTTACTAAGGAAAATCTTGCGGGATATCGGCATCAGTGTAGACGAGTTAAATAAGTGGCTATGAACAGGGACCCTAAAGCGCATAGATGAACTTCGATAAGAAATTCAGGATAAAAGTCAAAGAAAGAAGGGATAATATGCAAGGAATTGAAGCAAGATATCTTGAGAATATTAAATATAAAGTGTTTGGCCCCGTCGAAGGCACAGGAGAAATAAGTTGCGCTGGCAATACAATCTCAGTGAATTTTAAATTTCTTGTTGGCCCCGACGGAGAAAGTCTTCTTCATTGCCAGCCAACTTCCTTTTCAAATCTCGTCGGTGAAATATCTATAGCTGCACCAGAGGCGTTTGGTTTTACGGGGCGACTATCAAACGGTGCTCAGATAGCCTGTGATAAAATATACATAGAGAATTCGCATATAAGTAAAGATGTATCTAGCCCGGTTGATATTCAATGGCGCTGTGTAACAGGCGACGCTGTGTATATTAAGCCTGAAACTGAGTTAGAGGATTTTCCATTGAATGGTTCTTTTGGTCTAAGCAATTTCGATTTTCTGGGAACAGAATTTAGCACCATCGGAAACCAAAGAATTAGGGATAAATTTTCGTTCGATTTATCGGGGCGACATTACACTATCCAAAAATTGCAAGAGGACAAAGAACGATTTGAAGCGGTTAGATCGCGTCGCATACAGCGAATCCTGACGGCGGAGATTAAAACAACAATAGATAATCAAGCCGAATTAAGTGAGATTAAGAAAGTAGTGAATTCGATTTCCTGGATGCTCTCCGCGGCTTTAGGCACAAAGATCCTAAATCATTACTGTATTGTGTATTCGGGTGATTCTGTTGTATATGCTGAATTTTATCCCTGTGTCTCTTCAGAATATACGCGCGGCGGAATATTACTGGATGATAAAAACAAGCCAGACATCCTTGCCTGTTACATCGAAGACCATTTATCAAAATTTGAAACTTCCTGCCAAGAGTATGATATTAAAAAATATATTGATTATTTATGTTTTTCGCAACGGAGTCTACCTGTTGAAATGAAATTAGTTAGCGTTATCATGGCACTTGAAATGATTTGCGGTAAAATATGCGAGTTTGATAGTGGTTGGACTAATAACCAGTTGGAAGTATCAAACATTCAACAGAAAATGAGACATGCCAATAATGTTAAACTCAGATTCATCCCGAGCCGCTATACTCAAGATTGGTTAAGAGGAGATATAAGAAACCCGTTAATCCATACGGGAGTAATTCACACTCATTCGCCCAAACAACTCTTTGAGATATTCAGGGAACTCTATGTGTTAGCTGTGCAAATATATTTCAGTTTGATTGGATATACTGGTCAGTATGTGGATATTGCGGATGATTTCAATGTAAAACAAATGCCAGCCAGTACCTAAGAGTAACGGTTTACCTTTCGTGTTTGAAGCCTATCTGTTAGCACCTAAAGAACCTGTCAACCCCGGAGGGACGACATAGGAGAATCATGTTCGGACTAACTTTTTTAAACTCATTATTTCTTTTGGGCATCTTATCTGCTTTGATTCCCATAATACTACATTTTGGACACCGCGAAAAAGCGCAACGCGTACAATTTAGTGCCATCCGTTTTTTCACAGAAGAACACCAGCGCAGGCAAAGGAGAATAAAGTTGCGACAACTCCTGCTGCTCATACTGCGTGTGCTGCTCTGCATAATCTTTGCGCTGGCTTTTGCAAAGCCGTTGCTCAGAATAGCAGGCGGTTCTGTCTTAGGTGCTAACGTCAAAAGAGACGTTGTGATTTTGCTCGACAACTCCTACAGCATGGGATACAAACACCAGGGCAAAACACGGTTTGCCGTAGCGCAAGAAACCGCTCGCTCGCTTGTAAATAAAATGAAAACGGGAGATAGAGCAGCGTTAATTCTCGTGAATGAATCGCCGCAACTGTACATAGAACAATTGACTGCGGATTTGAAGAGCGTTGACACCGCTATTGGCGAAGCTAAATTATCAAACGCGCATACGAACATCTCAAAGTCGTTGGAAAGTGCCTATGGCATTTTGAAACAGTCGAGCGCGGCGAGCAAGGAGATGTATCTGCTGACGGATATGCAGCGCAACGGAAATTTTCCTGTTATGCGGGAGGGAAACCACCAAACAACATCGGCTCAATTTTTGAAAGACGCCCAGAACCGCCTTTTCATCGTTGACGTAGCGCAGTCCACATCCTCGAACGTTGCCATTACCGGGCTGGAATTTTCCGACAACAACAGCGCGCTGAACATCCCCACTGTTTTCAAGGTGAAAATTCACAACTACAGCGACGAACCACAAAAGCGAACCTTGCGACTTTTTATCGACGGGCAAAAAGTAGCTGAAAAAAGTGTGGAATTGTACGCGCGCTTTCCTGTCATCCAGCGATTTAGTTATCTTGTGGAAAAGGGCGGACTGCACGCCGGATACGTCTCTCTGGAAAGTGATGTCCTATCCGTTGATGACAGATACTATTTTTCAATGCGTTCCATCGAAGAGTTGCCAATTTTATGCGTTGACGGCGCGCCATCCGCAGTCAGTTACATGAGCGAAACCTTCTTCTTAAAACACGCACTGAAGTCCGCGAATACATCGGCGAAATCCGTCATACAGCCGACAATCATTGAACCTGACCGACTTGAAAATACGCAACTCGACAAATTTCCCCTGGTAATTTTAGCCAACGTAAGCACCTTGTCAACTTCCGATGTTCAGCGTTTAGAAGAATACGTTGATAATGGCGGCGGGTTGCTCATCTTTTTAGGTGACCGAATCAATTCGTATTTTTACAATACGCATCTGTCAGGAGCGGAACGGCGTCATGGAGGACTGTTGCCCTGCAAATTGTTGGATGTTTTGGGAGAACCGCAACGCAAAAG
>CAZRLY010000073.1:5301-20938 GCA_964601015.1 uncultured bacterium
ACAGCTTATCTGTCGGAACAAACGAACCCCGTCAAACGCTACTGGGTTGGCGACACAATCCAGTTATCCGGAGAACTTTGGAGTTACCAAACCCCCACCACTTTGACTAAACCCGACGGTAATGTCGAAACCTTGCGCGCACAGCCACAGGGAACGATGTCCGTTGTAACCTATCAGAAAACTGACCAGGCGGGGATATACCAAATTGACCACTCCCAACTTGGGCAAAAACGAAGGAAGATATTCGCACTGAACCTGAATACAGCAGAATCTGACCTAACGAAACTCAGCGATGATGAATTAACAACACTGACAGCGTACTCAGGCAAAGGCACACTGGTTCGTGTCATCTCAGAACCCGAAAAGCTAACCACAGCATCTGCACAAACGCTCATGGGCGCAGGATTATGGGATAAGTTGCTATTTGTTGTCTTACTGATAGCGCTTCTGGAACCGTTCATCGCAAATCGGATAGCACGGGCATTATCGCAGTAGGGGATTGTCTTTTTTTGCTTCTGAGCAATAGAATAAAACCAACCACAGAGACACGGAGAAAAAAGGAGGTTTAAATGATGCAAAACAGATTTGATGATATGGAAATGTCGAATTTGGTGGATGTAGATGAAGATATACAGGATGACTATATCCCTGAAGAGATAGAGGTTGATGCTAAAACCTTATTCGACGCACATAAAGAACGGATGCAGTTGGAAGTTCAAAGGTCAAAACAGAGGATGGAAGAACGCAGGAGAGAGTTGGCAGAGGAAAGGGAGACATTCAGGCGACAGATGGAAGTTCGCAAAAAGGATATGCAGGTTATCCAGCAACTGCATGTGCGAACTAGACCGGATAGAATCGACGAAAGATTGACTGAGCTAAAGGAACAAATAGAGGCGCAAACGGAACAGTTGAAGCAACTTGTCAGCCTGATTACGCAACATCACGAGCAAATGGGAGAAGGACTTGATGAAATACAGGAGCAGGTTGAAAAAACAGCGGACACGCCCGCCGAACAGCACACAAAGCTTACAGAACAAATAGCGCAAATACGGGATGAACTTCTGGTACAACTGGTAGATGGACAAGAGCAGACGACGAGTCAGATTCAAGAAGTTCAAAACCAAATTCGACAAATACAACAACAATCGGAAGAGCAAACGGTGCAGTTGCAAGAACAGATTCAACAACAGCGATTGTGGACGGAAGAGCAAATACAGCAAATACAGGAACCAGAGTAAGAAGTATGCGGAAAACCAGAAACTTTCTACTTCCTAAGGGGTGATGGTAATGTTTGACTTATTAATCCGTGACGGGACACTAATTGACCCGGCGCAGTCAATCCATGATAAAATCGACGTAGCCGTTGCTGGCGGAAAAGTCGCTGCAATCGGCAAAAACTTAGATACAACGGAGGCAAACGAAGTTATCGACGCCTCTGACAAGTTGGTGACGCCCGGTTTGATAGATTTGCATGTACACGTATTTTCGGGCGTTTCGCATTATGGCGTAGATGTTGACCAATCCTGCCTTGCCAAAGGCGTGACTACTGTGGTTGATGCAGGTTCATCCGGTGCGCAGACGTTTCCCGGCTTCAGGCGATATATCATTGACGTATGCGATACGCGCTTGTTTGCGATGTTAAATATCTCAGCAACGGGGATGATATATCAGGGAGTAGGTGAACTGGAGGACATCCGATACGCTGATGTCGCCCGAGCTATACAAGTTTGCGAAGCGAATAAGGATGCAATCTTAGGCATCAAAGTTCGGCTCACCGAAAACCTTGTGGGTCAAAATGGTCCCGCCGCATTGAAACGGGCGAGGGAGGCTGCCGATGCGACGGGATTGGCAATGATGGTACATCCCAATATGGCGACTTTCCCATTGAAAGAAATTTTGTCGGAGATGAGGTCAGGGGATATTTTGACCCATAGTTTCCACGGTGGTTCCTGTGGCATTCTCGACGAAAAAGGCAAGGTTTTGCCTGAAGTCAGGAAGGCTGTCGAAAGGGGAGTCATCTTGGACGTCGGGCATGGCGCCGGCAGTTTCACATTTGATGTCGCCCAAAAAGCCCTCGCTCAGGGAATCCTGCCAGATACCATAAGTTCTGATTTGCATGTCTACAACATCAACGGGCCCGTTTTTGACCTTGCTACTACCATCTCAAAATTTCTCCTGCTTGGGCTTTCCCTTGACGACGCTCTCAGAAAAACAACAACAATACCAGCAAAGGTAATGGGATATGAGGACGTATTGGGGACGCTCAAAGTAGGTTCAGTGGCGGACATCGCTATATTCGAACTGGCAGAAGGAGATTTTACCTTTGTGGATTGTCGAAGAGAAGAACGAAATGGACATCTGCGTTTGATTCCTGTTAAAGTTATACGCGCGGGAAAGGTGATTAAGTAGGGACACGATGCATCGTGCCCCTACTTATAAGGAAACAAATCTAAAATGTCAGAATTACGTTGGAATCCAGTTTTAGAAGAATGGGTAGTCGTTTCGACGCACAGGCAACATAGGACGTTCATGCCGAAGACCAAGGATTGTCCTCTGTGTCCTGGAGTTCTGGAGGTACCTGAAGAATACGAGATAGTCGCCTTTGAGAATAAGTTTCCGTCGTTGCAGAGAAATCCCCCAGAGCCGGCAGTGCAGGGCGATGAACTGTATAAAGTTCGTCCTGCGAGGGGTATTTGCGAAATAGTTGTTTATACTCCGGAACACAAGGGGACGCTGGCGGAAAAGAGCTTGCAGGATATTTACAACCTCATCCGGGTTTGGAAAGACCGGTTTGAAGAACTATCCCAACACGATTTTATTGATTATGTGTTCATCTTTGAAAACAAGGGAGAGGTTATCGGGGTTACACTACATCACCCGCATGGGCAGATTTACGCTTTTTCTTACATCCCGCCCAAGATTGAAAAAGAGCTAATATCCAGCCGTAAATATGCAACAGAAAACGGAAGATGCCTTTTCTGTGAAATCTTATCCAAAGAATTAGCTGACGGCAGGCGTATTGTCACCGAAAATGATAGTTTTGTGGCGTTTATTCCGTTCTTCGCCAGATACCCTTACGAAGTACACATCTATCCGAGGGAACACCTTGGTTCGATTGCTGAATTTAACGATGTACTTCAGCGAGATTTAGCGGCTATCTTAAAAATCATAATGGTAAAATACGACAACCTCTTTGATTTCTCGTTTCCCTACATGATGGTAATGCACCAGCAGCCGACTACCGGCGAAAGATATGATTATTACCATTTTCACATTGAGTTCTACCCGCCCTATCGCACCAGAGAGAAAATCAAGTATCTTGCCGGCTGCGAATCGGGCGCGGGGAGTTTCATCAACGACGCCGCCGCAGAAGAGAAAGCTGCGGAACTTCGAGCAAAACCTCCGTTTGGCATTGAGGAACTTGAGTAATCAGGAACACATACTATGCAATCAGTAAAAGACGCAACAGTCCTATCTGTCCGTGCGAAGGGCGCAATAGGGAGGAAACAATATTCTCAATTGCAGGATGTTGCCCAACGGTACGTGGGAACTATAGAAAACGATTCAGATGATGCCATATTTATATTATTCGGCGTTCCTGAATCTCATAAAGATGATAAAGAACGAGCTATGGACGCCGCAGGGGAACTGCGGCATCGGTTCCCAGAGCTACGAATTGGCATTAGCGCGGGCGAGGTGGGTGTTCAAAATTACAAGCAGATAGGTTCAACCGTTCATGAAGCGTTGGAACTGGCAAATGCCGCCAAGCCCGGGCAAATTTTAATAAATGAAAAATTATATCAACTGGTGAAAGCACTTTTAGTATGCAAACCGCGTCAAGTACCTACGCAATGCTACGAAATTACGGGAATCTCGGATAAGCTAAAGTCGAAGTACAAAATGTCGCGCCAACCCAAGCGCTCGCGACAAAAACAACGCAAAAAATCGAAGCATTCTAATGTGTTGTCAACCAGGCTAAGACAAAAAGATGCGATTAACAGGTGGTGGGATAAATATGTAGGACACATATATCGCTCGGTTGTTGGCATTGCTATTATAGTATGTGTTTTACTTTTATGGTATCTGGTGCGGTGCTGAGGTAGTTGAAGCACGAATATTATGATTTCAGTTCAACGAGGTGACAAAAATGTCCAAAGAAAAGTTATTAATCATCGAAAAGAATGAATCGGGCGATAAAAGTTTCACTCTCATTTTGCGTAGAAGGGATTATTCGGTAACGAGCGTTTCGTCTTTTTTAGACGCCGAAAAAGAACTGAGAAAACAACCGGTAGAACGTGAAAAACCGCTTCGCCCCTTGCGGGCAGCTTGCTCGTTAGATGATTATTTTGGGCTTTTCATCATAGTCCGTCCAGAGATTATCACGGAAAATAACCCGTTTGTGATTGACTTTGTGCATCGGGTGAGGGAGCAGTATGACTGGAATGCGCCGGTTCTTCTGTTCACAGATTGTTATCGGAATTATCCGATGCCAATCACAATCTTAGCACGCGGACCGGTTGAGTGTTACTTTCCAAACAGAAATGAAGATGAACTGGCAGAACTTATTGACAAGTTCTTTGCGATTCCAGCGGGTTTGGATAAGATTAAGTCCATCTTTTTAGATGCCAAAAAGCTGCTAAAAGAAAATGCTGATAAAGGGGAAATCGAGTGGATTCTAAGGGAGATGAAAATTGCCCTTACGAAACAGTGGCAGCAGGACCACACGCACCCGCATTCGCAGTATCGGCAGGGATTTGTTTTGTTCGATACCGCGGTGCGAAGGCTGTCCGCAGAAAAGATGACAATCGAGCAGTTAGACGTGCTGCTTTTTGTGTTGGAGATGCTCAAAAAACGTCCGTTGTCACAGGCAGAATTGAAAAAATCGAACCGTATGTGCTTGAGAGCTGGCATGAACACATTGCTCGGCTTTACATCAGAAGAGGTGGAACAATATCTAAGGGGATTCTATAGATGAAAAGCGAGGATTTTCTTTTTGTAGATACAACCATACAAGTACACAAAGCTATAGGAACTGATGAAAAGATAGCCAAAATTATAACGAGATTGGAACGAGCTGATAATGTAGTCACTCCCGATTATGTGCTGATGGAATTCAATCGCCGAGTGATTTCCGATAGTATTTGGCTCTATGACTTGATGAAAGAAATTCGGACGCTGGCGCAGCTCTTGCGGCGGATTTCCCAAGAGGGATTTGGGCGGCAAAAGCAAACAACCATTTCAATTTTAGCCAAATTGTTTGAGGAGCTTGCTGAAGAGATGCATCTAATGGACACACCCGCCTTCTGGGATAAAACGTTAGGCAAACTTGAGGAGCTTATCGACTGGCAATTACATGAGCAATTTTTTGACGGCATCGACTTAGCGCTTTCCTCTCTCACAAACGCTACGGAGTGCAGCATTGCCCATCAGTTGCCGACAAAACTAATTCGTGAAGGTAAGAGCGAATACGTTTACAAATACACTTGTCGTAGGGAGGAAGCCCGTTGTCGATTGCCGCAATTTTTGCAAGGGCATTCCGATGAGCTTTTGGCTGTAGAGCAAATCTTGAAAAGTAAGGGTGCAAATGCCGAGCTGCAAAAAGCCTTAAACGCCCTTGAGCGTATTCACAAACATCCACAAGGTTGGAATGCCGCAAAAGGCGGTAGAAATTGCTGGCGACTGGGAGATATTATCATCGCGCTTGAAATGCCCAAAGGATATACTTTACTTACCACAAATGCACGGCATTTTGTGCCGTTATGTGAAGCATTGGGCAAAAAATGTGAGATATTGCCGTTGTAATTAGAAATAATATAAGTGACGAATTTGTCCCCGATACCCACGCGCTCTTTTTTTATCACTTGACTGACGACAACAAGCTAAAAAAGGAAAACATCTTTCAGCTCGGTGGGGAGATTGTAAAGGAGGAATATGAGCTACAAAGAAAAACTCCAATCAGCTTTCAAACAAAAATTTAAGTCTAACCCGGACATCGTCGTCCGCGCTCCGGGGAGGGTAAATCTCATAGGAGAACACACGGACTACAACGATGGGTTTGTGTTTCCCGTGGCGATAGACAGACATATCGCTATCGCCGCTAAGAAGCGAGATGACCAAAAAGTCCTTTTACACTCGCTGGATTTTGATAACACCGTCTCCTTCTCGCTGGGTGCGATAGAGCGTTCTAACGGGGTGGAAGCGTGGAGCAACTATGTCAAGGGCGTTGCTCACTTCCTTCAGGAAGCAGGAGATTCGATTGCCCCAGGGGGCGAAGCGAGCTTTTCAGGCTGCGAGGCCGTGATTGCGGGTGACATCCCCATAGCCGCCGGACTTTCTTCCTCAGCAGCTATGGAAGTGGCATTCGCGTTGGCGTTGCTGACACTCAACGGATTGGAGATGGACAAAACACAATTAGCGTTGTTATGTCAAAAAGCTGAAAATCAATTCGTCGGCGTCAACTGCGGAATAATGGACCAATTTATCTCTGTGATGGGGAAAAAGAACCACGCGCTATTTCTGGATTGTCGCAGCCTTGATTTTGAATTGGTACGGTTGAATTTCGATGGCATCAGGATAGTCGTCTGCAACACCAAAGTTAAACGCGAACTTGCCTCGTCGGAGTACAACAAACGCAGGGCAGAATGCGAACGCGGCGTTGAGGTACTCAAACGCTGGCTGCCTAATATCACTGCTCTCAGGGATATATCAATCGAGGATTTCAGAAAATATGAAGAACACCTGCCCAAACTAACACAAAAAAGGTGTGGCTATGTCATCAAGGAAAACGAACGTGTATTTGCGAGTGTCGAAGCATTGAAAGCAGGAGACTTAATGCGATTTGGCGAATTAATGGAGGCCTCCCATCTGGGTTTGCGCGACGAATACGAAGTCAGCAGCGGCGAACTCAATGCAATGGTGGAAATCGCGTTGAACGTGGAAGGTGTCGTCGGAGCGAGAATGACAGGGGCGGGTTTCGGCGGCTGTACTGTGAACCTTGTAAAAGATGATGCTATCGAAGAGTTTACAAGTACAGTGAAATCTGAATATCCAAAGCGGACTGGAATCCAGCCGGACATCTATGTATGTAGTGTAGAAAATGGTGCAAGTGTTGATGGAAGGAGTACAAAATGACAACTAAAAAAATAACCATGCTGTTAATAATCTTTATACTGTTTACAACTGTAAACTGTGGGAGTTTCAAAACCGTAAAGCTCGTTCCTGTAGTTGACCCAAAGGTTAATATATTCCCGCGGACAAATTCCATCGGGATTGTAAAGGACGGTATTATTGCCCTTGCCGTGCCGCTTAACGATGTCAAAGAGGTTGACGCGTTCTGCATCATCGTCGTAAACGATACGAACCACTGGATTCACCTATACAAAAACAAATGCTTGCTGCTTGACCAAAGTGGTTCATCCTCCAAGCCGATTCCTAAAAGCCAGGAGAGTTTGTATTTGAAAAAAGGTTTTAAGCCAAAGTTGCCTCTTGGATTCAGGGAAGAAATGTTCAATTGGAAACGCGGTGCCGTTTGGGTAGGAGATGCTGGCGGGATACCGCTTAACGACATTGAAAAAACGCAGATTATGCCAAAGATGAAGCAACAGTTTTTCTTATATTTCAGAAAACGTAGCGTCAGCGCGTCCACATTGATGCTTATAATTCCAAACGTATACAACGAGATGGAAGCAAAAAAAACATCCTTTGCATTTAAATTCGAGGTGCAAAAAGGTTAATCATGAAAAGCCGCTTTGCCTCTGAACGGGACGGAGCCCGTTCACTACTGCGCTCCGAACGGTCAAGGCTATCCATTTTACTTCTGCTCCTCGTGTTCTTTAGTTGCGTACCCAAGAATCCTCCTCAAACCATCCCATCCCAAATTATCGCCACAAATCAGGCTAAACCGTCTCTGTTAGGAGTAAATTACCTATTTTGCATCAGCATTCGGGCAGGGCAAAAAAGCAGATACCCTCCGGAAGCGACGGGGATTGTTGTAGACATCAAGGGCAACATCTATGTGGTGGACGCAGTGAGTGATTCCATCTGTGTTCTGGACGCTGATGGCAAATTTCAAAAGGAATTTGGACGCTCCGGTTGGAGGGCGGGGGAGTTTGATACTCCTGCTGATGTGGCTATAAACTTTATTCGCTCTGAATTTCTCTACGTTGTTGATTCAAAAAATAACAGGTTACAAACATGCAATCTGACAGATGAGATTTTTAAGGTTCTCGTAGGGGAAAAAGATTCTTCAGTTGAACTCCTAAGACGACGAATTTCTCTGGATTCACCGCAAGGAATAGCGGTAGACAAAAACGGAAATGTTTACATCGCCGATACCAAAAATCACCGGTTCTTAAAACTCAATCCCCAGGGAAAACTGCTCATGTCAAAAGGCGTATTCGGTTGGGCGGAGGGACAATTTCAAAATCCTATTGACCTGATTGTCGATAACCAGAAGAACACCTATGTAGTGGACGCAGGAAACTACCGTATCCAAAAATTCGATTTCAGCGGCAACTTTCTCACTGCCTGGGGTGAAAAAGGTTCTCAAAATGGGCAGTTTATCGAACCGCGGTACATCGCAAAGGACAGATTCGATAACATCTATGTAGTCGACCAAGGCAACCGCAGAATACAGGTATTTGACACGCACGGCAATTTTTTAACGCTGTTTGAGACGCCCAATTTAGTCGCACCAATGGGGATTGCCATAGATAAAAATGACAGAGTTTACGTGACGGATATGGCTCAAGGGGATATAAAGGTTTTTCAGATTGTGTTTGTGCCGCGTAAAAAATCCGATAATCGGCGGCTATAATATGGGCACATCTCAAATCGCTCTAAGAGGGGCGTATTTACGAATTGAAGGAGGAATCAATCATGCAAAAAATTTATCGCGCCGGCGCTATCGGCCGGACAGGCAAGGGCAACTATGGACATGGACTGGAAGTAGCATACCAAGGGATTCACAATGTGGAGTTTGTGTCGGTGGCTGACGAAAACCCTGAAGGATTAAAGCAAGCGGGGGAGCGAACCGGTGCCAAGCAATTGTATACGGACTACCACGAAATGCTGGAGAAAGAAAAATTAGATATAGTCAGCGTATGCCCCCGTTGGGTTGACTGTCACTGCGAGATGGTATTAGCATGCGCGGATGCGGATGTGAAAGGAATTTTTTGCGAAAAGCCATTCGCCGCTACCTTAACTGAGGCGGACGCTATGGTCAAAGCGTGTGACCGCGCTGGAGTGAAACTCGCCGTGGGACACCGGCGCGCCAGCGCCTACGAACAGTACGCCAAGAAGTTGGTGGACGAAGGCGCAATCGGCAAAATTCAGGTCATCCGAGGACACGGCAAGGCTGACCACCGCGCCGGCTCCTTTGACCTGATGGTACTGGGAACCCACATCCTCGACAGCATGCGCTTTTTTGCGGAAGCGGATGTCGCATGGGCACACGGACATGTCACTCAGGACGGACGTGAAGTCACCGTTGATGATATTTACGAAGGTGATGAGGGTGTCGGTTTGCTCGCAGGGAACGGCGTCGCTGCGTACTACGTTTTTGAAAACGGGATTACCGCGCACTATGAATCCTACAAGGGTGACCGCGCTGGCTCACGCTGGTTTGGATTTGAAATCTATGGCGAAAAGGGCATAATCTCACTTAGAAACTCACCAGGCGGAGAAATGTATATCTATCCTCACGGGCTTTGGATTCCCGGAGAAGAAGATGGTAGTTGGGAGCGAGTTTGGCTTGACGAATGGGAAAAACGTCCCGACGGCACACCTCGTTCCGGCGGTGAACGAATGCACTTGAGCAATCAGATGGTAGTCAAAGAACTCATCGAAGCCATCGAAAGCGACCGCGACGTTACCGCCAGTTCCAGCGGCAAAGATGCTCGGGCTGCCCTCGAAATGATAATGGCTGTTCACGAATCGCAACGGCTAAGTACGCGCGTCGCCTTTCCTCTGGAAAATCGAGAAAACCCCTACCAAGTTTGGTTGCGCCAGTAAAAATGGCCGAGATGCCCAAAAATACACGATCACGGCGGATTGGCAAATCCGATGGCTATTTGCGCTCTTTTTTGTGGATTTGCGCTTGGTGTGTGGCGTGGATTTGCCAATCCACACCGAGCGCAAATCCGCAACCGAGCATGAGTACCCATTTTTTCCCATTTGAAAGGAGTGAATCAATTATGAAAAAAATTCGTGAAACTTGTAGTCTCCGTCTCGAAGTCTTGAAGGGCGAGCTAACTGACGCAATCTTTGCGGCAGAATTTGGGAAAATTCTTGAGGGAAACGCTCCTCAAGTTTATCAGTCCGCTGAGACATTCTTTCGCAACACTCATCCCGCCATTCCACTAAAAAAAGTGGTCTCAACGATTTTTCACAGGCTTGCGAACCCTAACGAAGCGGGAGCTATCATCCGTCTCAGCACAGGTTTCGGTGGGGGAAAAACTCACACCTTGATAGCCTTGTGGCATCTTGCCCAAAATATTCAACAATCCACATTAGGCGTTGAGTTACTCCCCGCAGCCGGTCATCCCAAGTCAGTCTCGGTGGTGGGTGCTGATGGTAAGTTGCCCGGGACGCAGGTATACCGGGATTACGGAAATATCAAGACACACAGCTTATGGGCGGATATGGCATATCAGTTCGGTGGCAAAGCCGGCTACGACAAGATGAGTCAAGTCGATGACGCTGAACTCGTTCCAGATGCAGGATTGATTCGCCAAGTATTGCCCGACGAACCTGTGCTGATAATGTTGGACGAAATGCCTGTCTACATGGCAACGTTGAGTGATAAAGGGCGTGGTGCGTTGCTTGGGTTTCTTGACAAACTAATGTCTGAAATCGTAGCTCGTCGTCAGGCGGTGCTTGTCATCACAGATACTGCCAGACAGTTCACTTACCAAGAGGAATCGTCGGAACTTGCGAGAAGGATAGATGGCATCGTTGGACGGAAAGCCTCTGATTTTGACCCGATTGGCGGTGAGTCGGCACAAGTGATTATCCGTCGTTTGTTTGAGTCTGTCGATAGGATAGCCGCAGAGGAGATTTCAGCCGAATATTTCAACGCTTACAAGCGGGTTTCAGAGGAACACCCCGGGCTACTGCCACCCGAAGCGAGTCGAGTGGACTACGCGAAGAAGATTGCTGATTGTTATCCTTTCCATCCTCGTCTCTTGGATACCGCTCAGAACCGACTTGGTGCTTTGCAAGACTTTCAGAGGAGCCGTGGGGTTTTGCGGTTGTTTGCTCGTATCTTGCGGGATATTTGGGAGAAAGAATCTGATACTGAACTTATCACGGCGGGTGATTTGGATTGGACAAGTGATAGGATACAATCTGACCTTTTGCAACGGCTGAATAAGGATAACTTCAAGCCTGCTGTCGATGCCGATATTGCTGAACATGCAGGAAAACTGGATGATGATTATTCAAACGACATCCATCGACGGGTTGCGTCAGCGTTGTTGTTGGAGAGCCTTCCGCTAACGCCCAGTTCCGCTATGGATAAGGCAGAACTCACACTTGCGGTGCTTCGTCCAAGCGATGTGGCGTCTGAACCGGGCGAAGCGATTGACCGATTGATGCGTGACTGCTGGCACACATACAAAAACGAGCAAGGGAAATTCCAGTTCCGTTACGAACCCAATGCGAACAAGGTGGTCGAAGAACGTGCTGAGAACCTGTTAATCGAAGATGCTCGGATGGCTGTGCGGGCGTTCGTGCAGGGGTATTTTGGCGGACATAATTTCCAGTTAGTTGCCTACCCAAATAATCCGAGTTCTGTGCTGAACTCCACCAAACTCCAGTTGGTTTTATGCGAAAGTGAAGAATTAGCGCAGTCTATCTGCAATTATCAAGACGACTCAAATCCTGAAGCGAAAAGTCCACGAGCGTTCCGTAACGCAATTTTTGCAGTCTCGCCGACACCTGCCGCTTTTGAAGCAGCCGCAATCGCGAGACGCAAGTTAATGGCGGCAGAAGATGTACTTAAAGAGCAGAGGAAAGTTTCAACCAGCACTGCGCCTTTAGACAGCCGGGGCAAAAAAAAGAAAACACCGCTTCTTCGACAGGTAGAGGAGATGCTTTCTGCGCTTCGGAAAAAGGCTACCATGCAAGCAATCCGTGCGTTTGATAGGGTTGTCTTTCAAGGACGGCGCACTATCTCGCTTGAGGAAAAATATCTGGTCGATGAAGAGGTTCTCGGCGGTGGCAAGAAAGGACAATCCCGCTTGATGGAACTGCTCAAGGACGAAGGCTTGATTTACGAAATCGACGATGCGATAGATGTTGATTTGCTGATGCAATTAATCAAAGGTGCCACACCATCTCTTGATTGTGAAGGCGCTCATCCTGCCAACGCCATTCATGAACGGGCTTTGACCAGCCCTCGCATGAGATTACTTCGCGACGAATCGCCAATCCGTAATTCCATTCTCGAAGCTGTCAAAGCGAAAAAATTGGTCGTCCGCCTACCGAACAACGATGTCTACGACAGCGAAGGTTGCGTAACGGGAACTGAGGGCAAGCGTCGTCGAATCGAAAAAAAACTGACGACGTTGAAACTTGATGCCGATGTTCTTGTCGCACCATCAGACGCGCCATGCGTCGCTGAATGGGGCAAAATTACGCCTGTAAATGGCGTTTTGACCATCGCTGAGGTGGCAACCCGCAAAGAACAGGAGTGGGGGCCTGGTGGCGATTCGACTGCGACTGCCTACACCTGGGAGGAGGCGATTAACCACTCAACTAATCGACCACTTGTCAAAATGACGCTCAAAATTTCCGATGTCAGTTTTGCAAACAAACTGATGGCGTGTGCGCAGCCTTTCAACGCCAATTCGGTCAAGCTGTCTGTTTTGGCTGGTGGGAAGTTGAAAGATGGCGGAACGATGAACTTCAAAGTCGATAATATTAGACCAAATAACCCCTTGAAACCTATCGACACCGCCAAGCGAATGCTGCGCGGCACCGCCGAAGGGGCGATGTTTAACGCGGAACTTGTACTGGAATTCGGCTCTGACGGCACTAAGGACATTGGACACAAATTCGATTTAGCTCGAAAGCACGGTTTGAACGATGTTAAACTTACTGCCCAATTTGGAGCGGTAGATGAATAAACCGAGTTTTTGGCAAAAACTCGGTTTCTATGTCATAGAGAGGTATAAAAAATTAAAATTCGTGAAGCACAATTCGCACTGCGTGTGGTTCAGCGCAAAACTGGATTAGCGGGGATAGTATGCCGCAGAAAGCCTGACAAAAACGGTTACAATCGACTTCAACGGATAGGGGCTATCTCACCGATTGCTTTTACTGCGTCAATGCCGTTCTTGCGTGAAGCGACAGATTTGGGCAAAAATGAAAATCTCAAGCCGGGGCCGTTCTATCCTCTTGATAACGACTGGGGCTCAAAGGTGGCATGTTTTGCGCTTACCTCTTCTGGACTTTCAAATCCAGATAGGTTAATCAAATCCGCTTCAAACCTGCGAAACGCTGACCCAAACGAAACAACATGGTGGCTCGGACGACTCACACGCGATAACAATTCCCGTGCGTTACGTGCGTTGCGGATTCTTACGGAGGCAGTGAAATGAAACACAAGAAATTGTTAATCGAAGAATGGTTGCCCGCTCAAGCGTTGAGTATTGAGTGCATGCGTGAGCAGAACAACCCGATTGCTAAACCACCGCACAGCTTTCTTCATGTCTGGTGGGCAAGACGCCCGTTGACTGTTTCGCGTGCGGCGGTGCTTGCATCACTTCTGCCTGCCGATTTTGATAGGCAGGTATTTGAGCGACTTTTGGGATTTTACGATTCATCTGATAACATTGTGGCAATAGCCAATCTTCTTGCTTCAAAGAGCCAAGATGAATGGGTGAAGGAAGGGCATGGAAAACGTGCGTTTTCAAATGCGATAAACGAACCTGATTTGGACAAAGCGAATCAGGCGATGAGGGAATTGTGGGGAAATCTCCCGACAGTGCTGGATCCGATGGCCGGCGGTGGCTCTATTCCGCTTGAATCTGCCCGACTCGGTTTGAACACTTTAGCGAACGAATACAATCCTGTTGCTTGTTCGATTCTGGAAGCGACGGTTGATTACCCATTCCGCTTAGGTGAATCGCTCGCTGAAAAGACAAGAGAATGGGGGAAAATCTGGGAGCAACGCTTTGATGATAGGATGAGAATATTTTACACTTACGATGGAATTAGACCACCACGCAACTACATCTTCACTCGCACTGTGCCATGTCCCGACACAGGACACCCAACGCCGCTCGTTCCCGATTGGCATCTGCTAAAAAAGAAAGGAGGGCGACAGATAGTTGCTGAACCGGTGATATTAGATGCGGATAGCGGCTCTTGGACGGTTCAGATAAAAGAGATTGGCAAAGGCGCGGGGCAACTCCAGACACCTCCGCAACCAACTTACGGACGTGGCAAAGGCATCTCTATCTTCACAAATCAGCCTATCTCTGCCGACTACATCAAGGCGACGGCACAGCAGGGGAAGATGGGCTATGAACTCTACGCCGTCGCAACCAAAGCCACGAGGAAGTTGGAATTTCGTCCGCCACAACCGAAAGATATCAAAGCACTCGAAGCCGCCGAAAGGGAACTTGACCGTCTGCGACCGGAGTGGGAACGCAACGGTGTCATTCCGACGGAAGAACGCTACAAAGGTGATTGCGATAGATCTGTTGCTTACGGACATACGACTTGGGCTTCACTGTTCGCACCGCGTCAACTGCTTGCGCTTGGCGTGTTGGTCGAGGAACTTCGTAATCTCCGGACCGAAATAATTGAGGCTGAAGGCGATGAGATTGGTGAGGTGATTGTGCATTTGCTGAGTTTTGTCGTGGACAAAATTGCAAATTTCAATTCAATTATGAGCAGATGGACGACGCGCGGAACGGTTGCTGGAAAATTTGACCGTCACGATTTTTCATTCAAAGCAACATTTGCTGAAATGGCGATGTGTGTCGCTGGAAGCGGTTTGGAGTGGGCGATCGGGAATGTCTGCAAAGCATACGAAAATCTGGCGAAACTTCCGCACTCGGAACGTTCATCGCCAGTGGAGATTACGCAGGCTTCTGCGACTTCACTTTACGATTTGGATGATGGGAGTGTAACAGCCGTTGTCGTTGACCCGCCGTATTCGGACAACGTGCAGTATTCAGAGTTGGCGGATTTTTTCTACGTTTGGCTGAAACGGACGCAGGGGCATCGTCGCCCGGAATGGTTTATGAGCGAACTGTGTGAAAACGGTGAAGAGGCGGTGGTCAATATTTCGCGTCATCGTGATGAGGATATGAAGGCTTCGGAAGCACGGGAAATCTCTACGAAATTTTATCAGGAGATGATGAGGGAGAGCTTTGAGGAATGCCGACGGGTTCTGTGTGATGACGGCGTTTTGACGGTGATGTTTACGCACAAAAAACAGGAGGCATGGGCATCTCTATTCAAGTCGCTGATTTCGGCTGGATTCACGATAACTGCTACATGGCCGATTAAGACGGAAAGCCAACATAGCCTCCACCAAGCGAGGAAGAATGCCGCTCAAAGCTCAGTTTTGCTCGTGGCTCGGAAACGCGACCCGGAGGCGGGGATTGGATATTTTGATGATGAA
>CAZRLY010000074.1:0-20932 GCA_964601015.1 uncultured bacterium
GGGCATCAATCTCAGTCCCTTTTTCACGGAAAAGCCGTGGAGCGCTCTCAGTCGAGACAGCTTTTCGATTGTCGTTTATCCTTTCGCTGTCGGGTTAGGATTCATCATGCCGCTGGACTTGCTGTTATCCTGCGTGATATTTTTTTTCTTCTACAAGGCGCAATACGTTTTTGGCAGCATCGCAGGTTTGGATAACGTCCCATTATTTCCTTATCGTTATGAGCAGAATATCGGCGCGTATACAGGCGTATGCGTACTTGCCTTATGGCAAACACGACGACATATCATCGCTGTACTCAAAAGTGTGATTCGCATACATCCTACCAAAACGGAACTGGATGACAAAGAAGAACCGATGCGTTACAGGACGGCCGTTGTGGGGGTTATTGTGGGAACCATTTTTTTGTTGGGATTTTCGATGAAAGGGGGCATGAGTTTGTGGGTGGCAGTGTTATTTTTTGCCGCGCATTTTGCGATTGCAATTACCTTGACGCGCATCCGCGCTGAATTGGGATTTCCCATCCATTCTACCACATTCATCGGCCCGCATCACAGTTTGACAAGCGCGTTGGGGACACGGCGCATCGGCGCGCAAGATCTGACGTGGTTTGCGCTCTATTTCTGGTTCAACCGCGATAACCGCAGTCATCCGATGCCACACCAATTGGAAGCGTTTAAGTTAGCGGAGCGCGGGAACATCAACAGCAAGCATTTATCCATAGCGATGTTAGGGATGGTTGTCATTGCCATGCCCGTGTGCATTTGGATGCTACTGGATACGTTCTTCAAACTGGGTGTGGATTCAGGGCGCGTTGGCGGACAAATCAATAGTTTTGGTGGGCGTGCCTATAGGTACTTACAATTATGGCTCACAAACCCTACTGACACAGATGTTCCAGCAGTTATAGCCATGACAGTTGGGTTCTCGTTTACCATTCTCTTAGCGGCAATTCGCACTCGATTGTTCTGGTGGCCGCTTCACCCACTGGGCTATGGACTCTCTTTCCACATGCACCTTTTCTGGGCGGCGTTTTTGATTAGTTGCGTCGCAAAATTGGTCATTTTAAAATATGGTGGATTGCGTACCTATCGAAAAGCAGTGCCACTTTTTTTGGGCTTGGTGTTGGGAGATTTTGTCATCGGCAGTTTCTGGAATATATCAAGCATAATCTTGAATCGCCCGATGTATACATTTTATTATTAGTTGAGATATGTGATAATATAACGTGAATTCGGGGTAAAGATTAGAGATTCTTAGTGTAAAAGGAGATAAAATCAAATGAAGTACAAAATTTTGCTACTCGTAGCGATAGTATCCCTTGCATTTGTTGTGCAAGGCGAGGTTTATGGAAGTTACGTCACTAAAGACTTGTATGCCTATTGGCCGTTTGACCAGTCCACTACAGTTAAGGACATTGCTGGGAATAGCGATGGTAAAATAATTGGCGAGCCGCAGATAGTTCCTGGACAATACGGACAAGCAATAGAATTTGACGGTAAGGATGACTATGTTGACCTAACCGTGTTAAAGGGCTTCGGCTCTCACCTTGGAACTTTCTCAGTAGATTTTTGGCTCAAAACAGGTGATACCCCCGATTGGACAACCCTATTTAAAACCTTGACCGACGGTAGTTCTATGGGGTGGGCAATTGACCTGAATAGAAGTGCGAAGCCGGGGTTTGCGCTGGCGAAAGGAGTTACGCATTTCTACGTGAGGGACGAAAGCGGCAAACACCTGCCCGCGGAGATAAACGCTCCAATATATGACAATAAGTGGCATCACATCGGATGGGTGGTTGAGGATGCCAGCAGCAACACCTGCAAAATATACATAGATGGCAAGGAAGAGGAGGTGGAATACGGCGATGTGAAAACTCCCACGGATTATGTAGATTTCCAACATCCCGTATATCTTGGCACGGCAAACAACAGAGGTAATCTCGAAAGGTTCTGTCCAGCGACAGTAGATGAATTTCGCATCTACACCAGAGCGCTGACGGAAGTGGAAATCCAGCAGAATCTTGAGTCTGGGGCGGCGGTAGAAAGTTCCGGCAAGCTTTCGGTTATGTGGGGCGAATTGAAAGCGGCGAGATAAAGAAGAATGTGTGTAGTTTGATTTCGGTAAATTGGAATGTAGCCCAAAATTCTATTTTGGCAGAACGTCATCATTCGTTTTGGGTGTAGGAGAAAAGTAATTAGTTTGGGCGGTTCCTTGCCCATCAAACTCCCCCTCCGTTGCAGCCAAAACAAAAAGCAGTTGTCTCAAGTGTAAAGTTTAATATTGAAAACTACCTGAGTATATAAGCATCTTGACAGTTTTTTACCGTAGAGCGTAGAGTTCCACTTTTTACTTTTTACTCTTCACTCTCTACGAGTATACTCAACAGAGGAACTAATCATGTATAGAGTAGCAATTATAGGCTGTGGCGGCATTACGGAACGACGACATGGGCCGGTTTGGGCTGCCATGAAAGACAAGGCAAAGATTGTGGCTTTGTGTGACATATCGCCGGAAAGAATATCTCTGATGGGTGAAAAGCTCAATGTAGCCGAGGAACACCGCTACACCGACTATCAGCAGATGTTAGCCAAAGAGGAACTCGACATCGTGGACATAGCAACTCCTCACGGATTCCACGAAGCGCCAGCGGTTGCTGCGGCAGAAGCCGGAGTACACGTTGTGTTGGAAAAACCGATAGCACGCACGGTTGAAGAAGCCGACAGGATGATAGCAGCGGCGGCAAAGAACAAAGTAAAATTGGCTGTGGCTCACAACCAACTTTTCACACCTGCATGCAGAAAGACGTTGCGCATAATTTCTGAGGGAGTGATAGGAGAGCCGTTCCTCATCAGAACGGAGGGCTTGGGCAGCAGACACGTTGTGGGGCGAGGAGAAGACCAAAACTGGCGGATTACGCAAGCAGGCAGCGGAGGCGGCCCGTTGATTGACAACGGATACCACCAGTTGTATCGCATCCGGGCGTGGATGAATTCGCCGGTCAAGAGGGTAATGGCTAAAATTGGCACCTTCCTCCACGACATTGAAGTCGAAGATTTGGCTCTGCTGTTGCTTGAACATGAGAACGGCGGCGTTACCTCGTTACAGACGGGTTGGTGCGCTCCCAGTGGAGCGGCGGGGATGGAGGAGATTTTCGGCAAGAAGGGGAGTATCAAATTCGGACAATCTGGCCCGACACCAATATCCATCTGGACTGCTGAGACCAAATCGTGGCAGAAGCCTGAGTTGGATACCGAAGAACCTGACCGACTGGGGTTCCCCACCTTTTTGCAGTTGTATGTTGAAGCCATTGAGAAAGATGGGCAGGTTCCAGTCAGCGGCGAAGATTCACGCGAAATATTGAACATCGTCACAGCGGCTTATGAATCAGGACGGACAGGGAAGACGATTGACCTGTAGCCCTTTCGCTTTGCCGCGAACACGAGGCGGCCCTATCACAGCTAAAATGACGATGTTGGTCTTTTGTCTGACAAGGAGGTTTCAATATGAAATCCCGTAGGTCGATTTTCATAAATCGACAGTCGAGATGCGAATCTCGACCTACATATTATACAAGGAGGTTTCAATATGAAACCCCTGTAGGTCGATTTTCATAAATCGACATCTTTCTGTCGAAATCTGAAAAGATCGCTTCGCCCCTTCGGGAATTTCGACCTACATATAAGGAGGCTTGTAAACAATGGTACACGAAGTTTTATATCGTCCATCGTATTCTTTGCTGAAGGTGGAGTTGGTACGAGGGGAGGCGATTTCTGCTGAAGCCGGCGCGATGGTAAGTATGTCAAGCGGTATCGAAATGGAAACCGTCGCGAAGGGAGGTTTGTTTGGCGCTCTGAAGAGGAGTGTACTGGGAGGAGAGAGTTTCTTTGTGAACACATTCAGGGCAACTGAACCGGGGGAAGTGACTTTTGCCCCTTCGCTTCCCGGTGATATTTACGATTTGGAACTCAAAGGTCAAACTGTTTACGCCCAATCGGGAGCGTATATCGCCTCATCGCCGGAGATAGAAGTCGATACCGGGTGGGGCGGTGCCAAAACCTTCTTCTCAAAAGAGGGTTGGTTTCTTTTGAAGATAAGTGGCACAGGCAAGGTATTTCTATCAAGCTACGGAGCTATTCACGAAATGCACCTTGAAGCCGGTCAGAAACATATCGTAGACACAGGACACATGGTAGCGTTCGATGAAGGTGTGGGATACAATGTGAAGAGGGTTGGGGGATTGAAGTCAACGTTGTTCAGTGGTGAAGGGCTTGTCTGCGAGTTGACTGGCCCAGGTAAGATTATGATACAGTCCAGAAGTGTGGATGCGTTCCTTGCCTGGTTGATACCACAGATTCCGAAGAAGAACTGAAGTACAATGCAAGAGCGTGTATGAGGAGTATCAATTTCCCTTTTTATAAACATTCATGACGGCACCCGGGAGTTGGAGCGTTGGAGACGTGGTGTTTGCTCCAATGCTCCATCTCCCCATTGCCCCAATGCCCAGTTACCATTCACTGGTCGAAATTTCTTGTCTATGGACTTTTCACATACCCTCTCAGGAGGAGAACCGATGAAAATAACGATGCCATTGGGAACGAAAACGTTTGATTTAGAACTGAATCTACCGGAAGAGAATGTGATAGTCGTTCAAAATCCTGCGCCTCCGCAGCCGGGGGTTTGGGAAGAGATAGCAACTGTTGCGTTACAGAAACCTATAGGCACAAAGCGGCTTTCAGAGTATAACTTGGAAGGAAAAAAGGTAGCGATTATCGCTGACGACAAAACCCGTCCAACGCCTGCTTATCGTCTGATTCCTGCCGTTTTGGAGGAGTTAAAGAAAGCGGGGGTTAAAGGGAAGGACATTACTTTCGTCGCTGCGTCTGGTGAACATGATGGGATGAGTCAAGTTGAACTGGAAGCGAAATTTGGCAAGGAAATCGTTGATAATTACCGCGTAATTTATCATGACGCATTTGACCTGAACAATCTGGTATTTTTCGGATTTTCCAATCTTGCAAATCCCATTTGGATTAACAAAACAGTCGCCGAAGCTGATTTCACAATCGCCATCGGTAGAATTTATCTTCATTACAATTTCGGATATGCAGGAGGGGCAAAGATGATTCTGCCTGGCGTGTCAGGCGTGGAGACGATTACTTACAACCATTCTATGTTCTGTTCGCCCAACTCCGGCGTGGGGCATCTGGACGAACACCCCGCACGTCAGGATGCAGAAGAAATAGCAAATATAGCGGGATTGGATTTCATCCTGAATATTTTGTTAAATAACAGAAGCGAACCGATAGCCGGCTTCGCCGGCCACTACATCGCTGCCCATCGTGAGGGCGTGGCTTACGGGGATAGGCATGTTTGGGGCGCTGAGATAGGGGAGAAAGCAGACATCACCATCGCATCTCCAGGTGAAGGGGAACGGGGTTGGAACGCCTTCAACGGCGTTGCCTTGCAGACGGCTGCTGCCGGCACAAAGGTGGGCGGAACGCTTATCCTGCTTACCAACGGAAATCACCCCGATTCTACAGAGACTCCACCGTCCGACCAATTTCAACTTCAACTTGATAACCTGAGTTTTGAAGAGCTAATTCTGGAATATGAACGGCGAAATTTGGATATGCCGCGGAAGGAATTCCACCTGCAACGGCGAAAGCTCTGGTCAGAACACCACGTCCGACGCCCATTTTTTGACCACAATGTCATTCTCACCGGTGGCAAAGTACACAACCGCATATTGAAACGCTACGGCGCAAAAAATACGTTAGCCATTAACGAAGCTTTGGGCGAAGCTATTGAGCGGCATGGTAAAAACGCCCGCGTACTTGTGATGCCAAAAGCTGTCAGTACATTGCCGTTGGAGAGATTGCATCAGAATTATGGAGTGCAATAACCGCATGGGAGGCTCTACCATACGAGTTTTGCTGTTAGCATAGTAGAACGGGCAGCCTGCCCGTTTACGGCGCTAGTGAAGCGTAGAAACAAGCTGGCAGCCCGCAACGAAGTGGCTTGTTGGGTTGAGGCTTGGGTTGAGTAGCGTAGCGTATCGAAACCAAGAAGGGTATCAAAACCAAGGCAAATCGGCTTTTCATGTTCTACTTCGCCCACAAGCAAAACTCGTGCTACCATACCACTTTGACGGAATAGCTGGTAAATACTGAATCTCGGCTCACTAAGACAGCACCTTCCACATTCGCTTGCGCAATGAGCAGGCGGTCAAATGGGTCTTTGTGATGGGCAGGTAAGCTCTCTAATGCCAAGACATGTTCCAGGGTAACAGGCAATATCTCAATATTGTTGGTTTGTCGCTGACTCTCAATCACTTCCCCTAAAGGCAGATTAAGCTTCAGTTTCCCCAGTTGGAGCTTGATTTGCATTTCCCAAACGCTTGTGACACTAAGTAGCACAGTGTTCACGCGCTCTCGACACAACTTCAGAACTGTTGGCGAGAGCTTGGCTGGTTCACTATCCCACCAAATAAACGTATGCGTATCCAATAACAACTTCATGTGTTTTCTATCCAAAATTCTTCGGGTAGCGGCTCATCAAAATCGTCGCTCGTCCACATTGCCCCAGCGTGTAATCCTGCTATGCGGGGTGTCATTGGTACCATAATTGGCACTAAACGAGCAAGCGGAGCGCTACCTTCTGTAAAGACGATTTCTGCACCTTCACGCACCAGTGACAATAACTCCTTCAAGCTTGTCTGTGTTTCATGTACGTCAATCGTTTTCGTTAGCATTGTCGATTCTCCTCATCTACAATACTAAGCTGCCTAACGTCAAGGGTTAGGCAGCATTTAAAATTGCAGCCGCAACACCAACATTTTTATTCAGAATTTTTTCCGCCTATTCCTATTGAACCAATCTCTAAAATATGATAAAATAAAAAGGTTGTTTTAAATTATAACATGACGAAACAACGAAATCAAGGAGATAATTCAGTTTCGGGGAGGTTATACATGCACCAAAACATCACAAACGCTATCATAGACGAACTTCGCATCAAACAATGTCTACGCGACATCGCCCAGTATTGGGCTTTTCGCAGCACCGTCCCAGGGCCTGGTTTGCGCAATGTGAGTGAATTTCTCTGCCGTCGTCACCGAGAACACGGCATTGAGGCCGAAGTCATCCCGTATCCGGCTGATGACAGGACGGAATGGCTACACGGACACAAAAATCCGCTCGAATGGGTACCCAGAGCGGCGCGGCTTGATGTCCTGAAGCCAGAGGATAAAGCGCACACAATCTGCTCCTACGCCGAAGAGCCGCTTTCGTTGGTTTGCAACAGCACATCAACACCTGCTGGCGGAGTTGACGCGCCGGTGGTAGTGATGTATTCTGGCGCAAAGGACGAGGAATACGAAGGAATTGACGTTTCAGGAAAGATTATCTTCACCGATTTGCCAGCGGGTAGTGTCGCTGCACAGGCGCGCAAACGTGGTGCTATCGGTGTCATTAGCGACTGCATCTGCCCGCCGTGGTTGTCATCACACCCGCCGGTACGAGAACCAGAGGATGTCCCTGATTTGACCATGTGGAGCATTTTCAGCGGACGACGCGACGAGACAGGACTGTGGGGATTCAGCCTTTCTGCCAGACAGGGACGGCGTCTAAGGCACATCACCAAGGATAGCAATGCGCCTGTTATCCTGCACGCCGAGGTGGACGCTGATTTGGTGGAAGGGACTTCGGAAATGGTCAACGCACTGCTCCCCGGAACTGACTTAGCGCATGAAGAAATCTGGGTGTTGGCGCACTCATCGGAGCCGGGAGCGAGAGACAACGCGTCAGGTTGTTGTCTGTCAGTGGAACTCGCAAGGACGTTGAAAACACTTATCGAGTGCGGGACGTTGCCGCCACTGCGTCGGAGTATTCGTTTCATGAACGGCGTGGAAGTGAGTGGCTTCCTGCCGTATATCGACTCGCGACGCAACGAACTCGATAAGGTAGTAGCCGGACTCTGCCTTGATTCCGTCGGTCAGGACTTCAGCATCTGTGGAGGCGAATTTGTGCTGTTCCAATCTCCTGAGACAAACGCCTCATTCATCGACGGACTGTTGGAACACCTCTTTGCCTCGGTGGCAACTGAACCGATTGGCCGGTTCTCATCCGACAACTATGCTATCTTCCCCTGGCATACAGAACCGTTTTGGGGGAACGATGCCTTCGTATCGGATGGCTTCTTCGACATCCCAACGCCTCAGATATCCACCTGGCCGGATAGGTTTTACCACAGTTCAATGGATACTCCTGACCAGATGAGCGACAACACTCTCGGCAGAGGCGGCGCTATTACAGGGACGTACCTTTACCTTCTGGCGACAGCCGGTCAACGGGAGGCGTTATGGTTCGCTGGGCTTGCTGCACGGGATTGGAAGCGGCGCATCTGCGACGCGTTGAGCATGGAAGCGTTGAAGAACGATGACACATCTCTTGATGTGCGCGCTGCTCGTTTGCGCGCCCTTGGTAAACACTTGGGATTCCAAGGCGGGGATGCTGTGAAACAGGTTATTCGCTTCGCACCCGACGACGTTGCTCTTCGTGATACAGTGGCTCGAATGAGCGATGACATAAAAGTATTCGCCATCCGTGAGAGCGATAAGATGATAGAATTAGCATCGGCATTGTCTGGGCATTCTGGCGCGCAAAGATTGAACCTTGGCAGTCCAAAAGGAGAAGTTGACCAACGCGGGACGATGGTGATAAAACGCCTCCGATGGCGGGTGCCTGCTGATAACGCCTTCTCTGAAACTGGACAGACGAAGCTACGCGCCATTCGCGAACGCAACAGCAACATAGGACGAATCTGGAATTGGCTCAACGGGCAACGCACAATCGAAGAGGTGTGGGAGCGCATACAGTTTGGCGGGGCCGTGCCTTATGATGTAGTTGCCGACTATTTGGAACTGCTGGTAGAGGAGGGGTTCGCTGAGAAAGCAGAAAGGAGGAATTATAAATGAACGTTTTAGTAACAGGCGGGGCAGGTTTTGTTGGTTCGCACCTCGTCGATGCACTGGTTACAGAGGGACATCGGGTTAAAGTTTATGACAGTTTGACGCTACAGGTACATACTAAAGGTGAGTTGCCTGGTTATCTTAACAAGGAAGCCGAATTTATCGCAGGGGACATCCGGGATAGGGATTCTTTGTTGGAGGCACTCAAGGGAGTGAATATCGTTTTCCACAAAGCTTCTGTCGTTGGGGTAGGACAGTCAATGTACGAAGTGGAAAGATATATGTCGGTCAACACAGTAGGTACTGCTAATCTCTTAGACATTCTGGTAAACGAGAAACACAGCGTGGAAAAATTGATTGTAGCGGCATCCATGAGTGAATACGGCGAAGGGGCTTATGAGTGCGCTGATTGCGGGGCTGTTTACCCAAGGGTTCGTTCGGAAGAACAACTACAGCAGGGAGATTGGGAGATGAAATGCCCAAACTGTCAAAAGACAGCAACTCCGCGTTCCACATCAGAGGATAAGCCTTTAACCCCCACGTCAATTTATGCCATATCCAAAAAAGACCAAGAGGATATGTCCCTCTGCATCGGACATGCTTACAACATCCCCGTTGTGGCACTGAGGTATTTCAACATTTATGGGACAAGACAGTCGCTTTCAAATCCGTATACAGGAGTTATGGCTATTTTCTCGTCGCGCATACGAAGTGGCAATCCACCCGTAATCTTTGAAGATGGACTGCAAAGCCGGGATTTCGTATGCGTTAGCGACATCGTTCAAGCAAACCTTTTGGCGATGAATAGCGTCAAAGCCGATTACCAAATATTCAACGTGGGTACGGGAATTCCAACAACCATCAAAGAGGTGGCTGACATTCTCATCGCCAGTCTGAATGCTGACATGGAGCCAATAGTTACGCACAAATTCCGAAAAGGGGATATACGACACTGTTATGCTGACATCTCTAAAATTCAGGATGTCCTGAAATACCAACCCAACATCAACTTTGAGGATGGCGTAAGGGAACTTGTGAGTTGGGTGAAGGAAGAACAGGACATAGTTGACGGATTTGAGAAAGCGGTTGAGGAGTTGGAGAAGAAGAAGTTGACGGTTTAGATTTTTATGAATA
Source organism: uncultured bacterium (assembly GCA_964601015.1). Taxonomy (GTDB): domain Bacteria; phylum Poribacteria; class WGA-4E; order DTYX01; family CAZRLY01; genus CAZRLY01. The sequence goes on from CAZRLY010000074.1 coordinate 10,104, forward strand.
AACCGAGTTTTTGGCAAAAACTCGGTTTATGACACGGGAGTGGCAATGTTATGCCAATACTTGACCACATCAATGAAGAGATAGTCCAAATTGTCAGGTTTTCGTCATTGCACCATACCTGGGCAGTACATATCGCCGAAAATCTAAATGAGATATTGCCTGAAGGCTTTGTTGCGAATCCTCATGCGCAGTTAGGATATCAAGAGATTGATGTAATAACTGACCGAGAATTGACACAAGAACAACTGTTGATAACACAATATCACCCCACCACTTCCTCAGAAATGGTCAATCCCTCATTTCCGAGTTCCCTGGAAATTTTTGTTAAGTACATTCACCGTAGTATGGAACAAACTGTCGGAGTCATTGAAATTATCAGCGAAGGAAACAAAGATAGGCCCTCGGTTAGAGACGCATTCGTAGGAAAATGCGTGAATATTCTCGCTGAAGGTGTTTCTCTTATCATCGTTGATATTTTAGCCAAACCCTTTTTTAATCTTCATAACGAGTTGCTCTCCTCATTGAAGGTTAGCGAGGAGCAAATTCAAGAAAATAAATCGTTACCCCTGTATTGCGTGGCATACCGCAACACTTTTGACCTTAAAGGTGAGCTTGCAGTTGAATTCTGGGAGCATTCGTTGAAAGCCGGCGATACATTGCCCAAATTGCCACTCTTTATTACTTCTGAGGTGGCAGTACCAGTTGACTTGGAAAGAGCATACATGCAAGCCTGTAAGGGCTTGAGGGTTTTTGAAAGGCTTGAGAGAATCAAAAAAAATAGGAAACTCGTGATTGGTGAGAAATAATTCTGTTGAAAAAGGAGTGTTTTTTTAATACCATGAAGAAAAAGTCGGTTATCACCATTTTTATCATACTTTCCCTTTTCAGTAGTGTTCATAAAGCTCAATCGTTTGTTGAGCGGGAATATAAGTTGAGTGAAGTGCTTGCGGAGTGTACGAACGTTGTCTTTGGAAAGCTAACTTCTGTTGATGCCACAAGACAGCGGGCGGTTGTTAAGGTGGAGGAAAATCTGAAGGGGACATCCAAGTTCAAGAGGATAAAGATAAACATTGCCGTAGGACAGCGAATGCCAGGTACTTCTCCGAGAAAGCTCATGCGACTGCTTAAAGTCGGTTTGCCTGTCATCATCTTTTACCGCCAGGCAGGCGCGTCGGCGGAAGGGCTGGGGCATGTCAATTCCACATGGTTTCAGTTGCGCACTACCAGCGCAGCCGCATTTAACCCGTGGTGGGAGTATACCCACATCGAAGTCTACATGCACCGCACCTATAAAGGCACAACTGAAGATTTCCAAAAACTGCTTCGCAGGACTTTGAAACCATTCGAGTATGCTGAACCAAACTCCATCAAAGTCCTGGCACTTTCGGGCAACCGCTCTGCCACTGAATTTGCGAAACTCTTGAAGTTGGATAAAATAGCGAAGCGTTCAGTAGTTTACAAAGCAATCCAGGATAAAAATTTACCCGATTTGGAGAAGGTTCATATTTTGTGGCTCGGTTACAAAGAGATTTCACGTAAACAATATTTTACTGACCAAAGCGTGGAGAATCGGATAAAGGATTTTGTCAAGAATGGCGGGATAGTCGTAGTTTCGGGACAAGATAGCGATCCGAAATTTCCCTGTACCACTGGCTTTCTCCCTGAACTATTGAAAGGCGCGGAGCGGGAAATAAGCAACGGCATCCAACCCACCAAGCAAGCCAAAAATCTGTTCAAGACGCCCAACAGCGTTAATCCTGAGCGAATTCATATTAACGATACGTGGATTGAACCCAGTTCAAAATATGTCGTGCTGGCAACGGCTAATAATGGGCAGGACGTTGCCATCGCCAAGTTGGAGTACGGAAAGGGGATGTACCTTGTAACGGCGTTGATGAATGGCAAGGACGCTCACCTGAAAGTCAATTTGCCGATTATGCGAAATCTTTTGTACTTTGCTATTCGGGCAATTCCAGGGTAAGTGACACGATGGAATTTCTCAGAGAAATAGACAAAAACGATGAGAACGGAGGAATTCCCAACCTTCGGAGAGCGCAAAAAAAACAGGAGGGCGGTTAATGTCAGATAAAGAAACACTGGGGTATTCGGAATATACGCCGGTAAAACAGAAGCATTTTGAGGGCATTGTGGATATGCACATCCGCATAACTAAAAGTATAATAGAAAGACATACCTGGGCGCATCCTGTGTACCACTACTTTGATATTAATGCAGGACCGGGTATCTACGAGAGGATAAAAGGCAGCCCGTTGATTTTTTTGGAATTGGCAAAAAAACATTGCCTTGATTATAGAGCGGTACTAATCGAAAGCAATGAACAATACTATCAAGATTTATTGAGGCGTACCAAGAAGTATCAAGATTGTGAAGTCCTATCAGGTGACCACAACGACGTGATGCAACAACGGTTTTTTAGCAAAAAGCATCCATCCATATTTGGGATATTATACAATGACCCAACAGGCCAGCAGCCATCGTTTGACTTACTCTCAGATGCGAGCAAATGTTACCCCAAATTGGACCTGCTAATCTACTGCCCAGCGACAAACATTAAGAGAGTGGCGCATTCTAAAAAAACGGCGGAAACTCTGTTAGATGGGCTTGCTAAGATAGATAAAAAAGTATGGATTGTAAGAAAGCCTATGGGTAACCAACAGTGGAGCTTTCTTATTGGTAGCAATTGGATAGACTTTCCCGCTTGGGAAAAGGAAGGATTCCACAATATTCAATCAGAGAGGGGGCAAGAAATACTTGCGGAACTCAACTACACAAAAAAGGAACTAATAGGCAAAAAATCAATTAATAAGGCTTACAACGAAACTCAAGAAAAGCGCAAGTGCAAAGAAGTTGTAGGGAATAGTCCCTTTATAATGCTTACCGACTGGAATAATTTTGGGCATCCAGACTTATTAATCCCACCTTTAGAATCCAAAGCAACGTTCAATAAAACAAACGAAAATATTGAATGGGCTAAATGGTCATGGAATCCTGTGACTGGCTGCAAACATGGCTGTAGATATTGCTACGCCAGAGACATAGCTCGCAGATTTTACGGCGAATATGATTTTGAACCTACGTTTCATCCTGCCCGTCTACTTGCTCCAGAAAACACCAAACCACCGAAGACAGATGACATCGGTTATCATAATGTGTTTGTTTGTTCAATGGCTGATTTGTTCGGTCACTGGGTTCCGGCAGAATGGATTGTAAGGGTATTAAAAGCCTGCCGTGATGCTCCCCAATGGAATTTCTTATTCTTGACAAAAAACCCTGAGCAGCTCGTAGATATTGATTTTCCTGATAATGCGTGGGTGGGAACTACGGTTGATACACAAGTAAGAGTGTCGCCAGCAGAAAAAGCCTTTAAACGGGTAAAAGCGAAAGTGAAATTTTTATCCTGCGAACCATTGTTAGAAAATTTAGCATTTTCAACATTAGAAGTTTTTGATTGGGTAATTATCGGGGGGCAAAGTGAAACAACAAATCAACCCGCCAAACAACCTGAATGGGAATGGGTTGAACATCTATTGACACAGGCAAGGAAGGCAGAATGCAAAGTATATTTTAAACCGAATTTAACAATCGCACCCAAAGAATATCCAGAGGAAATGGTAACAGAAAGGCAAATTCAGTTGTTTTAATTGTTGCTTGAGAATATGCGGGAAAAGAAGGGGTTTTTTCAAAGGTTATTTGTAGGAAGGAGCAAAAATTGAAGGCACTATCCATAAAACAGCCGTGGGCGGGACTCATCGCGCACGGAATAAAAACTATAGAAACAAGAATCTGGACAACCAAGTACAGGGGAGATATTTTGATTTGCGCATCAAAAACAAAAGACCAAACGGCGTGGGATGCAACAGATGCGGAACTAAAACAATCCCCAGCATTCAAAACAGGCGTGGCGGTATGCGTAGCGGAACTCTATGATATTCAACCGATGACATCGGCACATACAGAAAAAGCTATGTGCGGTGTTTATACGAAGGCGAAAAGTTGGTTTCTGCGGAACGTGCGAAGGATTGACCCGGTGCCAGTCACAGGGAAGAGAAGGCTGTTTGACGTGGAGAACGACATTCTATCATAAGATAGGGGATTCTTCGGTCAACTATTCAATCTATCCACAAATGCAATTTTATCCTTGACAAATTAATGATATGCTGTTATAATTTTTACACTCTTATAGGAGTGTTATAATACTATGAGTAAAAACAGTCGCGCCAAAGATAAAGTCACAATAAAAATTCCACGCAATTTATACAATCGGCTGAGTGAAATTGTTCAGGGAAGCGGCTTCAATTCCGTGACGGATTTTACCGTTTACGTCCTGCGCGATTTGGTAAGTTCTGAGGGTATGCTCGATGAAGACCAGCTTTCCAAGACTGAAATCGAATTGATTAGACAGCGTCTAAAATCGCTTGGCTATTTGTGAAAAGAGATAGTATAAAGCGGGGGCAGTTCAAAACATTTTTTTTTGCCCATCTGACACTCCTATAGTAGCCTTATAAGAGCTTGATTTCCGCAAATTCATGAAAGGATGAAAAAATGCCAAAATTGGTGCCGCCTCACGGTGGAAAACTATTGCCAAGACTTGTCGAAGGTGATGAACGCAAAGAAGAATTAAAAAGAGCGAAGTTCCTACCAACAATACGAATGACATCGCGCGAGACTTCTGATTTAATCATGATGGCTATGGGCGCTTTCAGCCCACTGGAAGGTTTCATGTGCCATGACGACTACATCAAGGTTGTCAATGAAATGCACACTTGTAATGGAACCCTCTGGCCGATTCCAATAACGCTGTCAGTGTCCAAAGAGCGAGCGGATTCGTTAAAAGAGGGGCAGGAAGTTGCGCTTGCGGACGACGAGAGCGATGAACTGATGGGCATAATGACTATCGGCGAAAAATATACCTACGATAAACAACACGAAGCGAAGCAAGTTTTTCGCACGGACGACGCGGAACACCCTGGAGTGCAAAAAGTTTATAATCAGTATGATGCATTGCTAAGTGGACCGGTTAAGGCTCTGAGCGAAGGGGATTATCCCCAACGATTCAAAGAATATTATGCCAGACCGGATGAGACGCGGAAGATTTTTGAGGAAAAGGGCTGGAAGACTATAGCAGGATTTCAGTTGCGCAACCCCATGCACCGGTCACATGAATATTGTACAAAAATAGTGCTTGAAATCAGCGACGGTTTGTTCATTCATCCCTTAGTCGGAAAGTTGAAACCGGGCGATATACCTGCTGACGTTCGTATGAAATGCTATGAGATATTACTGGAAAAATACTACCCGAAAGATAGAGTCGTGCTGAAAGTATATCCGATGGAGATGCGCTACGGCGGGCCGCGTGAAGCCCTTTTGCACGCCATCTTTCGCCAAAACTTTGGGTGCAGCCATCTTATTATCGGGCGCGACCACGCTGGTGTGGGCAGCTATTACGGGCCCTTTGACGCTCAGAAAATATTCGATGAAATAGACGAAAATGACCTGATTTTGAAACCGCTGAAGATAGATTGGACTTTCTACTGTTACAAATGCGAAGGCATGGCTTCGTTGAAAACCTGTCCTCACGATGCGGAAGATAGATGTCTCATCAGCGGCACCAAACTCCGACAAATATTGTCGGAGGGAGAATTGCCTCCACCAGAATTTAGCAGACCGGAAGTATTGGAAATATTAGTCGAATACTACAAAGGTTTGCAGTGCAATGTCTGCGAAAATTGAATTTTCGCACTCCAAAGATAAAGGAAATACGATGAACAAACAAAAAGCGACAAACATCACCTGGCATCATGCTAACGTTACAGGAGAAAAGAAAGAAAAACTGCTTGGGCATAAAAATGCTGTTGTATGGTTCACCGGGTTTTCCGCTTCGGGGAAATCCACGATAGCGAACGAAGTAGAAAACATGCTTTACCAAAGAGGCTGCCTCACCCATGTTTTAGACGGAGATAACGTAAGACACGGTTTAAATAAGGATTTGGGATTCTCTCCGGAAGACAGAGAAGAGAATATCCGACGTATCGGCGAGGTAGCAAAGCTATTTGCAGACGCGGGGATACTTGCGATGACGGCCTTCATTTCCCCTTATCAAGCAGATAGAAACAAGGTGCGGGAACTACTGGAAGATGGAAGGTTTATAGAAGTATTTGTCGATTGTCCTGTTGATGTCTGCGAAGAACGCGACCCAAAAGGTTTATACAAGCGGGCCAAAACGGGTGAGATTAAGGAATTCACAGGAATCAGCGCTCCATACGAGGCACCTGAAAATCCTGAAATAGTGCTGAACACTGACAAACTGACTATTGAGGAGAGCGCTCAAGTGGTAATTGCTTTTTTAGAACAAAGAGGAATTATTCCAGCGATTGTGCGTTGAGTTATTTTGCTCCGGCCATCCGAAAAACAAGGAAGATATAGCAAGCATCTGCCGTTATTTCGGAATCTGAAAGATTTGCGTTAGGGTGCCAAGGGAAAAACAACCTTCAGACAAAGGTGTCGAGTGATTCGCTCCCTAATGCAACGTATCAAACTAAAGTTTATCGAAGGTAAGGATTGCAATTAAATCTTGGAGATTTTAACACCTGCATAATCTGGAGGCCAAAACAAAGGTTCATGAGATAGCGATTCCAAAATGACTACAACCTCAATATGGCTTTATTTTCCCTGTTTCTACTACATCAGTTCTGTAACTGTCGTAGCTCGGCTGCACTAAATCATCTTCAGATAACTCTTCCACAGATAATTTCTTCTCCACATAAACACGAATACAATATCCGTCTGATTCCTCACCTTGCGTTCTTTTCTTGCCCACGCCAACACCAACGACATTTCTCTTTTTCAAGATTTCATCCGCATATTTATTTTTTACTCTTACCAAATCCCTAATACTCATTAGTATCACCTGTATAAGTTTAAGTTACACCCTTGGTGAATCTATCGGTAAATTTGCTAGTGACTGCAGCACCTTCGTAACGTCCTATGCTCACCCCACCCCTGGCAGGTCTGATGCGCTTGTATGGGATTATTTTCCCCACTTTCCTAACGTTTATTTCGACTTGTTCTTTCTTAACGCCGAATGGGCAGATTTCTATCATCTCATCTATTGATGAGCTTTTTTTAAGCTCTGCCATTGACAATTCCTTCGTGGTGTATATGTTTATAGCTCTCTTAGTTATTCCAACACCTACGACGTCTGGGTGTTCTAAAAGAGCGCCATCACAATTTTTTAGCGCCTCGCTTTGATTCTTACGTACGGACATTTTAGATGCTCCTCACAGACTTTATGCTTTTCAAAACTTAATTTGGTGATGCTGTTCCCACGGAGTAGCAAACTTTCAACCCGCATCTTACGACGCAAATAAGTTTGCTACTCCGCTTGCGATTACCCAAACAAGGGGAATTGAAACTCATACAGTCATTTAAGCACAAAACTCGTATTAAGACGAGATTGCCTTTGTCATGCCAGCAAACTCTTCACTCTGTCGGCGATAATTTGGACATCTTCGTCCATAATGGTTACCACCGAGAAAGTGATGGTATTCCCATGAGTATGCGCCATGATTCCTGGATTCCCTTCTTGCAGCGCGTTGGCAATATCGGCGGCGGTTTTTCCCAGCGCCGCCTCGTCAAACGTCACACGCAAGTTAGTCGCCGGGCTTCCTTGAGGAGTCGCTTGAATATTGGCAACGCCTTCCAACTCCTTCTGGAGGCATTTCGCCCTTTTATCGTAGCTTTCAAAGCGAACCGTGTGGTCAATCGTTACCCACTCTTTGAGCGCCACGACGACAGCGATTACCTCTTGTCTGTCAAGTTTCATTGGTCTTCCGAGTGTTCGGTACGGGCTGGATTCAAACCCGATGAAGCCTTGCAGTGCGGCGGCTTCCACCAAATCCTTCCTTCCACAAAGAACGCCCGTCGAATTAGGAGCGCCGAAATACTTGGCACCGTAACAAACTAAGTCAGCGTTCATACCGGTATATTTTTTCAAAATCTCAACCGGGTAGTTATGAGCCGCTGCATCCACAATGACGGGAACGTCGTGTTGCTTGCCGATTCGTATTACCTCTTCTATGGGTACTACGCCACTTCCTCCGCCCGGCGCAAGATAGTGGATAGCCGACGTCAAGGGGCTGATAGCGGCTTCTATTTGCTCCGCCGTGGCTCCAGACGCATCTCCGACTTCGACCAACTTTGCCCCAGGGACTGTCGCACATCTGTCATACTTGTATCTCTGCCGGTTCTGAATGATTACCTCATGCTTCAGCCCGGTTATTTCGGGCAGTTGCTCTACCCTATCAGGAGCACCGACTAACATACATGCAGCGCTCCCCAGAGCTATCGCCGCTGCGCATCCGGGCGTAACGTAGGCAGCCTCCGCGCCCAAAATCTCGGCGATAATCTCACCCGTCCTATCCAGCAACTCCTTCATATTCACGTAATACCGGTTCGCCTCTTGCATCGCCTGATTGACTTTTGGCGAGAGAATGGAACCACCCAACAATGTCATGTTGCCACCGAGGGCGTTGATAATCGGTTTTACTCCTAATTCATCGTACACATTACTACTACTTCCACTTTTCATTGTTTCTACTCCTCGTATAAAAAGGTTAAAAACCTTAAACTATTATATCATAACCTATCTGACAAATTTTTGCAAGCACAAAAATTCTATCAAAATATATCTAAAAAAATGTGAGGTTTTCATTTGATTTTGCGTCTAAGTGTGTGTGAGAAGTACCGAGACTTTTGACGACACTACATAGGAGTTACAATGCGTAGTGGGCTTTCTCCGTCCGTCCATACTCCGTGGCCCCGATAGCTGAAACGCAGTCGGCACGCTATGTTATGTAACTTTCCACACAGCCTCTAAGTTTTTGACTTTGCTGGACAGAAACCAGGTTGAGGCAATCCTATGAGAAATGAATTTCAGGCAAAATGAACTATCCCCAGAATCCAACAAATTTGGTACAAAGAGCCATTGCTGGTGAGAACGAGGCGTTTGACCAACTCGTCAAACTACATTATTCTGCCGTCTACCGTTTAGCTTTGTATTTAACCAATAATGACGCGGACGCTCAGGATGTGACGCAACAAACGTTCTTGTCTGCCTTTCAAAATTTGCGTCAATTGAGAGAGGAAGGAAAATTTTCGGCGTGGCTTAAAAAGATTACCTTAAACGAGTACAGGACGTGGAGACGACAAGCCTTTGAATTAGTTTCTTATGATGATAGCCTGTTGGCTGAGTTGAGGCATATCGGTTCTGTTCGTCAAGCTGCGCCGCCCGATGTAGAGTGTGAACGCAGGGAACTGTATCACCAACTGCTTTCTGCTATCAATTCGCTGTCTGCCAGGAATCGCGAGGCGTTTAAACTTTACTATCTGGAGGAGTATTCTCAAAAGGAAGTCAGCGAGCAATTGGGCATCTCAGTTTCGGCTGTGGAGAATCGCATCATGCGCGCAAAGAAACAACTCAGGCAGCGATTAAGGAGGACGATTATCATGGTAGATGAAAAGATTGCAAAAGATGGAATTGAAATTGTTCCGTTGTGGCAATCACTACAACCAACTGGCCATTCAAAGTTTGGGTACTTCTGTTTCGAGATTCGCCCGAAGATTGGTGCATTGACAACACGTTTCCGCTGGCCCACGACGCATATGACATCTTTTAGCAACCATAATTTAGAGAAGTTATTGATTGAATTTCACTTCGCTTATTTCAAATCAAGGGATAAGACGCAAAAAAACAGCGGAGAACTTTTCATCCAATTTCAACACATAGGCTTTCAACACAGAGGCGTCAGGTCAATTAGCACTAAAGATGAATCTTACCAGACGACAAGAGAGGGCAATTCGTGGGACGATTTTGTGCAACTTCATTTGACTGAGCCGATGAAAGTGAATTGCTGGGATGAGATAAGACTTTTTACCGTTACAGATGTTGAAGCAGAAGAGGATGAAATCTACTGGACGATCTCCGTTGCGGAGGGCGTCAGAGAATTTTGGGTCTGGGACGCGCAAAATGAATACAAAAAGGGTAACACTGCTGAAGCTATCAAAATTTTGGAAGATGGAATCCGCAAGTTTCATCAGCTTCTCGGCGTGAATGCGGATAATGGCGCTATCTACTATGGTTTGGCGACAGCATATGCGCTAAAGAATAATCCTGACGATGCCCTTTCTGTTCTCAAGAAAGCGATAGAGCTTGATGAGAGATACTCGCAGTTGGCAAAGACTGAGGAGGTTTTTGAGGCTCTGCGCGAGTGGGAAGATTTTCAGCGATTGATTTGAGTCTTCCTTGAAGAAGCCCCCCTATTTCACTTGACCTATCCGTTCAACTGTGATAAAATTAAGCCCAACCGAACGCAAGTTGGTGGATACCAGAGCATTGGATACGCTACAGTTATTACGCTCAAGGCGGGAATCGCATTAAAGTCTATCAATAACAATCAGAAACATAATTAGGAGAAATTAGATGAGTCAATTAACCCTTGAAATCCCAAATAAGATCTTGGAGCCATTCAAGATGGCAGCCCAACGACAACACAAACAGGTTGAGCAACTTATCATCGAACAGTTAGCGTTGATTTCAACAACTGTTGACCAACCGACGTACCAAGCTACCGCCGTTGAACAACTATTTCGACAAAGCGGATTGCTGGTCAGAGCCGAACCGCTGGAAGAACAAAATGAGCAACCGCTATCCGAAGCGGAACGAGAACGTCTTGCTCAGAAACTCGCGCAAGCAGGCCCTTTATCCGAATTGATAATTTCTGAACGTGAGGAGCAGTTATAATGCCAATCTA
>CAZRLY010000075.1:0-20768 GCA_964601015.1 uncultured bacterium
TACCATTCACTGGTCGAAATGTCTTGTCTATGGACTTTTCACACACCCTCTAAGGGGCTAAAGGGATTCTTGCCATTTTGCCCCTCTTACCCTCTCGCCTTTTCTGCGCTCCGAAAGGGGGTTTTTAGATGCAATTCACACATATTCCAGAAAGACTTAACCTCATAGTACCTGATTTGCATGCTGATTTTAGCGTTCAAAAAGAGAACATCAACAAATTCATCAAAGAGCAGAGGGAAATATTAAAAACTCTCATTAACGATAAAAATGTCGGTGGATGTGAGATATGTCGGTATAATTCAACGATTTTTGATGCAGTGGTCAAAAAGATTTTTGATATTGCCGTAGCGACGGTGGGCGTAGAACCCAACATCGCCATATTTGCAGCGGGTGGGTATGGGCGTGAGGAGTTGTGTTATTTCTCGGATATTGACTTGTGTTATACATCTGAGGTGAACTTAGAAGAGGTTTACGACGAAGACGCCCTGCGGTTTATTAGCATCTGCTACGAATTCATCGACGCTTTAAGCGCACCGGGTAAAAGCAGGTTGAGGACGAGCTTTTTATATCGCCCCTACAGCTACGTCAATAGATGGAATTACCAAGATATAACAGCAATTCTCGATGCGAGATTTTTGGCGGGAAACGCAGATTTGATGGAGGGATTGAGAAAGACAATCACACAACATCGTGTTATTATTCCTATTACACTAATACTGCTTTCTTCAAGGGAAGATCATTTCAAAAAAACGGGCGATACCATCTTCCTTAATAAACCGGATATGAAATCGGGCAAAGGTGGTTTGCGGGAAATACAGTTTGCGCTTTGGATAGAGGGTTTAAAAAATTTTGTGGGTATCAAAGTTCTTTATGAAAAAATACAGGACGAGCAGTTGACAGAAGCTGTGGATTTCATGTTGAAGGTAAGAAATCTGTTGCATTTGCTAAAGGGAAAACACGATGATGTATTGTCCTACAATCCAGAAAACGGAGATGTAACGCAATTGGCGATAGCGAAAGCGATGGGCTATAGCGGTGACGACGATGAGATAATTTACGCGCTTATGGACGATTATTACAGACACGCCAAATATTTGCATCTTAAATCAGAGTTGCTCATTGGAAAGAGTGTGGAAACCGGAATGAAAATCAGCGAACATCTGATAGTCAAACGGGCGAAAATCTATTGTACTGACAATCAGTTTGAGCAACTTACACAAGATGAACTCATTACAACCTTTGAATATTTTCAGCAGTACGATTTTGAAATTGACGCGGAACTGGACGCTTATTTAGCTTCAAACCATCAGCGGTTTGATGATGATAACCTCCGAAAAAGGGTTTCTCACCTGTTCTCACTAAGGGGTTACGCCTCAAAAGCGCTCAGAAGGATGCACAGATTGGGACTGATAGAACACTTTCTGCCAGACTTTGAGAGGGCGATGCGAACCCGCTCTGAAAGGGCAACTGACCCATTTACAGTCGGCAAACACATGCTCGAAGCGGTAGCACATCTTGACGAAATTCGTAACGCTAAAGAACAGGAAACCCCGGATTTCCGAAAAGGTGAAAGAACGGAAATCGAGTATTTGAATGACATCTACCTACAAATTTCTGACTCAAGTGTGATATATTTTGCTTTGCTGATGCATGACTTTGCCAAGCCTTCACCAAACCACGCGCAAATTGGTGCGCAAAGAATCGGCAAAATAGCGCAACGTTTGGGATTCAATCAGACACAGATTGAGGAGATAACCTTCTTAGTGAGGGAACATCTGAGCATGATAGAGATTGCCCGGTATCTGACGCCAAGCGATTCGATAATTGACCAGTTTAAAAATACAGTGGGTTCTTTGGAACGGTTGATGAAGTTGTATCTTCTCACCTATTGCGACTCAAAAGCGAATGGTGCTCACAATTTTACCGCCCTGGAAAAGGACAATCTGAAGGATGCTTACGAGAGAACGAGAAAGCTATTTGTTGGAAAGGACAAGAGCGAATTTTACGCAATGGTTTCGCCGGAACGACTCAATCGTTTTTTTAGTCAGATGCCCATCACTTACAGAATGGTACATAGTAATCTCAACGAAATTAGTTTTCACATCAGATTTGTCGAACAGATAGAAAAGGCATTGGCTCAAAATCAAACTGATGTAGTGGTACAATTCGTCGATAAACGAGGTTATACGGAATTGCACTTCTGCTGTCCAGATAGGGTAGGGCTGATTAATCAGATAGCAGGGGTTTTCTACGCTCATCAAACTGACGTACGTGAGGCACATATCTACACAAAAGTAGATACAAGCGTGGCGCTTGACGTATTCAAATTGGTATATCGCCCAAGTGTCTTACGAGAGATGCAACCCGAACCGATAAGCGAGGAGCTAAAATCGGAAATCCGAAGAGATATCTCGAATTTAATAAAAGGCAGGACAACCCTTGAGGAAATACTTGCTACGCAAAACGCTACATTGCCCTCTAACTTTGCAATTGATGAAATCAAAGTCGAAAGCTCAAAAGATAAAAACTATTCGGAAATCATCGTCAAGGCAAAAGAACAAATTGGATTTTTGTACCTATTCAGCGGCATTCTTACCAGTTTAGGGTTGAATATCGAAATGAGCAAATGTTCCAGCCTTGGCAATACCCTGACAAATAGGTTCTATGTCCAGCCAATCCAGAACCCTGAAGAGATAAGGGCAAAAATTACGGACAGCGTAGGGCGTGGAGCGTAGAGCTTTGCTCTTCGCCCTTAGCTATTCGCTCTCGGCAGTGATTCCCCGCCAACTTCACGAATCCACTGTCTGGTATATTCGACGGTTTCGAGTTCCAAATCACAGATGCAACTGGCTAAAAAGATTATGCCGTCAATGCGCCCTCTTCGGAGCCATTGAAGCCCGAGTTGGCACTGTTTTTCCATCAGAGAGATAGGCATCGGCTTTCGATTGCCGTAGTCCCACATGTAACATCCCAGCACTTTTTTGCAGGACGGTGCGATGCGTTCGACGCGCTCGAAGTTTTCTTCCAGCGCGTTGAGTTCTTCAGAACGCCATGTCCAGAAAGTCACCACATCGCACTGCGCAAGATGTTCGCCAACAGGGGCATCAAGCTGGTGATTGTACAGGACTACCCACAAATTTAGTTTTCGTCCGCAGACGGTAAGTTGTTCCTGAACTTCTTTGAGTTCATCCACGGTGTAAGTACCTTCTCCGTCACTCCTGAAGAAGTCATCCATCATCACACCACAGATGTTCGGGAATTGAGCCGCTAAATCGCGTACCAATGCCACCTCCTCCTTCTCTGTTCTACCGCCTGCGCCAACGATAGACCAAACGATTCGCTCCAGCGAACTGAGCGCGATTGCGTACTGCTGGTAGGGAGGAGCGGGTTTATCATCATACCGCACCATGATAATGTTAGGTACGCCAAGATAGAGAGCGCCCTCAACTGGCATCATCCGTGAAGGGGCTGGCAGTCCCCACCCGCTGTTGTGACTGCCGGCTTCGTGTCCCCAAATCCAAAGTTTGTCTCTTACGTCCGACATATTGAGTCTCCTTAATATAATATGGTAGGTCGAAATTCCCGAAGGGGCGAGGCGAGCTTTTCAGATTTCGACCTTCAATTGTTTAAGTATGACGTTCCAATTGCACAACAGATTAATTCACCTTAGATAAAAAATAAAAAATTTTAGGTTGACAATTCCGTAAACTTTTGATACATTAAAAGGAGTACAAATTGGCGTTTTTGATAAAATTATGAGCGGTTGTTTTTCTGCCGCGAAAGGATGTCAACAATCATGTTCAAACCAACAGGTATTGGCCCACATACCCTCTTAGGATTAGCGCAGGATGTAGCACTGATGGCTGCAAGCCAGAGAAGGACAAGAATAGGACACTTCGCCAGTTATTTGTGGCAAGCTGTAGCAAGACAAGTTAATCCCACACCAAGGGAATTGAAGATTGAAATCAATCCCAATTTGAAAACAAGCTACAGAAAAGAATACAGGACTTTTGTGGTAACGGTGACTATGGCGCCCAGAGGCGAAGACTTTGCGCCACAATTCATGTTTGGTACTGGTGACGTGAAACACGGTAGTTCAAGTGGCGCAGGCGCAGGCTATGTCGAATTAATTGACCAGAAGAGAGCGATGAAAGCAGAGTTGGAGGTTGAGAAGAAACTTCTTCAAGAGACCAAAGAGCAAATAAAGGTAATGAAGAAGTATGAAGAGGTATTGACCAAATCAAGCCCAACGGGTAGAGCCGAGCGCCCAGGGAAGACCGAATATGAACGAGAAAAGGCAGTAGACGAGAAAGAATTAATCAAGCAGACGGAGAAGGTGGCGGCGCAGGAAAAATTAATTGAGAAGGTAGGAGAGATTGAAAAGATAATTACCCACCAACCTACTAAGATGGAAGCTGAAGCTGTGCCGGTGACAAAACCCGTAGGCACAAGAGCTGCTGCTGCTGGAGTAACTGAGCCAGCGGGCGAAACGGAAGTGAAGGGACGTTTTGAGGAACGCAAAGCCACTGCCGCAGTGGATACCAGCACTACTGACATGCGCATCGCTGAACCAGTTGATGCCGCTGTTGAGACATTCATGGAAGGAGAGGAAAGGAAAGAAGATATCGCCGAACTGAGAGAATTCAGAAAGATTCTAAGGGAGGTACGCCGCCAGTATCGCGTTGATATGGCGAAAAGACCAGAAATTCTATCGGCTGCCGAAGAGAGCGGAGGCGACCAAGTCGTTTTTGAAGTCTGGACGCATTCTTTCACAGATACACGGCGTATAAACGCCCACATGCGTCCTATCTTTCGTCCGTAAGAGTGGACGGCAAAAGGGCAAGAAATTTGCTTCAGCCCTTAGAGGCTGTGTAAAAAGTAGGTTGGGTCAAGATAGAAACCCAACGGACACCAGTTATTCACCTGTTGGGTTTCACTTTCGTTCAACCCAACCTACGTGGGCTCCACGAGGCAGTCAGCAATACTTTTCACCCACCCTTAACCTCACTTTGCTCTTAAACACATAGTGGACTCCCTCCGTCTGCCCTTTGGGTTGAAAGATTGGCAGGACGGAGAGCTGCCGCTACATTTTTACCCAATTTGACCGTCAAAATTCATTAGATGACGCAGAGCTTTTAAATTAAATCGGAGAATTGGCAGGGGATTTTAACCCCTCCCAATTTCTTTATTTGGAATATGCCGTGGCTAGGGTTCAGTCCCACAATAAGAAAGAGGGGGTTTGGGGGAGAAAGGTTTGTCTCCCCATGCGTATCAATTTAAGGCTGAAAAGTTAGCTAAAAAGGGGAAAGGGGAAAGTGCCTTCGAATCAATTCGAGGCTAAAAGCTGAAGTCGTCTAAAAGACGACTGGGACTAGGTTTTAGTCCACTTTGAGTGGACTTTAGCTTTCAGCCTGAACTTGAGTTCAAGGCGTTTGGGCTCCTTAACTTGATGCGCATGGGGGGGGTGCGCTTGTCTCCCCCAAAATAGAGATGAAGAATATATTACCCATAATAACCATAGTTTACCTTATGTTTTTTTCAGCATGCTTCAGTTTATCTCCGCCGAGTAAACAGATGAAACAACCCACTGGTCAAAAGGAAGTCAAACAGGATACAACAACTGTTGAAACAGCCGTCAAGAAAGAAGTCAAAGGCGAGGTAGAACGTGAACGCTACCTGATTAGCAACAGCATCCGTTGTATCGCCGCAGATTCCGATAATGTGTGGATAGCAACAGACAAAGGTATATCACGATACGACAGAAAAACAAACCGATGGATTGATTATAGCAAGGAAAATGGGCTGGCAGACGATGAAGTCAATTATGTTGCGGTAGACGGAGATCTGGTTTGGTGTGCGACCAATTTTGGAGTGAGCCAGTATGACGTTACAAAGAATCAGTGGCGTACATTCAAACGACAGGACGGACTCGCCAGTGAACGGATTTCGTGTATCGCTGTGGATGGAAATTATGTCTGGTTCGGCACGGATAGCGGCTTGAATCGCTACGACAAAACCATCGACAGTTGGGCTGTGCGTACCAAAAAAGATGGCTTAATAAGCAATAACATCAAGACAGTCGCAGTAGAAACCGAATACGTGTGGGTTGGAACGGGTGCTGATAAACGTGACAGGCGTGATTATTACGACAGACGACGGAAACCCAGCAGAGGCGGCGTCAGTCGATACCAACGCAGCACGGATTCCTGGAACAACTACTCAAAAGCGGATGGGCTGATAGGCGAGGAGATAACTGCTATCGCCGTCAGCGAAGACACCGTTTGGTTTGGCACTTACGATTCAGGGGTAAGCCGCTACAGCAAAACTGACCAAACTTTCGTCGAAACCCTCACCAAAACTGACCTTTTGGTGAGTGACAAAATCAGCGTGATAGTCGTCGATGGCAACAACGTCTGGTTTGCTACAGCAAACGGGGGAGTACAGCGATACCTCAAAACCGTTAATACCTGGGTGAGATATACCACGGACGACGGGCTTGCAAGCGCACACGTCACTTGCCTCACCACCTTCGGCAACGAAATATGGATGGGGACATATCAAAGCGGAGTCAGCAAATACGACAGAGCTTCAAAAAAATGGACGGTTTATACGAAATGCAACCAATTAGCCGATGACGATGTGCGTTCAATCGCGGTGGACAATACAAATCAGTTGTGGATTGGCACAGCGGAAGGGTTGTCAAAATATGCCGCGGGAAAGTGGAGTAACTACGGGAAAAAAGACGGTTTGGCAACCAATCACATCAACGCCGTCCTGGTAGAAGATGACCAGATTTGGATAGGGACTAACAGAGGATTGGGGCATGCGGAAAACAGTAGTGAAAGCCCTCAGTCCCGTTCATGGAAATTCTATAATTTGGGATATATTACTTCGCTTGCGCCAGGTAGTGAACGCTCTCTGTCCCGTTCATCTCCGTCCCGTTCAGATGCTCTCTGGCTTGGGACGAACAACGGCGTGATTAAATTCAACAAAAGTACCAAAAAAACAGAAAATTTCGCTGGCAAACTACCCTCGGAGTTGGTTACTGCTATCGCAACAACTGACACTGGTAACGTCTGGTTTGGCACGCAAAACGGTGTCTTTAAATTTGACACAAAAAGCCAAGAGGTGACATCTTACCGAACCGACAAGGGATTGGGAGATAACTACGTCAACGCCATTCTGATTGGTAGTGAACGCCCTCCGTCCCGTTCAGACGCTTCGTCCCGTTCAGATGCACATAACGTCTGGGTGGGAACCAGGGGCGGATTGTCACGATATGATGAACAAAACGATGTTTTTACAAATGTCAAAGACGGTTTGCCCAGCGAGAACGTGAAAGCTTTGGCGAAATCTGGCAATACCATCTGGCTGGGAACACCCAACGGGCTTGCTTCCTACCATGTAAATACGGGTGAATTGAAAAGTTTCGAGGATACCAGCGGGTACAATATAAACTTCATCTCCCCGCTCGGTGGTATACTATGGTTGGGAACCACGGCAGGACTGGTCGAATTTCAGCCGGATAAAGATTCTTTTGAGGAACACCGCGCCCGCCAGGCACGTCTGCCGCTAAGAGAACCGGAGGTATCCAACATAGAATTTGACGGAGACTACATCTGGTTTAGCAACTGGCACGATTCGCCAAACGGTTGTATCGTGAGGTTCAACAGAAGAAACGAAACCTGGAAACGATATACGCGCGCTGACATTTTCAAAAATACCCAACAACAATCAGTAACACAGGTGCGGTATATCGGAGTAGAAGACGATGCTGTGTGGTTCGCCACGGATGTCGGTGTCCTGAGATACGCCAAATCGCCTGATACGTGGCAGCACTATACGACAAAAGATGGGCTGTCTTCAAGTGACTTAAGTAACATCACTGTGAGCGAAAATAGCGTCTGGGTAAGCGAGGTGAGCGGCGGTTCGGTCAACAGGTTCGATAAAAAAACGGAAAAGTGGAGCATCCACGAGTTGCCAAGTCCTTTCCCGTTTGACAGGATATCCAATATTGTCGTAGATGACAGCGACATCTGGTTTGGCTTGCGGTCAGGATTACACAAGCTCAACGAAAAAACAGGAGAGATGAAAACCTACACTACAAGGGACGGATTGGCGGGAAATGGAGTAGGCTGGATTAGCGCTGACGAAAATGACATCTGGGTTGCAGCTATGCGTTGGGGAAGAGGTGGTTCAAAAGCACTTTCTCGGTATAACAAAACTACGGGCAAGTGGCGGGCGTATTCTGTGACGGATGTGTTGATGGATAATGACTTACAGAAAATCGTCGTGGGCGATGATTCAGTGTGGATACTATACGACTCATGGCGCGACGCTGGCGTCACACGCTACAACAAAAAACGGGACGAGTGGACTTACATCAAACCCAAGGGCGATTGGGGTTCAGGTGTCACGGAGATATGCGAAGATGGCGATTACCTCTGGCTTGCCACCGACGAAAACGGGCTTAAAAGACTCCATTTGGTCTCTGGAACCTGGACATCCTTCGACGAAAGCAATGGTTTGCTTTACAATAGAATCAGCAGGCGCGCTCTGAAAGTGGATGATAAATATGTATGGGTTGGCACTCGCAAAGGGCTATCCAGATATGATAAACGCTCTGAATCGTGGACATCTTACCGCCCCCTGTCAACCTTGAATGGCAAGGAGGTGCGAGCGATAGCGGTGGATGAGCAATATGTGTGGTGCGGTAGCGACGAAGGCATATCGCGATACGACAAATGGTATGGAGAGTGGGCAAACTTCAGAAGACGCCACAGAAGAAGGCGCGGCTGGGGTTGGGGCGACTCAGGCAGAGAAGAAACAGTGGCGAATAATGCCATCAGCGCTATTGCCGTAGATGAACAATACGTTTGGATTGGCACCCGAGACGGTGCCAACCGATACGACAAAATAGCCAACCGATGGGTCAAATATACCCCCGAAAATGGGCTGCCACACCCAGACATCACCTCGGTAGCAACCGACGGCAACAACATCTGGATGGGCACAAACGCAGGCATAGCCAAATATCCCCGCACAGCGGATGACCCAAATGCCTGGATTGGCTATACTTCAGGCACAGAAATACAGGCAACTGCGGTTTCAAAAGAATTCGCTCAAACCCTCGTTTCTGATGAAGTTTGGTGTATCGCCGCGAGCAAAAACGCCGTCTGGGTAGGAACAAGACGGGGATGCAGTCGATATACGCCCAAAAATGACTTATGGACTACCTTCACCGAAGAGGACGGGCTTGCGAGCAACGCTGTCAGTTGCATCGCTGTAGACGACAACCGTATATGGTTCGGTGGTGACAAGGGCATAACCCTGTACGATGATTCTACGAAGGATTGGGTAAGTTTCACAGTAGACGACGGTTTAGCCAGCAACCGTATCACCTGCATCTCCGTGAATGGACAGGATGTCTGGTTCGGCACATTCGATTCAGGGGTAATGTGCTACAATAAAGCGAAGAGAACCTGGAAGACTTATACCAAAACTGATGGACTCTCACACGACAGCGTACTATGCATTGTAGCGGACGGCGAAAACCTATGGATAGGTACGCACCGTGGCTTGAACCGATACAACAACCAGACTGATACATGGACTGTCTACACGGAACACTACGGCGCGGAGGATATTTGAGTAGTGAGGAGGTAAAAAAAGAATTTTGTTGATTTTTTCCTTGCATTACACCCTTTAATATGTTACGTTTGGTATTCGGGGAGAGTAAAATTGAAAAATCACAATGGAGGTAATTAAAAATGACACGTTTAACAATAATTTGCATCAGTTTTATCGTCGTTAGTTTGATATTTGCAGGGCAAAGTTCTGCCAAAATTAAACCAGAAGACATTGTCGGAATGTGGTTGTTTAATAAAGGCAGTGGCGATGTAGCTTTAGATTCCTCACAAAAAGGTAATGATGGCAAAATTAACGGTGCAACATGGGTAGAAGGCAAGTTTGGCAAAGCATTGAGCTTTGATGGAACGGATGACTGGGTTGAAGTTCCTCATTCAGACACAGTGGGCTTTCCTGATGGAACTTCCTTTACAATTACCGTATATTTCAATGGTATTAGCGTTAGTGGTTCATTAGTTGGCAAGAATTATGAAGACACAACTCAAGCCACGCCCTGGTATTTGCTTTGGGATGATGGCAGTCGCAATCAAGTAACAATGTACTTGAGAGATGAAGCCGGAACAAGCTACAGAGCAGACAGTGCAAGTGTTGTAGCAGATGACAGTTGGCACTTTATTGCTGGAGTAGCAAATGCTTCTACAGGCAAGGTTTCAATATGGATAGATGGCAACATGGAATCTGAAATTGACTTTAACAAAGGGAGTGGTTATGGCACTTCGGAGGGTGTATTTCACATCGGCAGGCACTATGATAGATACACCAACGGTATCATTGATGATGTTGGTCTTTTCAGCGCAGCATTGACTGAGACTGACATAAAAACCGTTATGAATCAAGGTTTAGAACCCCTCATAGCTGCCGTTGACCTTTCAGGCAAACTCACAACTACCTGGGCTGATATAAAAAAATAGCATGATTCAACCAACCACCTTGCCCTAATACGAAAGTGTTAGGGCTTCTTTATTTTTGTTTCTATTGTGTTATCACTAAATACTTGATAATTCTCACGCTGACTTGTTTTTTACCCTGAATAGTAAGGAGTAAAAAGTAAAGAGTGAACTGCCTTATTACTCTTTACTCATTACTATTCACTATTCGCAATTCTCCCTCCATAAGGTTTTCTCTGAATTATCAAACAATATGTGATGCCATTCCTAAGTTATTAATCGTCGAAAACCAAGACAGAATCCGCCGGGTTGAGTAGCGTAGCGGCACCGGGTTGAGTGCGAAGCGTATCGAAACCATCGAAACCTTAGGCTACATCTGATTTACCAAAGTCAAATCAAAACGTTCTTCGAGGTAGCGTTTCATTTCCGCTACTACATCCGGGTGTTCCTTGACGACGTTATGCGTCTCTTTTAGGTCATTTTTCAAATCGTATAATCCCGGTCCTTTTCCGGGGTTGGCACCCTTGATGTTTTGGAAGTAGTGCCACGACAGGTTGCGTACAGCAGCAAAAGGACCGAATCCTGTGAAGACGCGTTCGTGTATCGCGTCGGTTGCGCCCGTAACAAGTTTCCAGAAGTTGCTGCCGTCCATCTCTTCCGGCCCTTCGACGCCGAGCATTGAGAGGAAGGTTGGCATGAAGTCAATTGCGTTGACCAGCGCGTTGACGCGTTTGCCTGCGAATTGGGAATCGGGGTGTCTTACAATCAGCGGGAGTTGAGCGACGCATGAATTGAGCAACCCTGGCGTTTTCTGGACACAGCCCAGTTCGCCGATGTGTGTGCCGTGGTCAGTGCTGAAAGCGATGATGGTATCGTCCATAAGTCCTAAGTCGCGTACCTTTTCCAGCAAACGCCCAATCCATAGGTCAACAAATGTTACCTCCGCCGCATAAAGTCCCTTCAAAGCGGGGATGTCTTCGGGGCGGATGTCTTGATGCCGAACGCCGTAGCCGAACAAAAATCTTTCGCAAGGGTAGTTATCGTAGTACATTTTCTTGAAGCGTTCGGGGGCATCCCAGGGTTCATGTGGGTCAAATGTGTCGAGCCAGAGCATGAACGGCTTACTTCCTGTGTTTCTTTCAAGCCAGCGCATCGCCGCCCGACATGACTGCGCGCAGAAGTAATCTTCTTCGCCTCGCAAATCTTGCGTATTCATCAAATACTGACGCATTAGCCTGTCGTAGTTTTCGTTCCAGAGGTGTTCTGGCATGTGTTTTTTCGGGTCAAATTTTTCCTTGGGACCGGACTGCCAACAATCGGCTTCCTGCCCGCGTATCCATTCCCATGTATCGAAGCCGATGTGGAAGTTGTAATTCGGCTTGAAATGGTGGTAGGTATCCACGATGAACGCTGTGGTAAAACCGTTCCTTTTTAGAACCTGCGCGAACGTTACATCCTCAGGATAAAGTGGACACCAGCCGTTCTCCATCGGCAGGATGCTTTTGCCTGTGTGGTATACGCGACGAGCGGGGATGGTGGGCAGCCCGTCGGCATAACAATTCGTGAACGCTACGCCTTCACTGGCGAGTTGGTCGAGATTTGGGGTTTTTATCCAGTCGTTGCCGTAACAACCAAGATAGTCGGCACGGAACGTATCGGCAATGATGACTATTATGTTTTTCATGAATTACACCTTACCTTTTCACATTTTAAGACGCTGCAATGCCACGTTCTCTGTTGCATAAAACATTAACCGCCAATAGGTGGCAACTTGAGTTATTTTATCACACCCCGCTATAACCTGTCAAATACTTTTATTTTTGATTTCACTGGATTTTTCAACCATAAACGAGAAATCAGCGAAACAAACAGCTTTGATGGCGGCAAACATAATTGATGAAATACGCTCGGATTTGACATAAAAACGGCGGCGTTGGTTTCGATACGCTACTCAACCCAAGCGTTTTCCCGTTTTCCCGTCTTCATTTTTTTCGCCCAATAATCTGACGCATACGCCACGTTCAGCTAAAAACTCTTTTGCCTCCTGCACGGAATATTCTCCGTAGTGAAAGATAGACGCAGCTAACGCCGCATCAGCTTTGCCATCGGTTAAAACTTCGAGAAGGTGTTCGGTACTACCAGCGCCGCCTGAAGCTATCAGAGGGATTCCAACCGACTCAGCGATGGTACGGGTCAATTTGATGTCATATCCATCTTTGGTGCCGTCGCAGTCCATGCTTGTCAACAGAATTTCACCCGCACCAAGCGATTCTACCTTTCGCGCCCAAAATACAGCGTCAATTCCAGTAGGATGCCTCCCACCGTGCGTATATACCTCCCAACCACCTTCCCGCCTTTTGGCGTCCATCGCGACGACGATGCACTGGCTTCCAAATCTGTCCGAAGAATGTTTGACCAAATCCGGGTTCAGTACAGCGGAAGTATTGATTGAAACCTTATCCGCCCCCGATGCCAGGAGTTGCCTTATATCGTCAGAAGTACGAATCCCGCCGCCGACGGTAAGCGGCATAAATACCTGCTCAGAAGTGCGCTTTACGACATCCAGCATGATGTCTCGTTCCTCATGCGACGCAGTAATATCCAAAAACACAAGCTCATCAGCTCCCTGCTCGTCATACATTGCCGCCGTTTCAACCGGGTCACCGGCGTCTCTTAATTCTAAAAAATTTATCCCCTTTACCACCCTGCCTGACTTGACATCAAGACAGGGAATGATTCGTTTAGCTAACATAACCATTCCTTTCCAAGTTTTCGCAAAACGCGTACAGAAACGGGTTCAGATTGTACAAGTTTACAAGAATTTCTGCTGGTATACGAGTTTCGCAATTATGTTGGAGGGCGGGCACATAGGCACCGCCCTTACATCATAAAAAGCAAAACTCCTGTTGATACAACATCCCACTTGACATTTTTCCTTTGTTATGATATAATTGAATTTGAATTTCAATTTCAAAAAAGGAGAAGGTATTTTCGTGAATCGGGAAGAAGAAGTTTTATCTGAATATTTGAGTCGTACTAACATGAGAGAAACAAGCCAACGAAAAGCTATTTTGAGAGCGTTCATGTCTGCGGAGAATCATCTAACTATTGATGACTTATATCGCATAGTCGCAGAAAAATATCCTTCCATTAGCTATAGCACCGTCTATCGGACATTAAAACTGTTCTCAGAATGCGGTTTGGCTCGAAAGATTAAACTCATAGATGGCAAGGCACGGTATGAACATAAGTTTAACCACAAACATCATGACCACTTGGTATGCGTACGTTGCGGGAAGATGATAGAGGTGGAAGCCCCGAAAATCGAACAGTTGCAGGATAGCCTGGTGAAAGAACATCGTTTTACGCCACAATGGCACCGATTGGAAATATTCGGACTATGTTCACAATGTTTACCTCAATAGCTTGGGTTGAGGTACGAAACTCACTTACCTACCTACCTACCTACCTAACCGTCTTCGACGGTGTCGGTGTGATAGCCTGAAAAGTTGGGTTGATTTCGATACGCTTCGCACTCAATCCAAGTCACAGGCTTCAACCCAACCTCATACAATTTGGGAAATTTCCAACCGTAGTTGAAAATGAAATTCAATAGTATTATCAGCAGATAAACAAAGGAGATATGGATGAAAGTATCGTTAATTGAAATGGAAGCAGGCAAAAGCGGCACGATAGTAGAGGTTTTAGGCGGGCGAGGGCACGTGAACCGCCTGGATGCTCTCGGCATCAGATTATGCAAAAACATTACGAAGGTAAGTTCGATGTTAATGCGCGGGCCAATCGTAGTCGGCGTGGGCAACTCGACGATAGCCATCGGCTACGGTATGGCGCGAAAGATTATAGTGGAGGTTACTGATGAAGATACTGCTTATGGGCAATCCTAACGTGGGGAAGAGCGTCATCTTCTCCAGGCTAACGGGCGTCAAAGTCATCGCTTCCAATTATCCGGGAACCACGGTTTCTTTTACCAGGGGTTACATGCAATTAGATGGCAAAACCGTTGAGGTTATCGACGTTCCCGGTACCTATACTCTGACGCCGACATGCAAGGCTGAAGAAGCGGCACTGCAAATATTGGAGGAGGCAGAACCGGGCGATATTGTCATTACCGTCATTGATGCCACCAATCTTGAACGCAATCTCAACCTTACGCTACAGTTGCTCGAAAAGCAGATTCCCATGATTGTGGCGTTGAACCTGTGGGACGACGCCAAACACAAGGGGATAACCATTGATATTGAAAAACTCGAAGAACTGTTGGGCGTCCCCATCGTTCCGACTGTAGCGGTGAGCGGGGAAGGGATTGCAACATTGGCTCAACGAATAAAGGAAGCGAGGATAAAGGAAACCGAACCCCATACCGCGGATGAAAGATGGGCAGACATCGGCAATATTGTCACTCAAGTGCAGAGCATGGTTCACCGGCATCACACGTTTCTTGAGAAACTGGAAGATCTTTCTCTGAAGCCGATTACGGGTTTGCCGATTGCCGCCGTTGTGATATGGCTGATTTTTAAGATTGTCAGATTCATAGGGGAAGGCTTGATAGGATATGTATTTGACCCGTTTTTTGAGAGGCTGTATGCGCCATTGATGATGCGACTCAGCGCGCTTTTGGGCGGCCCTGGATTCCTGCACGACATCATCGTTGGGAATTTGATAGAAGGTGGAATAGATTTTACCCAATCGTTCGGATTGCTAACCACAGGTTTGTATGTCCCGCTTGCTATGGTATTACCCTATGTTGTCTCCTTTTATCTGATGCTGGGGTTGTTGGAGGATTTCGGTTATTTGCCCCGTTTGGCTGTGCTGATAGACAACATTATGCACAAATTAGGGCTGCACGGACAAGCCATCGTTCCGACGATTCTGGGATTGGGCTGTTCTGTGCCTGGCATGTTAGCCTCCAGAATCTTAGAAACGCGTCGCGAGCGGTTCATCGCTCTGACATTATTGGCGGTAGCTGTGCCGTGTACGGCGCAATCCGCTGTGATAGTTGCTTTGGTGGGCGAACACGGGGGGAGATACGTTGCGATTGTTTTCGGAACGTTAGCTATAATCTGGGTGTTGTTGGGATTCACTCTCAACAAGATTATGAAAGGATTAAGCCCAGAACTGTTGTTGGAAATCCCGTCCTACCATCTGCCGCCCATCGGTGTGGTATCCAAAAAACTATGGATGCGAGTGAAGGCATTTCTCAAAGATGCCATCCCATTCATGTTGCTCGGCATTCTGCTGATGAACGTTCTGTTTGCCACCGGCGCGATAAAAATAGTGGCTAAGGTACTTTCACCTGTCATCACAAAATTGATGGGATTACCAACGGATGTCGTGGTAGCCTTGCTAATGGGCTTCTTGCGCAAGGACGTAGCCGTAGGTATGCTAGCACCTTTAGAGTTGACAGCCAAACAGTTGACAGTAGCGAGTATTGTGCTCTCGGTATACTTCCCCTGTATAGCGGCGTTTATCATACTGCTAAAAGAGCTTGGAATAAAAGATATGCTCAAATCCGCCGCTATCATGTTGGGATTAGCAGTGTTTGTTGGTACGTTGATGAACCTGATTTTGTCAGCATTACACCTGTAATAAAAACCGAGTTTTTCGGAAAAACTCGGTTTTTTAGCCGCAAAATATTCTGTGGAAAGGTATACAGATAATTTTGACTTTTTGGTAAAATCATCGGAACCGGAGTTCACTTCCAAAGAACGCTAAATATCATAGGGCAAGTCTATCTTTCACAGTACGTTTAAATATCGCCCAGGGTTGCTTTTCCTTGTGCAATCTCTTTTCTTTTTCCGCCGTTTGCTTATTCAAGGCGGATAAAATAAAATTCGCTTGGTCTTCTTTGTATGATAAAACAAAGTAAATGTCAGTGTTTAATTCAGAAAATCGGCGTTTTAACATCTTCCATTGTTTCTCATCATATTCTTCAAGGGAGTAGCAAACCACAGGAATATCCATGCGCATTAGATACTTAGCGGAAAACCATGCTTTGTGTTTTGCAGTTGGGCCTGGGCCATCCGCATCCAAACAACAAACTGCGCCATAAAGTCCATCTTGTTTGATTAGCCGTTTTAGTTGCCGTTGAACCGCAGGCGACATAGAATGCACAGGGCTGATGCTAAATTTTTCCCCTAACGCTTTTTTTACAAATTCTTCCTCTTCTGGTGTACCATTGACGAGCCATACCAAAGGGTTTTCATCTTTCATAAATTTTAGCCTTTTTACTAATTTTTGATGTAATAATTATAACATATCTTTATTTCAGAATTATTAAATTTCGATTAACTTCTGCGCAAAATTTTACCAAATTTTCGTTTTACCAGATGGCGTCGAATACCTTCGATTCCATCAGTTGGACGGACGTCCTTTGGGCAGGCAGTGATACACCGGAAGATAGTATCGCATCCCCACACGCCGCTTTCTTTGTCAGCGACTTCCAACGCTTCATCGTCTCGCACATCTCTTAAATCGGCGACAAACCTATATAGTTTTGCTAAAGCCGCCGGTCCGAGGTATTCTTCGTCTCTCCCGAGAACGGGACACGAACCGTAACAACATGCGCACAAAATACAGTTTACATGCCTGTCTATTTTTTCCCTATCGCCAGGACTCATCAGTCGCTCTTTCTCAGGCGGCGCACTTATCTCATGAAGCCACGGGCTGACTTTGCGGAAGGCCTTCCAGAAAGGTTCCATATCGACTACTAAGTCTTTTATGATATTGAGATTTGGAAGCGGTTCCAGGACTATCGTGTTAGTTCCTAAACCGCTCAACTGAGTCCTACACGCTAAATTAAATTTTCCGTTGATGAGCATTGCACACGCCCCGCATACAGCACCACGACACGAATAACGGAAAGCCAGCGTTCCGTCCTGCTCATCCTGCGTTTGAAGAAGGGCTTCCAAAACCGTCATCCCTTCTCGCGAACGAACGGCAAATGCTTGAAAATACGCATCTTCACCACTCTTTGCATCGTAGCGCAAAATATTCAGTTTAATTGATTGGACGCTTTTGTCTTGCATAATAAAGTAGCCTTTTTGCCCTGGACTGCAAAAAACACTTCGTTGATTTTTGCAATAATACGACGCTATTGCTGATTATTGCACTCCTCCGCCTCTTTGCCCCCTTATACCTCATTCAATATATCTTAGTTATCTCATCGCTATCAAATACCTCAAGAGGGCGTCGCTTTCCTTCGCTCTCAATTGAAACACCTTCACTTTTTTTCAATACTTTTCCGATGATGTTGCAAGGGATACCTTGTTTAGAAAGCGCTGAGATTATCTTCTCGCCTTGATACGGTTCAGCGGAGATTAGCAACGCACCCGATGAGATTACCCCTAATGGATTTATCTGGAAGTCTGAACAAAGTTTAAGAGTTTCTGGAAATACAGGGATGTCATCTTTCCACAAGATTGCACCCACGTTTGAGCAAAGCGCCAGTTCATTTACAGCATTGGCTATGCCGCCCTCAGTTGGGTCATGCATTGCGTGAACGCCTACTGTGGCTGCGATTGACGCCTCTTTCAACACTGAGATTCCCGGGTTTTTAAGAAATCCCTTCGCTTTTTGGATAAATTCCTTAGGGTATTTTAGAGAGAGTTCTTTCTCCTTTTCGCGTGCGATTATGGAGGTGGCTTCTATTCCTATTCCCTTTGTCAACAGAAGCACATCGCTTACACATGCGCCTGCTGATGTCACCAGTTTGTCCTTCATTACTTCGCCCAACATTTGACCGATAATAATAGGCCGGTCTAATCCATAAGTTACCTCGGTATGCCCGCCACACAAGGAAATTCCAAATTCCCTGCAAGCAACTAAAACCTGGTCAAAAATTTGCCGTACAAGCGTCTCAGTAGTTTTCGATTCTGGCAGTAACACAGTCAACAGTAGCCACTTAGGAACAGCCCCCATTGTGGCTATGTCGTTGCTGTTTACACAAACCAGATACCAACCGATTTCATCCGTTGCAAAAGTAATTGGGTCAGTTTTGGCTACCAAATATCTGTCTCCGAAGTCAATGACAGCCGCATCCTCGCCGATTTTTGGGCCGATTACAACCCGTGAGTCAATCTTCTGGTCAATTTGGGATATTAAACTTTCGAGGAAATCCATCCTCAGTTTGCCTACGGGAAGAAAATGTTTCATCTCTATTTTGGGAGGGGACAAGCCAAAGGAATTGAAGATTGTTTATTGAAGAATGAAGATTGTTTGTTTTTTCAATAGTCAATCTTCAATCTTCAATCATCAATTGCCACCCCCCAAACCCCCTCTTTTCCTTTTTTAAAATTTCGTTAGTTTTTCCAATGCCTCAAGAGCCCAATCAGGGTTCTGAAGGGCCTCGTATACTATTCCCCCTTCAACATCAGCAGGCATCGGAAGCCCTAACAGATAGCAGAGTGTAGGCGCAACATCCACCACTCGCACCTGCCTGCGAAGCGCGATGCCTTTTTTGACACCTGCACCTGAGAGGATGAAGGTGGAATGCTGTCCGCCAATCCCAAGGACTGCTGAAGGAAGTTGCTTGCCGTGTGCGCCGTCGAACTCCGGCCGCAGAGCATAAACCACATCTCCCACCAAATCACCCCACAGATTGACCATTTCTGCGTCTGCGCGCGTCACAGCAAGCGCGAAAGGATACCGTCCAGTTTTTGGGGCTTGATAGGCATGTAGAGCGGCGATGATGTCACGCTGAGTCGCCTCGTAGTCCTCAGGTTCAACGATGCCATTGGGTTCGCGTCCTTTGAGATTGATGAAGATGTGTACTAAGCCGACGTTGACTGCTCTTGTCTTTGACCAATCAATTTCCCGTTTTCCCTCTTTGTAAACGATGAACCCTGCTTCTTCAAGCACTTGCTCGATGTTTACTGCTCTGAACCTATTCGGTGTGCCGCCGTGGTCAGAACAGAGAACAAAAATGGTCTCATCGTCAGCCAATTTCATGAGTCGACCAACCATTCGGTCGATGGAAGCGTAGGTTTTAGCAAGCCCGTCGCGGCATCGCTTGATGGTTTCAGCGGGCGTACCACTCGCTTCGTCAGCCTGCCCTAAGAAGAAGTGATTTGCGTAATCGGAGGCGTGTGTTTCCACCATGAGTAAATCCCATTGGCGTTTGTTGGCAAGGTGTTGCGCTACGTCAGCGAGACGTTGATGGTGGTACTCAAGCAACTCGAAATAAGTATCATCATCTATCACCCCAAGCGCGTCGCGGCCGGGGTTCTGGAGGAAAGAGCCGACATGCTCATCAATCTCACGAGCCAATTCTGCGGGATGGGTATAACCTTCGCGCGGCCATATTTGCGGCACGAACAATTCAAACATATCCGCCGTAGGGGAGAGATTGATGAGTTTCATGCGGATGTAGCCCTCCAGATTTGAACCATCAATGCAGAATGTATCCAGCCACCAGTCACTCCATTGACCGACGGTAAGTTCCACTACCATATCGTCCCCATTTCTGCTACGGCAGATTTTCACGCGGTCATAACCATTTGTCCCTGAAGCATAGATGAGCCCCAAAAAAGGGGTTGGCGTTCCTTGTTTCCCCCGATTCATTTCAGCACGCCCTCTGGCAAGCGGCCGAATGGTCAACGTCACCTCCAACGGTGGCATCTCCGAATCAGGAAGGTGATGCCATCCTTTGTCCTCCGTTGATGTGATAGCCACCGGGTCAACATTGCGGACATTTTGAAGGGCACTTGGGTCAACAGTCTCCGGGTCGCGTTCCCCGCCGATTGGTCGTGACGCCCACTTACCACCTACGAATAGATGATAACCCGCTATCTGATGGTAATTCGAGACACCAGGCCCCGTGCCTTCCACCTGCATACCTGTCGTGACGGTAGGGGGCCACGACATCTCCCATTTCACCAAAATCGGATTACGCCCAACGCGCTCTATGGTATTCCACAGATACTCCGATTTGCACAGTTTTGTATTGATACCCCAAACTGTCTCATCCAATCGACCACTTAGGGCTCGTATATTGAAGTCCATGACTTGATGAGTGCCGGGCCATGTCCCTGTGCAGAGCGCTGTCCAGCCAGGGGGCGTCAAAGTAGGAAACACGCCTAACATCGGCCGATAGACGCCGTGTTTCATGAGTTTCGCGATGTTGGGAACGTGCCCCCAGGAAGCCATGTTCTTGACAAGTTCCATACTGGCACCATCCATTCCTATCACAATTGCGCGTTTAGCAGGACTATTCAT
>CAZRLY010000076.1:0-20642 GCA_964601015.1 uncultured bacterium
GATGGTCTAAGCCGTCGGAAAACAAAAAAGCCTGCCCGTAAGGGAAAGGTGACGCAAGGACGATGATTTATCTAATCCTAACTGCTGATTACGAAATCTTTGGGAATGGCACAGGGGATGTTCGTTGCTGTGTAATCAATCCCACCAATCGTTTACTTAATCTTTGTGATAGATACGGTGCAAAACTTACGCTCTTCTTTGAGGTATGTGAATATTGGGCGTTTAGACAAGCCCAAACTGAAGGTAAACTTAATCATCTGGATTATAATCCAGCAGCGGAGATGGCACGCCAAGCTCAGGATGCTGTCAAAATTTGATTTTGTGGGCTTTGACGCTTTGTTAAATTCAGTTCGGACACAATTATCAGCATTATGGTTTTTAGGATTAGGGATAGCTTTCTATTATGCTCCTCGTCTGACCCTTTTAGGGGCAACTATGTACGGAGCCGGCGCGTTCCTTACAACCACGGGTTCAAGGTCACACTTTGCCATTCATCTTGCAATCCCAGTTTTGTTGTACGCATTGATGCAAATGCGATTAAGGCGAAAAAAAGTTGCATTAATTATACTGGGACTTGCAATAATAGGAAGCTTACTTATTCTTGATGTAACAGGGATGGGTAGGCAAGGTCTGGTCACATTGGGAGGCCCCTTAGAAAGGCTGGAGAGAGTATTAAAGGGTGACCTTGCATTTGGAAATCGTGCTCTGCCACTTATCAACAAACACAATCCTATCGATACTGGAATAGAATATTTCAAACTTCTGTCCGGACTTGTTGTGCCAAAGGGTTTTATGGTCCGGTAAACCAGTGACAAACCCAAATCAAGAGATGACTGAGTTCTACTGAGGCAATGCAGTTTGGCACTCCTGTAATAAGTTCCAATGCGACTTCTTTACCGGAGGTTGTTGGAGATGCTGGATTGCTTTTCGCTCCTAATAATATAACTCTATTGGTAAATAGAATTACGCAAGTCATAAATAATCCTCAACTTTGCCAAAGTATGAGACATAAATCTCTTAAGAGAGCCAAGCAGTTCTCGTGGGCGAAAACCGCCAGAGAAACATTAGCAATCTACGAGGAAGTTTGGCGTTCCCGTCCATAGTGGTTCGCGGACGTTTTGTTATCATCAGTTGAAATCGGTCATCGTTACCAGAAATTCATAGATGGTATTGTTTCGCTTGCCCCTGACGGTGAGTATTATTTTGCAGATGCAATTGAATTTGTCGTATTAAAAAGCGTGTAAGATTTATGAAACCCTTCATGAAAAGAACGATAATTCGTAAGTCATGAGAAAAAATATTAGGATGATTGCTTTTTTATCTCTGTTTTCAATCCTCTTAGGTTGTGGACTTTTTCTGGTGTAAACTGGCGTTCTCCTCACGCATGGAGAACATCGGATAATAGACCGCATCCCAAGGTGTGGGAAAATTATAATATAATAGAGAATATGATTTGTCCGGTTGTTCAGGTCAGTTGGAATGATGCGCAAGCCTATGCCCACTGGGGGAGGAAACGTTTGCCAACGGAAGCCGAATGGGAAAAAGCAGCCAGGGGAACTGATGGTAGAATGTGGCCCTGGGGAAACGATTTTTTCGCTGATATTCAAAGCGTTACTCTTCACGCATGTATCACTGGTGATGAACCACAGCCCGTTGGTTCTTTTCCGACGGGAGTAAGTCCGTATGGCGTGTATAACATGGCTGGGAATGTACAAGAGTGGGTAGCTGATTGGTATGCGCCAGACTACTATGCGCACAGCCCCAGTAATAACCCAACAGGACCTAATACTGGAGAGTTCCGTGTTCTCCGAGGCGGTTCGTGGAAGCACTTTAAGGCCCATCATATATTGAGCGGAAATCGTGCGTATCAGTTGCCTGATTACAGTAGTAATTTTGTAGGATTTCGTTGTGCTGTCAGTTGCTCGACACAAAAGTCAACTTACAATTGTCTTTGCAATGCAATTCATTTTTAGAGAGATAATTTTCTGCCCCGATGACTTGAAGGGACTTCCCGACATAGAGAGAAATGAGTGAAAAAATTACATTGACTTGTGTGGGCGATGTTATGCTTGCACGCTGTGTCGAAACCTCAATTATTCAATACGGCACAGAATATATCTTTGAAAAAGTATCGAGTGTTTTGCAGCAATCGGACATTGTTTTTGGAAACTTGGAGTGTCTTATATCAACAAGAGGTGAGGCGCTTAAGTATAAAAACGTTACCCTTCGAGCAAATCCATCGGTGCTTTCCACTCTACAACACGGCAATTTTACGGTAATGTCTGTTGCTAATAATCATATTTTTGATTTTGGATGAAATCACGTATGCGAAAAATATGAATGAAGGAAGAATGTCATTGAGCAATGAAAACGCTTTTACACATCTGATTTATGATAATTGTCCGATTTTTATCCAAAACCTTTTTGTTTCCTATTTTGGCAAACGCAATTGGCAAGCCCGTTTCAACGGGTACTTTTTTGAGCGCCTTGAATCTCTCAAAAAAACAGAATGGTTATCACATGATGATTTAAACAAGTTGCAGATTGCCAAGTTGCAAGAGGTGCTCAAGAAAGCCAGCGTTGGCTCTGTCTATTACCGGAATCTTTTTGAAAACGCAGGGTTTCATCCCGATGCTTTAGGTTCGTTAAATGCCCTACGCCAATTGCCAATTTTAGAGAAGGAAACATTGCATAATCAAATCAATGAGATAATCTCACAGCATGTCGAGCGCAACAAGCTAATTAGTGGGCATACCAGCGGGACGACAGGCACGGCGCTTCCGTTGGTTTATACGCAGGAAGCGTTGGCGAATGAGTATGCGGTGGTGTGGCGGATGCGGAATCGAGTTGGGGTTGAATTGGGGACGTTGAATGCTACTTTTGGGGGACGGTTAGTTGTGCCGGTAAAGCAGAAGAAAGCTCCGTTTTTTGCCCCCAAGAAGACTGATACCTCTCTGACCGGTTCTTGGCTTGGTTGCTTGAGTATTTCCCACAAGGAAATCCGTTCGTAATCCCCGGATTCTGTCTTTATATACAAAGCTGTTTGGGTTTGAAATCGACCCAGGAAGAAAGCTTCTGCCTTCAGGAGAGCCACGAGAGCATCTTGGCTAAAATAACCCAAGTCATGAAAAAGACGTAGGCAAAGCCTGCGTCTTTTCAGCAGTTCACCTTTATCTATATGCTTTTGAGCAATATACATTTGGTTTTGGTCAGGAGTTAGAGCATCGGTCAACCACAGATGAGAAAAGTTCCCAGTTTTGTAATCAATCATCAGTTGAATTTTGACGCCTGCTGATGAAGAGCTACCTCCTGGCGTAGCAAAGAGTTGTTCTGCTTCTTCCGGGAGAGTTATGTAGCTGCTGTCTAAAAGGTGAACCCGGCCAAACGACTCTAACAGAGGATAAAGCTTTTCATCCTTATCTATCGACAAAGAAAGCGATTTAGCAAACATCCGCATAAGGAACACCGCAGCCTTCTCATTGATTCGCTTATGGATCCCTGGGGGCTGATTGATAACGATGGCAGGATCCTTCTGCCGATGCTAACCAGTTGTACCAAGGTCGCTTTTGCTTTTTGAATAAGCCCGAAGGTGAAGATACCTAACGTGAATTCGTGATTGGTTTCTACACGGCTTCAATAATAACCCGAACTCACGTTACCTAAGAAGACAATAGACGAGAGCTTTCTTTTTCTAACTGAGAATCCAGTTTCCAGTGCAATTTGATTGATAGTTTCCTCGTTAAAGAAATTGACAATCTGTTGCAAAGAAGGTATAATAAATTGATTTTTCATTGGGATACCTCTATTCGTAACTTCTAAAAGGTATCCCATTTAACTCAATTTGTCAAACGTTGGCTTTTGTAAATAATCCGGAAACGAGGTGACTTAGAGGGCAAATGAAACGAGACCTACATGAAAGACTAAGAAAGTTTGCTAAACGGATTTTGTGCCTTTCTGCGGTATTGAGAAATACTCCAGCAGCGGAACGGATTGCCGACCAAATTACTCGTTCCGGTCCATCCATTGCCCTAAATTACGCTTTAGCAAGCAGCATCTTCTAAAGCTCACTTTATTACAATCATCCAGACTTCAGAGCGTGAAGCGCGTGAAACACAGGCAGCCTTAGAAATCATTATTGACCAAGAGTATGTCAAACCTTCGTTGCTCACTTCCTTATATCAAGAATCGTCTGAAATTGTTGCTATCTTAACAACAATTGCTAAAAGAGCTAAAGAGAACCAAGACCAGGGGAAACGCCGAAAAACACGGGGAGGTCGGGTGAAAAAACCGATACGGTGTTTACAGAGCCCGATGATGTGGAAGTGGAAATCTTTGGAGAAGACGGGCATAAAGACGCCCATAAAGGGCTAGACTACGAACGCCCTAAACGATTGTCTGAGATTGGGATAAATTGGGATTTCAAACCGCATTTCGGTTGGGAAGGGCATGTTGAAAAGGAAAGGAGAGAGTATTGATGGAACGGGCAAATGACCTATTAATAGATGCCGAGGATTTCTTTGGCGCGGCAAATGACTTATTTTCAACCGGCAGATGGTCAAAAGTTTGCTTTAATTGCCAGCAAGCAGTTGAGTTAGCTTTGAAAGCAACCTTAAATTACTTGGGACTCGAAAGGCGCGGACACGGGCTGAGTACCTTACTCGATGAAGTGTGCAACTATCGAGAGGAGTTTGAGCAATTTAAAGACGCTGTAAAAATCTTAGACCAATACTATATTCCTACCCGGTACGCAAATGCTTTCTATAGCGGCCCTGCAATGAAACATTATACCAAGGGGCAAGCTGAAGAAGCTATAAAATATACTGAGGATATTCTAAAGTTGGTGAGACAGATTGTTGCCGAAAAGGAAACTGAAACAGGAAGCTGAAAAACTAATCGAACAATTTCTTTTGGAAATAAATCAGCTTAACCCAAAATGCGTTATCCTATTTGGTTCTTATGCGAGAGGCAACTTCACCGAGGGTAGCGACATTGACTTATGTGTCATCGCTGAGAGACTTCCTGAAGATGAACTGAGACGGAGGACACTTATTGGGTTCTACAATACACCAAAGATTACTGCCATTGGCTTCTACCCGCAGGAATTTATCAACTTTCTTAAAAAAAGGCGATGTTTTGTCTACGACATCATCTCGGACGGAGTAGTAGTCTACGATGATGGCTTCTTTGAGAAAATAAAA
Source organism: uncultured bacterium (assembly GCA_964601015.1). Taxonomy (GTDB): domain Bacteria; phylum Poribacteria; class WGA-4E; order DTYX01; family CAZRLY01; genus CAZRLY01. The sequence continues at coordinate 5,199 of CAZRLY010000076.1, forward strand.
AGCGTCTACGAAGATTGTATCCGCGAATTCCAGATGATTCAAGAAGCTAATGGTTGGCGATGGAAAAAATGACAGGTATAAATAACGGGCATAAAGCCCTATGCTACGATTATATGATGTGGACAAGACCCTAAACTATGATTTCCGTATCCTATGCCCCTTGTGGGCGTTCTGACGGGCATGAAGCCCTATGCTACGATTCTATGATGTGGACAAGACCTAAGCTACGATTTCCGTATCCTATGCCCTTTATGGGCGTTACCTAACGGGCAAAAAGCCCTAGCGCTTCACCAGATTTAAATTGACGGATAGAGACTGAACAATTTGACAAGAATACCTATGCTTTTTCCTCTGCCATCCGTCAAATAAAAGTTGTCGGAGGACTAGTACAATAAGTGTTCAATCAATCTATGTGACACGCGTTGAGGACAAGGGCTTGTTCATCCATGTGCCTGAGGAATTGCTGGGGAAAATCGGTATGAAAGAAGATGGGCAAATTAAAATGTGGATTGACGGAAAGCGCCTGGTTGTGGAAGCTGCTTGAAACTCGTGATAACACCACATAAAAATATCACAATGGATATCTCCGATGTCACCTACTCTCACAACGTTCTGTATTATAAATTCTATTCTGAGAAGTGTCGGGACTTTTGACGACACTACATAGAAGTTACAATGCGTAGCGGACTTTCTCTGCTCGCTTCGCTCGGTGGTTACTTCGTGAACCACCCGTCCATACTTCGTAGCCCCGATAGCTGAAACGCTGTCGCCACCAAAAGTACAACCGCAGCCGCTATTTTCGTGCCGGTGCTTGCCCTTGGCTTACCAATCATTGATACCACTTTCGCTATCCTGAGACGTTTGCTGCGTCGCAAACCGATTTTCTCTGCTGACCGGGAGCATATCCACCATAAGCTTTTAGATATGGGCTTCTCTGTTCGTCAGGCAGCTTTGATATTGTATGGGGTGTGTTTTTTGTTGGGTGTTTTGGCTCTGGCGACTACAACTGTTAGAAGTCCAATCGCCGGGGGGATTATGGTAGGTGTGGCGTTGGTAGCTTTTGTGAGCGTCTGGATATTGGGGCGCTTGGCAAAGGCGAATACAAAAAAGTTAAAAGATAAACAGCCGTAGGCAATCTACTAACAGTTCGCCAATATATCCATGAGTACAACGATGGTGGACTCGTTGGGCTTTGTCCCCAAAAGAAGCCCGGGAGAAAGCCCAAATTCTCTCTGACTTCTTCGCAATGGGAAGAGATCCTTCACCAAAGTCCTTCCCTCTTTGATAAACTTCAAACGGCAAACAGCAACTGGACACTTGAGTTGTTAGCCTCTTACATCAGGGAATATCATGGTGTTTCTATGAGTCTTTCCGGTATTTGGTACCAATTGCGAAGAGCATCAATTTCTATGGGGCGCAGCCAGTTGGAAATACCATCCAAAGACCCTGAGTATACTGTCAAACGCCAGCGCGCTCTTACACAAAAAAAAAAAAAAGCAGAAATTGGTAACTTAACCAGCGACGACATTACCGTAGTGAACCCTGGTTTAATGCCGATTGCCCAAAGGAAAAAGGCAGTTTTCTGAGCGTATCTGTCCTGTTTTTCTACCGACTTATAGTCCACATTTGAATCTCATTGAACGCTTATGGCGGCAAATGAGGACAGATGTTACAAGAAACCGTTTTTATTCCACTCTGAAAGAGGCTTGTGAAACGGTTGTCCATTGGTTAGAAAAGTTGCCTTTTTCACGCTTTATGTCCTTAATGGGGCTCAAGCCTGCGGAAGTCATTTCATAAAGTTTAATATTGAAAATTACCTAAGACAACCACGAATAAAACATCATCTATCTAAAGATAAGGTGCTGGTCAGTTTTGAATGTAGCGGGCGTTCTCTATCTCATCCATACAAACCTACCGCGGCAAGTTGGCGATGTGTTCTGCGTTTGGCGCAAGCCTTACCTCTGCCCATTCATCTTCCGCACATCGCCATGAAAACGCCACTGCCCTATCGCCACCGTTGTAAAACCGTACTTTACCATCCTCCCGAACCGACGGAATCACAAGCGACAAAATTCCCTTGGGCAACCCTGTTTTGTGCGCGCTATCCTTCACTTCTATCAAGCACACCACTCTGCTAAGAATCTCACGCGTCCCCAACAACAATTGCCCATAACAACCTGTCACAGCGCCGTATCCCCAGTTGCGTCCATGTCCAGCCGCCACGGAGCAAATCGCGCCACCCATATCCGAGTGTTCTCTCCCGCCCCGTAGAACTCGCCGCGCCATCATCAGTTTTGCCGATGCGTTTTTCAGAGCGCGCGCGGCAAATTCTAAATTTCCGGTCATCTGATAGGCGAGCGTCAGCGTTGCCGTACACGGTTCGCGGCTCGGCTGCACCGAACCATCTTCCCCCCAGGTTCCCCAGTAAACCATATCGCTTCGTTTTCCAACGCCCGTCTCGCGTCTGCGGTATTCTTGCGGAAAAACCATTGCGAGTTTTGCGTCTGAAGACGGCGGGATGTTTTCCAACATCTCCACAATCCGTTCGTCTAAGGAATCGTCCTGGAATGTCCAGCGGTAATGTGCCACCGCAGCAACGCCCGGGGCGCAAAATGGGTCAAGCAGTTCATTCACAAGCGGTTCAACTATCTTTTTAGCCGACTGCTGGAAAATCTCCTCCCCTGAAAGCAAAAATAAGTCGGACAGAGCATAGATTGCGCCAGACGCTAACAGGTTCTCTATCCCCGCCAACGGGTCAACCGGTATGTGGTGTCCACTCGCTGACATGCCGCGTTCTTCCCGTGTTGTCAAGTCAGATTCCCGCAAAGCTACAACCCTTTCACCCTTCGCTTCTTCTCGCTGAATTTTCCACAGCAACGGCATCGCTCCATCGCCAGCGTCGAGAATCCTCTGCGCCCTGCATCTGCCGTATCGCAACGCCCATTCCAGATAGCGTTCTTCCTTCAAGACGCGATAAGCTGCAAGGGCAATGTGAATGAACCGGAAATGTTCCGCCACCTCGTAGGCAAAACGCTCGTCTTGCCTGACAGTGCGTGTGCCGATGTGGAAACTGTAAAAACAATCATTTTCGTAGTCATACCACTCTGGAATCTCCTCTACCCAGTTACCGATGTGATGGGCGGCATCCTCCAGAATTCTCCTTGCCGTCTCATCCTCAGGGAACAACCCAATGTACCTTGGCAGAAACAGCAAAAACGGCTCTGTGCCGTGGTGTGCTTCCGCCTCCGGCTCGTATCCGTGCAGACAATCCGTCCTTACCCAATTCTCCAAATCTGCGAGCAGATTCCGAAAATGCGGAACTACTTTCTCGTTGTGGGTAACCAAATAGTGCGGAAACCAGGCAAGCGAATAGTTTGCCTCGTCCTCCCCGCCACCGTGCGGGCCGGGGCCATCCATCCGCATACTCTGGGATAACCACCGGTCCATTTCTTCCCGGAGACGACAATAATATTCATAACATGTCCTCATTTTTCCCTCCTGTTTTTTAGTATACTAACAACAAATTTTACGGAATCCGGCAACAAGTGTTTTTCGATTTTATACAAAGCGCAGAGAGCCACCGATTATCAGACGACACCGATGGCTCTAGCAAGAGTCGCCGCATCAAGGAAATCAGTTAATGGGGTAACTTGCCCAATTACCTTGCAAAAATACACTTCGTTGATTTTTGCACTCCTAAATTTACTTATTCAAATAATCCCTCCACCATATTTCACATCCATTTTCTTCAGTCGCTCTTCTGCCTGTGCTTGTTGAACTGGTTCAAGCCAACTCACTATTTCCAGATACAACTGAATCCAGTATTTCGCCCAATATGTGCGAGGTATGGATGTGCCCATTTGCATAATTCGTGGGCCATCCGGCATAGGCAGAACACGAAAGCCCTCGCCTGCAATGTTTTTGGCCTCCTTCATGACTTCACCATATCGGCTCTCAGTGAACGTGGTAATCCCATCGTAGTTATTCCCATGAGCGATGATATACCGTGCCATTCGTTCAGCCAGTATCGGCTTCACGCGAGCGTAGTATGTGCCATCGAAGTGTTTAACGCCGCCTCCACGGACGTTGGCAGGATAAACATCTTCAAGTTCGTAAGGCACAGGCCCAATCTTGCTTGCCAATACCACAACGTGAGCCGGACAACTCTCAAAGTCTTTGCTCGGGTCAAAACCCGTGGCGACGGATATTGCTCGCCTCATTGAGGCATGCGACGGCGAGGAAGAGAAGGGGCGTCTCACGGAACACTGCAAAAATACGAGAAATCGCTTATCCTGCGGTGGTTTGTATTCATTGATGACGTAGTTGTAAAAAACCAGCACCGGCTCGCTATCAATGTCCAGCTTGTGTTCTGGCACTACTTCGGTTGGACTAACAATTACCTTGAGCTTTTGCTTTGAACCGGCTGCGCGGCGTTGTGCCTCTCTCTCCCAACGTGCGCCCCAACAGTATTGTGGCGTCGGTTTATCAGGAAGCAGTTCACCTTCAACCACCAAATTCTTGTTTACCAACTCCCTCAAGACGGGAAGAATCTCTTCTTCTGCAATCCCACACTGAACCACAAGCTCAGTGAAAGTCAGAGGTACACCAACTTGTAGCAATGTGGAGATTACTTGATAACGTACTTCGTTTGGATTCATCTCAAACTCCTTGTGTTTAGCTCTTAACTCCACTTCGCTTTCGCCTTGCGCTGGAACTGTTTCGCATACAATTCCTTAAATCTTCCCATCGCATCCGCTTGTTGCGGAGTCTTGTCATCCCTGATGTTTGTTATCCGGGCAAATCTCAACGCAAACCCGGATTTGTAGTGTGGACTCTTTTGAATCTCGTTGTACGCCACTTCCACAACTATTTCAGGCTTGACGTAAACTGTGATGCCACTTTCAGAGGTTTTGAGAGCTTGCAACCTCTGCGTCATCTCAATAAATTCTTGGTCTTTAAGTCCCTTGAAGGTTTTCCCGACGACGAGGTATTCGCCTGATTCCTCGTCTCTTGTCGCGAGATGGTAATTGGAAAGCCAGCCCTGCCTTCTGCCATGTCCCCATTCAGCGGCTGCGATGACCAAATCCAGAGTTTCGGCGGGTTTGATTTTAAACCATTTTTTGCCCCTGGCACCCGGCGCATAATCGCTGGTGAGTGACTTTGCCATCAAGCCTTCATGTCCTGATTCCATCGCCCGGTTGAGGAAGTTTTCGGCTTCTGAGATGTTGTTCGCTACAATCCGCTCAGTCGAAAACTTATCTCCGCAGGTTTCAGTGAGCATATTCCACCTTTGCTCGTAGGGCGTATCTATCAGTGATGTGCCGTCCAGATACATCAAGTCGAACAGATAGAGTTTTATCGGCACTTCCTCCATCAGCCTATCTATTTCGTGTACCCTTCTGAACCGCCTCATCAAATCCTGAAATGGCAGTGGCTTTTCATCCTCCCCAACCGCTACGACTTCGCCGTCCAATATCGCCTCATCCGCCTTCACAAACTCTCTTGTTAAATCAACTATCTCCGGTAGGCTGGCTGTGACATCGTTCAATTGCCTGCTGAATATCGCCACTTCGTCGCCCTTTTTGTGAATCTGGACACGAGCGCCATCGTACTTGTATTCCAGCGCGCTTTTTTCACCGTGTTCTGTGAACACTTGCTCGACATCTTTAGCCAATTGAGCTAACATAGGTTCAATCGGCCTAAACAGTTGGAGGTTGATTTCCTGCAATCCCCCTTTGCCTTTTGTGAGCGCAATTTGCGCCAAGTCTCCGAGATTGCCCCCGGAGAGCATGGATGCCCTCTGCGCCAGTTTCAGGGTTGCGCCCGCTGCTTGAGCAATCGCCTTAATCATCACACCTTCAGCGACTCCATGACGCATCTCGCCGAAGATAATCTTGATAATATACTCAACCTCCAGTGAACCGGCTTGACTTAATAAACTTTCGAGTAGCCCCTCTCTTTTCTGCCTGGAACCTCTACCAGAAGCAGATGCAATCTCACAAAAATAGTTGTGAACATCCAGAATAGTAAGCGGCTTTTCATCTGAAGTTCCCTCTTTTATTTTGCTCGTTACCTTCTGAATTGTCGCCGCGCTGACGTTTAAGGCTCTGGAATCCAAGGAAGGAAAAATCGTTCCTAAGATTAAAAATGCTGATGGCGAAATCTCCTCCTCTTTCAGTTCTTGCAGAAATGCCTCTATTAATTGGGTTTTCTCATTTTTCTTAGTTGTTGCCTCAAGATTTTTGCATAGTTCGACCAGTTCCGTGAATAATGTGTGCTCATCCATTTCCTTGCCTTTCTTATCATAGATTTTTAGCCCCTACGCAAACACGCTGTTAAACGTAGTTCCATTAAATTGTACTATACAACCGTTAAGTTTTCAAGGTTAATGTCAGAATTATTCAAAATCAGAACAGGTTTACTTTCCTCCTCTCCGAGCAGTTTTTTAAATCCAAGCTCGGTTGTTGGGTCAATATATCTCGTGAACATCTCACCTGGTTAGCATAACCTCAAATCTTCCAACATCCCCACCCTGTCGAGGTAATCCAGAAACGGCAGCCAGAACCGGTATTCTTCAGTGGTAGGATGTCCCGGTCCGCGGACGGCGTTGCGCTGGATGACAGCGAGTTTGAGGTTGAGGTAACCAAGGCGCAGATATTCTTGGTGTTTTGCGCAAACTGAGTCTTCGCACTCCTCTGCAAAAACTGAGTTCTTGCACTCCATGGCGACATAGGCTAACGGTTCCAGGATAAAATCCGATTCGCCCGGCGCATAGTAGTTACGTCGGAGGCTGCTCATTTTCACAGCAAATCCTTCGCGGGTAAACAATCCGGTTGCCAGTGCGTGTTCGATAGCATCAGTAAGCAACTTCCAGGCGCGCTCGCTTTTGGTGAGTCTATGGTATCGCATTAGTCCTTGGCAGATGACGCCTCTGCCAAGGATTCCTTCGGCGTTGTCCACGCGTTCTGGACCAAAAGTATTCCACACCAATCCTCCCTCATCAGCAACCCACTCTTCCAACCAGTCCAGAATCTTCTCACAAGCACACAGATATTTTGGGTTAGGGAAGTGCTCATAAATGGTTGAAAGAGCCATGAGCGGATAGCCGGAGACGCGTGCGATGGTTTTTTGTCGGTGTATACCTGCGTCAACAGCGCGGCAGAAATGCTCTGCGCGCGCGAGGGCAACTTCCAATGCCCTGCGATAGCCCGTTACAAGATAGAAAAACAAAGGGCCCTCCAACCACTCATGGCATAATGCGATGCCAACTGCCCAGCCGTGTTTGGCGAAGTGATAGCACTGCCCTCCAATTTCCCACTCACGACTGGAATCGTGGCGCGTATCCACATCAATCTGGTGGTGAATAACCTGCTCTATGATGGGCAACGGTACAGGGTAAGCGGTTCGCAAAGTTTGAAGCATCAGTGCGTAGCCGTAGTCCATCTCGTTGTTCTCCCACTGTCCGCCGCGACGTGGTAACCATTGGTCAGCAAAGTCCAGCATCGTCGTGCCCAGTTGGTAGTCGCCGATGCGAAATTGGTCAGGACGCCAGCACCACTTTTCATGCAAACGACGGAAGAGAAACTCGAACCAGGGGTATTTTTCCGGCTGGTATCGGAAGAGCCTACCGAACGCTCCGCTTTCCTCTATCCAATGGGGCGTGGAAACCATTGCGCTCATTGGCTCCAAAAAAGCTATCGCTGTTAGTTTTGTCTTTAGCTCATCGGGCGTTCCCTCGCCAAAGGACAACAGCAATTCATGTGTTTTCGCCACACCACGGTAAAATTCCAACGGAGATTCCCATTCAGGATACAGTTCCAATTGAATCCCGTCAGAAGTTACCGATAGTTCTTTGGGTGCATTATGCCAGATATGTCGTAAGGCTAAGGTAGTGTGAAATCCCTCTGGCAAGTTGGCAGATTGCCCTACGGTGGCGGAACCCAACAACGGCGCATGCCAGGAGGGGCCTGGATGTTTGGTCGGCGCATCCGCGCCAGCGATAACGGTATATTCAGTTGCAGCCCGTCGAACCGCTGTATCCGGTGCGGGTTCAGTGCTACAGCGCAAACTCACCCGTCCTTCTTTTGCGCGATGAACGGCGAATTTTCCGTAGTGTCCTGCCGAACCCAAAATGAACCCATTACCATCCACATCCGCAAGTTGCAACTTGAGCGTAGCACGTTCGAGATGGACGAGCGGTTGCGGCACACGATTGGTCAACGTCAGATAGATGCGCAAATATGGCAATCCTGCACAAGCGTGGATGCGCGCAACCACATCCAACGATTTATCGGCGTCTTCAGTGGTGAACGCGCCTTGTGTCGTCACTACCGCTCGCAATGGCCCAGATTCCTCCACCTTCACTGTTGAGTCGCCACCTTTCGCCCGGTAGTCTTTCCCATCAACTCGAACGCTTAGAATGGCATCGTCGCTGAAGAACACAGGATGTTCCTTGAACCGTATTTGCTCAAAGGGAATTCTTCCGCCGCCCTTAAAATACACAGTTATCAAACCTGTCTCCAGTCGTATTTCGTCCCCTGATTTTGCAATGCGCACTGTATTGTCTGGCTCTGCGTTGCGATGAATACCATCCCCAAATTCCAACTGTAGCTTGCGTTCTTCAGTAGGTGAAACGTCCACCTGGAAATCAAGCAACGCCCAACGAACGCTACCATCCTGCCATACACATGTCTGCGCTACTTGTAACGGTAACTCACTATTTTTGTCCATCAATCTAAGCGAATCAACATCCGCCAACATTCCCTGTGGAAACGGCACACCGCAGATTACCGGATACCGCTGCCGCGGGACGCCGCTTGGTTCGCGTAACGAAAGTTCTATGCTATGTTTCATAATTACCTCCTCAGGTGATTTTTTATGCTGGAAAGGAATTATCGGTACTCCGCAAATGCTCCCGTTGGTGTGTCGTGGATTGCTAAATCCAGACCGATTGAGCGTGTTTAAGGACTACTGATTATAACCTTTTTTGAATCTCCTTGGGTGTTCTTTTGATTATCGAACACAAAAATGGCTCATGTAGGTTTCATCAAAGCCCACATGAGCCATATCATTTCTCCTCCTCAAAGTTGCAGAGTTTCATCGTGAGTCAGGGAAAAAATTGACCCGAGTCAATTCCAACACCTCATCTGATGGCTGAAGCATTCAGCCGGAGGGTCAAATGAACCTATTTCATGATGACCATTTTCCTCATGGCTCTAAACTTACCAGCTTCCATCAGGTAGAAGTAGACGCCACTTGCTACCTTTTCGCCAGTAATGCTCCTTCCATCCCAGTAACCCGCCTTATCCTTTGAGATATAAGCACCCGTTGGTCTATCGCCCAAGTCAAGCGTCCTGACCAAGTTGCCAGTCACGTTGTAGATTTTGATAACCACATGCTCGGTTTTGGACAACTTGAAGGGAATCCAAGTCTCGGGGTTGAATGGGTTCGGCGTATTCTGCAACAACGCTGTTTGCCGGCCTTTGCTGCTGCCGCCGTCTTTGTTGAAGCCGTTTTCTGGAGTGACGCCACCCCAAGTTAGCCCTTGGGCAGTCGAAACATAGGTGACTGTCGTCGTATAATAGCCTGATGGAGCTTTTGTAAATTTGAACGTCACTGTTCCGCTTGTCCCTGTTGTATCTGTCTCCGAAGCATATAAGGAGTCGTCGCAGGAAACATCGATTGATACAGAGGCGCTTGCAACCGGGTTGCCGAGGTTGTCAACAAGGTTGATGGTGCTCAGTAGATGAAGATTGTTATGCTTTCCGCCTGTGGTGCTGTAAGTAATTGAGCTAATACTCACTGTGGTTGGCTCGGTTGGCTCTGTGGTTACAGTGGCTGTAGTATCAGAAAGCTCAGAATCTACTACCCCGTCGTTCACGACTAAAGTGACGGTGTAAATTCCCTCAGCAACATAGGCGTGTGACGGACTTACCCCCGTTCCTGTTGCTCCGTCACCGAAGTCCCAGGAGTAGGTCAACGTCTGGTCATTGGCTGTAGTGCCGTCTTGGTTATCCGGGTCATAAGAACCTGAACCGTCGAAGGTGATGGCTGTGCCAATAGTGCCGCTGTATGGTTCGTTCGTGTCAGCCACCGGTTTATCGTTTACCTCCGTTACGGTGGCGTTTGTAACGTCTGAATTAGTGCCGCCCTTCCCATCGCTCACTGTGAGCGTAACCGTAAACGTCCCTCCGTAAGCGTAGGCGTGTGACGGATTGACTCCCGTTCCTGTAGCGCCGTCGCCGAAATCCCACGTATAGGTTAATGAATCATTGTCAGGGTCGGAGGAGCCAGAACCATCGAAAGTTATAGCGACATCCTCTGTTCCACTATAAGGTTCACCGGCATTTGCTACTGGTGGGTTGTTAGGTTCTGTTGAAGGAGCTGCCTCATCGGCATCGACTAAACCGTAGCCGTACAGCGAGTCTTTGCCTTCTTTTCCAAGGTCAACGGCAGTAACCTGAAGTTGGTTTCGGACGCCGGCGTTAGTCCAGTCAGGAAAAGCAGTCCAAACGAGCGCTGCGGTTCCTGCTACGTGAGGCGATGACATTGACGTACCGCTCTTTTCTCCATATCCCCCACCTAATAAGGTCGAGTTGATATCTACCCCGGGCACAGCCAGTTCCACTTGGTCGCCAGTGCTAGACCAACTCGCTCTTTGGTCGGATTGGTCAGTAGCCGCCACAGCAATGACGGAATCGTATCGGGCGGGACAATCTACACTGTTGCCTTTGCCTCTGGGATTGCCGTCATTTCCTGCCGCAGCGAATAGCAAAACCCCTGCAGCATAAGCATTATCGCAGGCGTTTTTGACGTCGTCGGGCGCTCTATCTGCCCCAAGACTCATATTGACCATTTGCATGTTGTTATCTACTGCCCACTGAAGGGCAGCAATGATATCACTCCAATAGCCGCTGCCACTTGCGTCTAACACCTTTAAAGCGTAAAGTTTGGCTTCCGGAGCAACACCAACTACCCCAGTGCCATTATCCTCTGCGGCGACAATGCCAGCTACATGCGTGCCGTGCCCGTGGTCATCCATTGGGTCAATATCACTGTTTACGAAATCATATCCTCTAACATAGTTGGCGTCAAGGTCAATGTGCGTGTAGTCAATCCCCGTGTCGAGAATAGCAACCTTTACTCCAGTGCCTCTATTGTAGCTATGCACTGTTCCAGCGCCGATACGCTTGACGCCCCAGGAGCCGTCCAATTCAGTATCAAGTGCTTGCACCCTGCCATCGGGGTGGACGTGAGTTATCTGTCGGTTAGCCCGAAGTTGTGCAATGACAGCTCCAGGGACATCTGCGGCTATGGCGGGCACTATATGGTAAGTGTGTTTAATGGTACCGCCAGTCCCACGAACTAACGCTTCTTCGGCTCTCCCTGGCTGTGTTGCAAAACCTATCAAGACTTTGTCAGCCAAAACATTTGGCACCACCGTACCAAACATCAGTATAAGGGTTAATGTTATCAATGTTGCGAATACTAAACTTTTGCGTTGCATTTTTTTGTCCTCCTTTTCCCAAACGGTAGCTGCAACCTGCGTAGAATAATAGCCACATGTGAGCGTTAGCTTCTTCCGCTGAACGCTAAAATTTTACCATTTGGCAGTTGTGAAAGTCAAGGTAAAATTAACAATGAAGGGAGATAGCGCCAATTCCCCAGCCAGATAAATCGGGGTGTCCCCTTGGCGTAAAAGACTATGGAAATGTGTTGCAGGATAGGGCAAGATTCATGCCGCTAACCTCATTTAGGCTTCATTGCCGTGCGATAGGCACATTAAAAAAGCTATAGCCCTGACCTTCAACCTGCAAGTTTTTGCGCAAAACGCAAAACAGTATAGGTTGAAATGTCCTGTTGAATCATGCGTATCAAGTTAAGATGTTTTGAGGTATCATGAATGCTTCTGATAGCGGGAGTTTATCACCGGTCTAAAGACTACATCTAAAGGTACGGTGTTGGCTATTATCACTCAATCTATTAAGCCAGCACCTTGTCTTTAGACTAAATCTTTAGATAGGTGAAAATTGGACGTGTCTTCAGGAAACCATCTTTATGCAAGGATGTCCACATGTTTGTTTGAGCGCCTCCCCTTTTTTGAGAAGGCGCGGTCATGTGTTCTTTCTTGCAACGCACCACCCGCGTTTTTTTCTGTCTCACTAACTCGCTTTTTTTTAAGTTCCTGTACTCGTTTACAGATAAGCGTATTGATTGGTTGTTGATTGGCTTCGTAATTTGCCATAATGATTTGAATTTGCGAATTCAGGGGCAGTGTCCCCAAGAGAGTTGGATGGATAACTCTTGTCTGGAGTAACATTATTATCATCCCCTTTTTCCCCACTTATTTAGGTGATTCAGGGTTTTGTAACATTAGTGAAGAGCCATCAAAATCATCTTACGGGTGGCGGTGAAGTCCCCGCTTTTATTTGGTAGAAATAGATGCCGCTTGAGACGCTTTCGCCTAAATTATGTCGTCCATTCCAATAGGCGGCTTTATCCTTAGAAAGAGGAGATAGACCAAATATTTATGAATTGAATTTGGCAGGTATTTTCATCTCCTGTAATTCGGCAGCGCAGCCAACTCGTAAAAAGTTCTGTCGCTTTGCGTCCCCACCTCACGATGGGTTTGCCCTTTCGTTACAGAGAATCTGGAAGGAGAATCGGCAGGTTCCCTGCATCGGAAAAGATTATTCGGTTTTGTTATCGGCAAATAAAAGGTAACACTTTAACCTTTCTGCCAGAAATTCCCCACGTTAGTATTTAAAGTTGCGGCATGGTAGCGCAAACCCGGATAAAGAAAAAGCAAAAATCAAAGATTTAAATTTCCCCCTCCACTCTGCTATGGGTGCAAAAGGTTCGTGGATAGCCCACCCTATACCCAACAGAGCATACCACATCAAAAAGACATTGCGTTCGCACGATGAGTCAGGAATGCAACTCTCGTGCGAAATAGCAGAGGTTTTTGCATGCCACCTGATAATCCCAACGTAATAGAAATTTGGCATCATCCTGTATAGCAGTGAATGGTGCCGAAAGAGATTTTTCATAACTTATAATCTTTTGGGATGGTAATGCTATCCTTATTTTTTTTCCACTGGGACATTCGATTGTGATGGAATCTTTTGCGGGCATGATTATCCTCCTTAATTCACATTCGGAGGGTGAACTCGTCAATGTCATCAGCCTTCACCCACCGATAGATTGTCATGTCGCTTACATCCCTGATTAATAAAAAGATAGTACGACAAAACGGCTGCCAGGTTTCAGCATTAGCAAGAGGAAACAATAAATACCAGCCAATTTAACTAAGAGCTTTACCAAAAGTGGGGGAAATCTTTTCTTGACACTGCAGTTCCTATATGATATAGTGAAATTTATATTCTCAGGACAGTGACTAAGACTGAAACTCTCCCGTATAAATACGGGAGGTTCTTAGTCCTGAATACCTCCACCGGACTCTCACACTTCAACCTTGATTGCCTGCCTGTGCCGAAGGCAGACAGGTTAAAACAACCAAAGTTGAAGTGCTACAACATCCCGGTTCTTAGCATCAGGAGTTCCATCACCCTTGTGGTGTTGGACATCAGAACTTCGCAGGCGAGCCGCTCTGTCTCGAATAGGGTCAACCTGAAGCGCAGAGAGTTCTCTTGGTGTTTGAGACGCTAATGCCGTCTCGGTCACACAGGATTCTCCTACCGCTTTTGGATTGACCATACCAAAGCTGGAAGGACGATGCCTTCCATTCGCAACTTGGGTACTACTGGACACCGCCTGCCGGAGAATAGCTTCTATACTCCGCCAACGTTTAAGCACATCGGCTGTGTCCAAGCAGCAGGCTTTGCCTACTGCATGATTTTCAACGCTACTTATACTTCCTGCCAAGAAAGCAGAATAAACGTCTCGTTGAATGTTGAGATTACAGCAAGTATGAACTCGCTGTGAAAGGTTTTTTTTAGTGTACTTACCGCACTTGTGGCAATACTGGGAAAGTTTTGTTGTCTTAGTAGAAAACTCAACTACAGAGCCGCCAGCATTTTCGGCTTTGCGTCGGATAATTTCCATGAACATTCCGGGCGCTCTGTTCTTGACAGATTTCCCGTAGTTCTTTTGAAACGCCCTGTAACTAAGTTTTTCGGTTTTGATGTTCTTTCCTAATTTCAAGATGCGGTTAGCAAGATTGCCGTGAAGTGATTTTCGATGGGCAGCGAGTTTACGTTGGATGTTAGCAAGTTTAGTCTTAGTTTTCTTGTATCGGGTGGAAGAGTGCCAGGTCTTTTTGCCTTCTTTGATTGTTCCGTTGGGATTATAGTTTTGAGGGTTGTTTGCACGGCGTTGCCGTTCTGATTTTCGTTGTAGCAGTCTTATTTCTTTCTGTTTGTCTTTTAGCTCATCGCAGAAACGCTCAAGAGATGCTTGTTTATCTGAGACAACAGCAATTGTCGAGGGACCAATGTCAAGCCCAACGATTTTGTCAGGAGCTTTGAACTTTTGCAATGGCTCGCCTTCAAGAGCAAGTTGGACAAAGAAGTGTACTTTCCCGTTGAAAATGCGCTTGACGATTCTACAGAACTTGACACGATGCGATAAACCATGAACAACAACAGCATCATTGGGGTTAATGATAGCCTTGAGTTTAAGCCCTTTCCAAAAGACATAGGCAAAGCCAAAAGATGACGGCTTCGCCAACATCTTTTCGTCTTTTTCAACGTAACCGGTTTTTTCTTTGTATCGGATGCCTGTTTTGTTGGTTGAGCCTTCGACAGATTTAAGCTGATTTTTACCTTTGAACCTTACTCTTTTAGCTTGGCCGAAGGCAACTTTCTGGGCGGCTTTAAATGCTCTGCTTGCTAACTTTTGTGCCGTATTAGAGTCGATATGATTGTTTATCCAGGAACGCCTGATTGTAGTAGCATAAATAATAATTGCATATTCGCTAAAGTCAAACTTGGAATTGAGTTCTTTAAACGCTTCTGTTCGCTCTTTATTCCGCTTTCCGTTGGCAGTCTTCGGCATCTTACGAGCCTTTTGAAAGCCTTTACTTTGGCGCAACAAGTTAAGCCTACGGAGAGCTTCGTCAAGGCAGGCGTTATAAAGTTGGCGAGCAGCTTCAAATCTGGCATTGAGTTCGGCTTCGTCATGCGCTGATGTTTCTAATGCAAGTTCGAGAATGAATGTTGGTGTTTTTGATTTAGCCATTTGGTTGTCCTTTTTGAATTATACCACAGGGGAGAGCGGGGAATCAACCCCCGCTCTTGAAAAGTTTACTCTTTTTCTTGTTGCTCAAGTGCATCGGCATCAAGACTTGTGGAAATAGAGCTTTTGTTCCCGGCACGCTGGATAGCGGATAACTGAACATAGAATTGACCGTTGGAAGCCGGGGGTGACGAGATATGTACCCAGACAAATTTATTTAATGGTACACTGCTCGACTTGGATTGCTAA
>CAZRLY010000077.1:0-20546 GCA_964601015.1 uncultured bacterium
GGGTACGGGTTTTGGGGGATGGCTGATTGATTTAGCACCCTCTTCCGTTACGCTCTTACCCTCCCCTGTGTAACAGGCATCTAAGATGACAAATTTTTTAGCGGGTACTTGCTCTATCCATTTGCCCAAGTCGTCATACGATATGTATGTATATTTATCGCCCATCTCCGCTTCGTAAGGTAATAGAAATCGCTCAACACCGCTTTTTTTGTCTCTGTTGACTAAGAGGGTTCCATGTCCGCTAAAATAGAATAAGAAAATATCCTCTTGCGTGACAAACTCGTATTTTTTTATCCTGCTTTCGACTTTGCTTTTTATAGCGTCTTTACCCTTCAAAACCTGAATATTTTTTGGGTCAAAATGGGCATATTCCTCTAAGATAGGTTTTAGATAATCCACGTCCAATTCTGCGAATTTCAGAGCTGGTTTTATTGTCTCGTACTCTGAGATTCCCACCAACACAGCGTATTTTTCAGCATGTACCGCCAGCGCACCATAGGCGCAGGAGAGTATGAAAACGAAGGCGAAAATTGTATATCGTTGCATTGACATCACCCCTGAAAATCAGAGAGGACATATCCGTCCTTAATGTTTCGTGTTTGGTTTGGGCTATGCTGTAGTATTACTTAGCCTGTTTTCAACACCACTTGAAATCTTATCGTCAAATTTTGGGACGCAGAGAACGCAAAGAGGCAAAGGACGCGAAGGGCCCAATGCCCTTTTTTCTCTGCGTTCTCCGCTTCTTTGCGAACTTTGCGTCCCCCAAATTTTCTATGTTTCATCTATGGCTAATAATGGAAATTCTGCTATCCAGACGCCATTAAACTAGAAAATCAGCAGATACTAATTAAATTTTCAGAGGTGTTGAAAATGAGCTTAGGACGAAAAAGAGTAAAGAGTAAAGAGTAATTTACAAAGAGTGCTAAAGGATAAAGGCTAAAAGCTAAAGGTCAAATGGAATGGCAATTTCAGCCTTCTGAACCTGAAAAGCCGCTTCGCCTCTCCACTTTGTTCCGAGCCGCTTTCAAGCGTGCAGAGGTTCAGGAGGATAGCCCTTACTTTTTACTTTTTACTCTTTACTTTTCACTATCGACAATATTAAAGATGTTCACTTTGACATGCCTGTATTCTTCGGGTAGATTTCCAACCTTGAATCCCGTTCCAGTGGATTCGCAGTAGAAGTATTTTTTTTCCTTGTGTTCAAAGTAGTATCCGCCGTAGTTTCCCGTGATGCCGAAGGCCAAATGCCCGGGCGGATTTATCAGAACGACATCGTATCCGAGTACCATCAGCATGCTACTTGCTAAAATGCTGGTATCTTCGCAATCGCCACCGCCGGCTACGAGCGTTTCAAAGGCGTAGGATTTAAATTCATCGTATCCCGTTGTCACACTGTCTACGGTATAGGGCAGACTCTGGACGAAGGAAAGCACAAAGTTTGCCAGTTGCTCGCCATTCCAACCTTTTTTCTCTGCTATTTTACGGAACTCAAGAGCTAATTTTTGCACAACCCGTATGCCCTCTAAAACCATCTCGTTCAGTTTACTGCGTTCTCTGTTGGAATATGAATTATACGTTTCCACATCCATACCGATGAGGACGGTATAGGTATCGCCGTTATAGTTCCATGCGTAACGCCTTCCCAAGGTTGTGGTGGTATTTTTTAAACGTTGCAAACTAAGTCCGTCGAACAATTGGAGGAATCTAATGCCGATAAATTCTTTAGTTGGTGAAGGTGGATGCGGGGGAATCTTCGAGATTTTGGATTTGTTGGGCTGGCGGGACAGCAGCCCGCCGCTACCCTTGTTGACGTTGGGTTTGTTTTTCTGTGAACTACCGTTTCGTCCCTTCGTTTCGTTACGGGAGGAGGCGGGTGCAGATTCAGATTTATCGGGTTTATTGGACTCCTCGGGAGGTTTGGGTGGCGTTGTTTGCGTCGGTTTTGGGGTTGTAACGCTGGTTTCTTCCTCTTTAACATCAGGTTTCGGTTCTGGCTTTTCTTCGCCTTCGCGCTTATCTGCATCCCCGCTTGCTTTCTGACGTTGCCCTTCGCCTTCCGCCTTCCATTCGTTTAAGAGTCGTATTGACGCGGGGTGTTTCACACACAATTTATCGCTGGTGAAACCTGCAATGGCGAGTGGAACTTCGTTTTCGTCGGTTGGCAGTTTGACGATGCGGTTCCCATTTTGGTCTTTAATCCAGAATGTGTTATCGCTGGGATTGCGGGATATTTCCGTAGGACTGTCAAATCCGATGACTTTATGTAAAGGTTTTCCCGCGTTGGATACTTTAAGTACCGCGTTCATCCCCACACCCACTACCCAACACCCTCCATCAAGCAAATCAGAGGCTATATCGCGTATATTTTGCTCTTCAAGCGGGCACAGAGCACCGCTGCTACTGCGGTTGGTTTGGAAATCTACTTGAAATTGTGCATCCCCCAATTGGGAGAGCTTAATGAGTCTGTTTTCCTTTAGTTTAGCGAGCCAACACCCGGTATCCCAGTGGGATGCTGATATTTTGAAGTTGTCCTTCTCGTCTGCTTTTCCCCCACGCTTAAGTGTGGGGCTAAGGCGAATCCTCGCTACCTCCCGCCCCGTTTGAGAGATTTTTACAAGCCATACTTCAGACGTTTTCTTAATGAGCGCCCAGCAACTTCTGTCGCGATAATTGACTGAGAGGGAATAGGGAAATCCCTGTGTCTCCAACCTTGCCATTTCCTCTCCGTTTTTTGACAATCTGGCGATGTCAGATGTCCCATAGTCTGCTACCCACAAGCTGCCATCTTCTATATCTAACGCTATGGACACGGGTAGAGAAAACCCCTTTACTTGCTGGTATTTGCCATTCGGCATGAACTTTACCACTTCACCTTTGGCGGAATTTGTCGCCCAGCAGTAGCCTTCACGAGCATGCGCCGCTATTGAGATGTGTTTTGGAAAACCTCCGCCAATCTCCGTTGCGTCGTGTTTGGCGCCTGTTGAAAACGAAAGCAGAATGATTTTAGCGTCGTTGGCAATCCAGTGTTCGCCAACATAGGCACCTTCAGCATAAAGCGATTCAACAATCAAAAAAATGCACGCACAGAATATTATAAATAATGTTGTTTGTAGATGGGTTTGTTTCCTCATGTGACATTCACCTCAATTTAATGAGCCAGTCTATTAAATTTTCCTTGCTCGTTTCTTTAAATACGTCTAAAACTTCCTGCTCTATTTTATCTATGAATTTGAGTACCAGTGGCAATTTGGGCATCATTTCTTTAGCTTTCAAGAATTCCGTTTTAGCTTCTTCCGTTTGTCCTTGTTTGGCTAAGGTTATGGCTAACATTTTATGGGCTTCCACCAGATTTGGGTCGAATTCTAAGGCTTGTCTGAACTTTTCCGTAGCTTCCGGCAGGCTGCCCACCTTGTAAGCCGACATGGCGTCAGTGTTTATATCCCAGGCTTGAGATTCTCTACGAAACTTTTCTAAAATTTCTGTGTGTGCTTCCTCGTTTCCCTTGTATTCGGATATTGCGTCGCTGTAAACCTGGGCTACCTGCCCCCGCAACGCCTCCGCTTCCAAACGCTTTGTTAGAAGGATTACTTGCTTCCATTTTGCGATTCTCGCCTCGTAATCACCGGTAGCGCCAAATGCTTCCCTTACCAGTGTTGTTTTCTCCACTTTGATTTTCCCCTCCACTATCTGCTTGGTAATATCGTTGATACCCTCTACTTTTTCAGCCTGGGCACCCAATTGTTTCAGGAGTTCTATTGCGTCATCGTACTGTTGTCCGGATATCTTAGATTGTACCTCTTTGATAATTTCTCCGGTATATTCCCTCTTTCGTTTTGCCTCTGCTAAGATGTTTTTTAGTGTATCGTCGTTGGGGTTGATATTTAAGGCTTTCTCCGCTCTGGACATTGCCTCGTCGCATTTATTGTCTTTTAATAATTTGTTACATACTTCTACTGAAGCATCAGCGTAAGCCTGTTTTATGGAGTCGCTTTTTGGATTATATAGCAAAGCTTCCTCGAATTTGGCAGCCGCTTCTTCGTATTTGCCCACGGTGGTTTCCTTTATGCCTTCCTGATAAAGTACGCTGGCAAGCGTTTTTCTCGCTTGCTTATCTTTGGGGTTATCTCGCAAAAACTCCTCAAGTATGTAAATCGCTTCTCCATATTCGCCTTTTTTTGTTAAATATATGGCATCTTTAATTGGTTTGGGCGTAGGCGTTTCCTCCCACAAATTTAGTGAGGCTGTTACAATATGTTGGGAGTTTCCGTTTTGGTGTCGTTCGTAGCCGTAATCAGCTTGCACTTTGTAGATTCTCAAACTCCCCCCCGCGGTCATTACGAGGCTGTCGCGAAATCGGTCAAAGTTGTCCCATGTTAATTTGTCTATAATATCCGCTTTAATTCCGCCCCTTGCTGCAATAGTATTAAACAAGGACAGTTCTGTCCCGACGTAAAAATGTTCCCATTTACTTTTTTGAATCTCATCCCAGTTTAGCCTTACATCGGCGTCCACAGCGATGGAAAAACGGCTGTAATCGTTGTATAGTGGGTTGGTTACCATTCCCACTCTGGCTATGCGATTAAAATCCCTTCTGAATACTGAATCGGTTTCAACTTCAGAAGCCGTTGTAAAGGCGTTAAAGAGTGAGCCGCCGAGCGCGAAAGATTTAGTTGGTTTTAGAATCAATCCTATATCAATACCGTATTCGTGGTCAATTTTTGAAGTTTGGCGAATTGTTTGGTTGCCTGCGTAGTAATTGCCGTTGACACCCATAGCCAAAGGGCCGACTTTGAAAGCCGCGGTCAAGGTTGTTATATATTCCTGATAATTTTCGTTAGTATCTTCGTATTCAAAGGTTACGCCAAAAGCCGTATTTGGTGTAGTTGGGTCAAGCAGTGCAAGAGAAAAAGCGCCGTAGAAGGAATCAGAATTATCGGGGATGTATGTTGTGGCGGTGGTTTGGATTGAGCGTTTTAGCGCGGCGGGATTCAACGAAACCGCTGTCACATCGTCCCCCATTGCTACGAATGCCTGCATTGTCAGCGGCCGAGAGCCTTTGGCGAAGACTTGTCCACATAAAAGAGCAAAAATTAGTATCAAAGCGCTGAAGGGTTTTCTACTCATGATAATTCCCCCTGAGATTGAATATTGTCCGGGAGCGCAAAGTCTGCGCTCCCGTTTGAAGATTGTTTGTTTTTCCAATAGTCAATCTTCAATAAAAACAAGGGTTGTGTTTCCCATGGAGATTTTATCTCCGTGCTGAAGTTTATATCGGTCAATTTGCTTTCCATTCACATAAGTATGATTGGTGGAGGATACATTTTGAATGATGTATTCTCCTTCGCTTTTGTTGATGAGTGCGTGCTGTCTGGAGACGGTTTCATCGGAAATAACGATGTTGTTCTTGCTGCTCCTACCGATTGTAATATCGGAAGAGGAGAGTGAATAGTATTCTCCCGTCTTTGAGTTATGTAGTCTTGCAATACGCGCGCCAAATACGAGGCACTGGACTGAACTACTGCTTCGCTCCTCCGCCTTCGGAAGTGGAAAGTCCCTTGCCTTCTGGCTTTCTGGTTTTGCCTTTCTCCTCCGTCCGCCGAGGGCTACCAAAAGTACGATAATTAGTCCTACTGCGGGGATGCCAAATAATACGGTGATGAACAGATTATCATTATCCAGCGGGTTGCTTGTTGCTATCAAGGTGTTGTGTTCTTGCCATTTCACACCGTGTTCTTCTAAGAACTTTTTTACAGGGTTTATAGGGATGGCGAAGCCAACGTTATCTCCTTTGCAAATTTTGCCGATGATGATGCCAATCACTGCTCCCTCTGAATTCAGGACAGGAGAGCCGCTGTATACAGGGTGAAAAGTCGAGGTAATTTGAAACATCCCCACGCCTGGCTCGCGCAGTCGCTTGTTATGAGTGACGGTTCCGTAGAGAAACGTTATGCCCCCGCCTTTGGATATTGGCGCGCCGATTATTGCTATCTGTTCATTTTTCCGCACCGCGTTTGAATTTCCAAGCGGGATTGTTTTAGGATTCTTTGAGATATTAACTGTCAATAATGCTACGTTCAAGCGTTCATTGACTGCTACCAAACCGGCTGAAGCAGTTGCGCCATTACTGAATTGCAGATGGAATGAGGTAGAGCCGTTTCGCAGGCTGTTTTTAGGTTTATCCATCCGCATTTCGCTGTCATTCCCCGCTTGCATGGCCCGAATTCTGGTGAATTCGGCTACCAAACCGTAATCGGTCAAGATGAAGCCATCTAAACTGACAATGCAACCTGAACCGATTCGCCCATTATTTGAGATGGTGACGATGGATAGTCCTGTCCTTTTTAATATACTCTCAGCATCTAACGCTGTTGCTATATTCGGAGAGATGAGAGTTGAAAGCAGATAATATCCACAAAGAACTATAGAGTATTTCAGATTGTCGGCGGATATTTTTGACTTCATCTAAGGACACCTTTTTTTGCCCGTAGCTTTGCCTTTAGCGAAGCGGCAGTCGGGGACTTCCGCTTCCCATTTTTAGGATAGGCACTTAATGGCTACAGAATATTTTCAGAGATGCACAGGGCAAGAATCATGCCGATTTGGTAAAACAGAATTTATAGTCCAAGCTTTTCGCACAGGCATCCTATTGCTCACTTGCTCCCGGGATTCGAGCGGATTTTTTCCAAATAAGACTTAGCGCGTGGATTATTCACATTTTCAGGTGAATTCAGGTAAATTGCCGCCTTGTGGAATTCACCTTTTTCGTAGTAGTAAATTCCCTTTTCCAGTGTCGTCAAGTTCTCTGCCAATTCCTCTTCCGCTTTCTGGCGGCCTTTGAATTCACGTTTTAACAAAGTTTCCACCTTCCCCTGAACAAACCTGTTGACATCATATCCTGGCTCACAGCGTTTTGGAAAGAATATTAACCATTTTTCGGTTGGTTTTCCCTGATACAAGTAAATTTTACCCGCCTGCTTATCGAAGAAATAGAATTGATTGAGGGTAGAATACTTGCGTCCTGCCCATAAGCAGGTGAGTGCAAATGCGGAGGACATGATGAGCGCGACGCAGGTGGCAAGAAAAATGCGGAGTTTGCGGGACGTTTTTCCTCCGTCCACCAGTGTACGCAATATATCGTCTATCTCTTTGCGCAAATCTATAATCTCCGCGTAGCGAATGGTCAAATCTTTGCTAATCATGCGGAGTACCAGCACATTAACTCTCCGCTGGATATTGGGGTTGATGTGAATCGGTTCTGAAGGCACACCGTGAACAATTTGATAAAGAATCGAAGATTCGTTCTCTCCATCAAACAGAAACTTGCCTGTAAGCATTTTATACAATACTACGCCCAGAGAATAGATATCAGATTGACGAGTAAGTTCTTTCGAACTAACGGCTTCAGGGGAAAGGAAGTGAATATTTCCTATAACCATCCCAGTTTTAGTCAAGTTTCTATGGCTGTATACTGATTTTGCTATCCCAAAGTCCATTAATTTTGCCTGTCCATCTTCTGTTATCCTTATATTTTTAGTTGAGATGTCTCGGTGGATAATTCCGTTCTGGTGGACAACATCGAGGGCTTCTGCTATCTGTTTGGCAATCTTTAAGGACTCTTCTACCTCAAGGGTATCTTTCTTTTTGAGATAATCATGAAGGTCAATTCCTTCCACAAATTCCATTACCATATACGGAATATTCACTGACATTCCATCATCGTCCACCTTGGGAAATTCCCCTGAGGTAATATATCTAACAATGTTCGTATGTGATATGCCTTGATGGTATCTTATCTCTTCTTTAAATCTCTCAATGTATTTGTTGGTATCTTCACTATTTAGTTTGGGAATTTTTATGACTACTTCATTGTTGTTGTTGTCAGTTGCCGTGTAAATATCACCCATCCCGCCACCGCTATGATATAATGCGTCTATATGATAGCCCTTGATGGTTTGACCAATAAAGTCGTGTGACATTACAACGCCTCCCCCTTTTGAGGAATGGTATCCACAGAATAATAACACTTATAGCTGGATGATGAGTAGATGTATAGAAATAAGTCTTTGATTTGATAGAAAATTCTTGCTATACATTAACAACTATTCCACCCTCCGGGCTGACGCCGTAGGGCAGACAGCCTTTTCCCATATCACGGTTTGTCCTCGTCTTAACAATTGACAATCTTTGGGTTTTGCACAATTTGGCTCACCAGGACGCCGTGCAAAAGCTATGCAGCCGTTACTATAAATGGAGTTAATTTGTTTAACCCATTTTCTTTTGACTTTGACAATGTCGCCTTTGCGAAAACCATCTAAGTTAGCATTGACCTGATATCTGACACATCCTTTTCCTTTGCGTGGTAGGTCGTGGTACTGGCGGCGTGTTTGTTTTGGTTTAAGCCCTCCTGAATGTGAGAGTTTTTTGCTCCTCGTGACTGTTAAATAGGGTTTTTACGGACCGCACACATTCACCTTTCGGCTACCCTTAATACGGTCCCACAGAGCGACCAACTGGAACAACATCTGTCGGTGTGATATCCCGCAATACGGGCCCCCGCTGGATTTTCGGCGAAAGAGACCCGAAAATCCCTGCGGACACCTATCTAACTTCTGCATCCCGTAAAATTCCGGAATGCCCACTGTTAGCTCCATGTCGGCTTTTGTAGTTTACGGTTTTAAGTAAACTACCGAGCAAAGCGAGCATAGTTGTCTATGGATTTAGGAACTATTAATTTATTGATGATGCGTTTCAGTATACTTTCGCTACGGCGTTGCGCCCAGATAATCGGTTGAGTATCGTTTTTTTTTTCGTTTGATTCATGAGGGGGGACTGTTAGTTGAACGACTATAACACTGATGTTATCTGGCCCGCCTTTTTCGTTTGCGATGTCGATAAGTCTTTCACACGCCTCTTGCGGGGTGCGGGAACATTCTAAAATTTGAGCAATATCGATATCCCTGACGGGAGTTGTTAAACCATCTGAACACAGAAGCAATCGGTCACCTGACAGCAAATCAGTGGAAAAGATGTCTACCTGAACGTCTGGCTGAATACCTAAACTCCGCGTGAGTATATTTTTGTGTATATGCGTTTCCGCCTGTTCAGCGGTGATAATGCCGTGCGCTACTTGTTCTTCTACCCAGGAGTGGTCAACTGTGATTTGAGTTAGGCAGCCGTCCCTGAACAGATAGGTTCTACTATCGCCCACATTTGCTATATAAGCCTTATCATCCAAAACTTGTGCTAAGGTAACTGTTGTGCCTATTCCAAACATCGAATCTTTGCTTTCGTCGTGGATGCTCTCATTGGCATAAATGACCGATTTCCTGAGATTTTCCTCAATGGAGGGAGAAGGTGGTTCGGAACGTAGCGACAACCCTATGTGGTTGCCCGAAGAGGCGAAGCGGGCTTCCATAGAGTAGTAGCGTTGGGATATCAGGTCAACTGCCATTTGACTGGCTAACCCACCTGCTTCATGTCCCCCCATACCATCAGCGACGATGTATAGGCAGCCCAATCCAGCTTTGACATTTGGGTCAACTGGTTCAACAATCTTCACGCGGTCTTCATTTTGTTCCCTCCGCTTGCCAATGTCGGTTAAGCTATAGGATATAATTTTCATCACCCACCCACCTTAACGAATATAAGAAAGGTTCTTCCCATTTCAATTACGTCATTGTCCTGTAATGAAAGGGGTTGTTCAAC
Organism: uncultured bacterium; assembly: GCA_964601015.1. Taxonomy (GTDB): domain Bacteria; phylum Poribacteria; class WGA-4E; order DTYX01; family CAZRLY01; genus CAZRLY01. Next base: position 9,706 of record CAZRLY010000077.1, read on the forward strand.
CCGGACTTTTTCGTCCTCTTCGATTTTACCGCCTTTGTATACGAATGTACCGTGTTTGGAAGCTTGGTCAGAAAGGCGATACTCTCCCCCGTCAACCTTTATCAAGGCATGTTCACCAGAAACAGTTCCATCGGTCAGGATGATATCCGACGGGGGTTTTCTACCTATGAGAACCCGTTCCTCTTCATCAGTGGGAAGCACAAATTCCTTCCCTTTATCCGGGCCGATGGTAACAAACAGCCGAGCAAAAACAGCGGGGACATCGGATACCTCAAGCATCGCTGTCGCATTATCATCTAAGTTGATTTCAGTATCGTCAGGTTCTTCGCCTAAGGAAGACTCATAAGCCCCCAGAGCGTCTTCTTGACTAACATTGCCGAGTGGTTCAAAGCTTTCGGGTACAGAACCATCGGGCGTATGACTACGCGGGAGCGTACCCACTACGGCGTCTTCTTCTACCTCACTATCCTGCTGCATAGTAGGTTGAATACTGGCATCCGGTGATACGGCATCTACCGGTAGCGTACTCTTGGAAGTTTCTGCTGTGGGCGATTCTGACCGCTGAAATACAACATTGTCGATAGGTTGGTGGCCGATGTCGCCAGATTTAGGGGCTTGAGGTTGATACGAAGGTTCTCTTTCGCTACGGGCATGCGCCTCACGTCCCTCATCCCTTTCCTCAGACTCAATTTCAACAGGTTGGCGGATGAGAAAATAGATTAAAGTCATCCCCAACCAACCGAAGAGCGAACCACAAATGCCTGCCAGGCATGTCAACCCGCCCCAGACACCCACATTCATCCCACGCTTTTGGGCGTCCTTAGCAAGCAAAATAGCCAGAGCTACGCTGATAATCGTATTAACGGAAAAAAATGATATTATCAAAATACCTTTCATAATAATCCCCCCTTTCGGAAGTGGGAAGTATCCCAATTACTTGCCGTTGCGCATTCCTACCGCTTTGATGTAAGTTAATTGCGTACGCCCAACTTCGATTACATCGTTATTGGCTAAGGTTACCGGGCGTTCTATTCGTTCTTTTTTCTGGACTTCCCCACCGCGGTAAAGAAGAGTTCCGTGTTTAGAATCCAGGTCAAATAGTTTGTGTTCCTCCCCCTGAATGCGAATGGCAGCGTGTACGCGCGAGACGGTTTCATCGTAGGGGAGGTGAATATCGGAACCTAACCTTCGACCAATGGTTATTCTCGTACCTTCTACAGTGGGCAGTTCAAATTCTCTGCCCGTATTAGCGCCTTTTGTGATAAATAGCCGAGCAAAATAAGCACTACCTCTTCGCCGCCTTTCGCCTTCCGATGGCGTGGATTTGCTTACTTCGCCGGTAGTTAATTCAAAGGGAATCTTATATTCTTTCACACTGGTTTCTTCCGAGAGCGAAGGGCAACCACACGAGGTTGCCTCTACAGGCGGACACACAGGCATCGCCCCTGGGTACCTTTCCGGGTCAAATTGTATGGAATCTGAAGAGTGGTGACAAGCAACGCGATGTTGTGTCTTTTCGTCGCTAATATCGTCAACGGGTTCCAAGACGGGCGGTTCCGTCCTGCAATCGCGGGGGCCGCCCAAACTTCTATATAAGAGACATCGCGTATAATATTTGCACCCGCGTACGGAATCACCCACTTCAGGTTCCTGCTCATATTTGAGTTCTTCAGCTAAGGATTTTTTTATATCAGCAGACAATAGCAGTTCCTTTGTATACGGGTGTTTAACATCACCTGATTTTATCAGTTCCGCTTTCGTTAGTTCGACTATTCTACCCCCATACATCACAGCAATACGATGGCTCATGTATTTTATTACGCTCAAATCGTGAGATATTAGAAGATACGCCACTGTTCTGCGCGCTTGCAGCGATTTCATCAAATTTAGTATTTGCGCCTGGACACTGACATCCAATGCTGCGACTGGTTCGTCCGCAACAATTAATTTTGGATTGCCAACCAACGCTCTCGCTATGCCTATTCTTCTCCTTTGCCCTCCGCTCAATTGCCACGGATAACTGCTGGCTACATCTGAAGGAAGATTCACCATCTCAAGCAACACATGAATTTCATCTCTGCGCTGATTTTTGTTGAGAGAAGTTTGATAACGGAGCGCTTCATCCAGTATGTTGGAGACTTTCATGCGCGCATTCAAAGCGGCAGTTGGACTTTGAAACATCATGCGCATTAGCCGACGCAATTTGAGCATCTCTTTTCGAGTTAAGTCGAAAACAGATTGCCCTTCAAAGTACAGGCTGCCGGCTGTGGGATTGATGAGCGCCAAAATCAACCTGCCCAACGTGCTTTTGCCACATCCGCTCTCACCAACTAACCCGAGAACTTCGCTAGGATAAATGCTCAACGAGACGCCATCTACAGCCCTCGTAATCTTATCAGCACGTCCTATAAATCCAAGCATGCCGCCATGTGTAAAATATTTTGTCAAATTTTCTGCTTTTAAAAGTTCTCTTGACATTGCGAGTAAAGAGTGAAGAGTAAAGAGTAATTTGCCCATTACTTATTACTCATTACTCTTTATTGATAGAGCCAACACCTGACAATGTGAACTGCCGATTCGCCCCTCCGTTGCATTTCGGAATTAGGCTGAACTTCAAAATCGGGTGGTTCGCGCTCGGCGCAAAGTTTTTCCACTGAGCGTTTTTCATCGCAACGCGGGTAGAATTTGCATCCTTTAGGCAGTGCGTAAGGTTTGGGGACTTCGCCCTTTAAGGGTTCCAATTTTTGCCCACAGTCTATATTTTTGCCTGTAATCATTGCGTTCAATAGCGCCTTAGTGTAGGGGTGTCTTCGGGGGTGTTCTATATCTAAAATAATGTCCCTTGAACAGCTTTCCACCACACGTCCCGCGTACATCACCGCAATTTGGTCGGATAAGGCCGAAATCATGTTTAAATCATGAGATATCAACAACATCGTCAGGTCAAAATCCTTCTGAATTTCCTGTAAAAGGTGCAAAATTCGCAAGCGCACGGTGGCATCTAACGCAGTCGTAGGTTCGTCTGCTATTAGCAATTTGGGCCTACTGGCCAACGCCATAGCCAACATAACCCTTTGAATCATTCCTCCGCTAAGTTGATGCGGGTATTTTTCCAACACATCCCTTGGCGACCGAATTTCAACCTTCGCTAACCAGTTTTCGGCGATCTCAATGGCATCTGTCCTTGATTTTATATCGCCATTTAAACTGATGCTTTCCAACATTTGGTCAGCTACGGAAAACAACGGGTCCAAATACATCGTTGGCTCCTGAAATAACATCGAAATCTGCTTCCCGCGAACCGCCTTCATTTCAGCATCAAGTACCTTTCGCCATTTTCGCCAGTTGCGCATTTTATTGGGAATGGGAATCTCCTTGTCCTGTTCGCCCCCACAAATTTCCGAGAGTTTGGAGAGTAAATTTGTTCCGTTAAACCATATCTCACCGGCAATGATTCCGGGCGAACTTAGTTCAAAACCCATGATAGAATAAGCGGTAACCGTCTTGCCAGAGCCAGATTCGCCTACTAATCCGAGTGTTTTGTTTTGAGGTAAGGATAGTGAAACCCCGTCAACTGCCCTGTAGAGTTTGTTTGATTTGGAAAAATAGACTTTTAGATTTTTAATGGTAAGCATTGTCATTGACTATTGACTATTGACTATTGAAGATTGCTTGGATTGACTATCTTCGATTTACGATTGTTTGAATTTACAATTTTTGAATTGATGCATAGGCCCCAATTCAAAACTCATAACGGAACGTCCATTGAGAGAGAATCCTCAATATTCACTGTCAATTGTTTTCCCTTGCAGTTTTCCTGGATGAAATAAAAATGGCAGTCAATTCATCTGTTTCTTTTAACAAGGGTTCCACAAGTTCTCTCCTCAGAAGCTCTTCATCAACAATAAATTCCAACCAGAAATATGATTCATCAACCTCTTCTAACACAATGCTCAACTTTGATATAAAACTCGCTTTGGATTGGGCAAGGCAAGCTGCTCTATAATTAGAAGCCACAGATGTAGCACATCTGATTAACTGTCCGCGAATATGATTACCCAGATAAGTTTTAGGCAAGGCCATGCCCAACTTAACACAACGGTGGGCGAATTCCTTTGTTCTCTGCTTTAGCTCTTCACTCGTCAAAACAATAACTCCTTTCAATCTTCAATCTCATTACAGTTCTCGCCGTTCTTCCAAACGCGCTATCAATGCGTCTCCCAAGAGGTGACATCCCAAAATGGTTAAAACGATAGCCAGCCCGGGGAAAACCCATACCCACCAAAGATGAATATCTTTGATTTCGTATTCTATAAGTATCGGACGCTCAGTAAATATCAGGTTTTTTGAAGCGACGAGCAATTCTCCCCAACTGTTTTTAGCGCCGACTACATTCCAGATGTAGCGAAGGGTAGTTTCAAACAGGATTACATCTGCGAAAGTATGTGCAGCGCCAGACAAGAAGATAGGACGGCAATTGTACCAGAGCAGATGACGCGATACAATTTTCAGTGGACTGACGCTTAACTCTTTGGCGGCTTCTATGAACTGTTCCTTTTTAAGCGCTAAAATTTTGCCGCGAATCAGTGCTGCTACCTTGGTCGCGTTCATCAAACCCAATATAGCTACAATCAAGTAAATATTTGGATTGAACACCGCACAGATGATAAATATCAAAGCTAATTGGGGCAGCGAATCTATCAGGTTGAGCAGATAATTGATAATTGGGTCAATTGCTGATAAAAAAGAGCTTGATATTTTGCTAATTTTGGATACGCCATTACTGTGAAAAGCATCCTGTCCATTCTGCCCTGAGAAATACCCGCCCAAGGAACCCAAAAGAGCGCCAAGGGATAAGGCAATAACTACTGACAACAAACCTGGTAAAAGATAAGCAACGCTTCCTCCTATAACAAGTGCCATCACACCACGCCCCTGCTCGTCGGTGCCAAACGGGTGTTTGATAGAAGGAGATTGAGATTTGTCGGCTGTCCTTTTAATCTTTTCGGGGTGGAACTGTGGAGCGGAAATGGACAAAACCCACATAACAATAATACATATCCATATACATACCCCAATTACCAGCGTCAAATCTTTGAAGTTAAAGAACTTCGATTCGGTTATCTTAGGAAGCGAATATATACTGCCGCGTTCTGTTTCGGGAACCCTCTGAAGTAAACCCGGGCCGCTGAGAAAATCCTTTATTTGTCTTAGCTTACTGGCGATAGAGCCTCGGGTCGACCACTGCATATAATATATCCTTTACTATTTTTGCTATGCACACAATCAGCACTAAGCTGGTTATCGCAGGGAGGAGCACCGGAAGGTTTTTATTTTGAGCCGCGTTTAAAATCCAAATACCTATCCCCTGGTAGTTGAATACTATTTCGATGATGATGGCACCGGTTAGAAGAAGCGGCAGCTTGGAGATGATAATCGTCGCTACAGGAATCAATAAGTTTTTGCTAAGATGTTTGAACGCGCTGGCATTCCTGGCTTTGACGGCTATCATAAAATCTTTGTCGAGAATGGCTGTCGCTTCCTCCTTAGTCAATTTAGAGATTTCACTCATCAGCCCATTTCCAAAGGCCAAACAAGCCATCATGCTCAAATAGTAACTGATGCCTGTCATCGTCTTGAACCATTTAAGCACAATAAGTCCCAATAGAAACACGGGTATCCCTGAAACACTGTAAACAAGCGTCGTTAGAATTCGCGACAGCATCGCATTGCCCCCCCCAAAAGCGGCTACAATGCCTGTGGGAATTGCCAAAACTATTGAGAAAATCAGCGCGCCCATTGCTATAATGATAGTGCGTTTTAATTTGACCGTCAACTCCTGCCTCACTGGACGCCCGCTCGTCGTTGACCTTCCGAGGTTGCCTCTGAGCAGATTGCCAAACCAACCCGGATAACTCAAATTAAGTCCCTTGTCTCGCAATTTATTCATCAATCTATCCGCCCTGGATATCACTGACTTTCTTGCATTTTGAGGCAACTGCAACGCTAAATCCCTTGCTTTCTCAAGGTTGTATATAGCCTTTCTGTACTGTTTTTTAGCGGTCAAAACTTCTCCCATGCGAATATATACCAGCGGATTCTCAGATTGTAGGGACGACGCTTTCCGGCAAAGGTTGTATGCTTTGGCAATTTTTCCCCTGCCTATCAGTATCGAGGCAAGGTTCAACATAGCCAGAATATCCTCAGGCTGTTCCTTGAGGTGAGATTCATAAACCTCCACCGCCTTCTCCCCGTCACCCCTGTAATATTCATAGGTGGCGCGCAGAAATTTATCATTCGGGTTGGCATCCAGCGTCTTTTTAATTTCCGCAATATTCACATAAGGTTCAACATCGCCAATTGTTAGCATTACATGCGGTTGCTCGCCCACGACAACGCTTGATAGCAAACTTATCCGAAACATCAGATAGGTAGCGCCTATCAAAACTGCAAGCATATATGCCAACTGACGCAGTATATAACGTGAAATCTGTCGGATATTTTTGGACTCTTCCATCATCTAAGTAACTTTCCAGCAGTTTTGCAAACTTTTGATGGAGTAAAGAGTAATGAGTAACGGGGGGATTACTCATTACTCTTTACTTATTATTTCGCCAATGTCACATTAGTAGGTCAAGTTGCACGGACGGAGCGATGTTCAGTCAAGTAGAATGGTTGATAATTGAAGTAACCGCTCCTCTGTAAAATTATCTAAGTGCTACTTGACATAAGTATTTTATCTCTCCATTCAACTTGACCTACAGTTGCTTCAGGAACATTAAAATAACATCATCTTGAATCCAAATACCAGTCTGTGACGTATGTAAAGAAGGCATACGGGGCAATTTTATCGTAAGTATGCAGGCGTTGTCTTCCTGCCGCCATGCGTTTTGGGCTCCATAAAAATACATAAGGACATTCTTCCGCCAGGGTTTTATGCAGTGCGCGGTAGGCATTTTTCGAGACTTCCGGGTCCGGCTGATTTTCTGCAATTTCCAAATATAAGTCCACCATAGAATTATTATATGAGATGAAATTATTCCCTCCAGGCACAGACTGAGTTGAATGGAAGAAAGGTTTAAGACTTGCGCTCCGGGAATATGCCCAACCGCCGAATACCACATCAAAGTTATGCAGGAAGAGAATCTCCTGCTCCCATTTATCTTTGTCCATGATAACTTCCCATTTTACTTCAATTCCTACCTCTCTTAAATCCTGTTCGAAAGATTTGCATATCTGCGTGTTTCTGTCGGATTCCGTGTGTACTTTCAAAGTCAAGCTAAATTTTTCGCCGTCTCTATCCAAATATCCGTCGCCGTCGGTATCGGCAAAACCAACTCTATTCAGCAATTCCTTCGCTTTGTCTGGGTTGTATTCACACGGAGCAACATTAGGGTTTAAGAATTCACTGTCAGGCGGAAATGGCCCGCTTACGAGCGTAGCCGCGCTCATTTCTATCCTTTCCATCCATTCTTTCCTATTCGTGGCGTAGGTGATGGCCTGTCGAACCTCCTTATCTTTGAGAAATTTGTTGTTATTGTTAAGCCCAAAGAAGTAGTACGAGAGTGAACTATATTCACGCGTCCATGGTACTTCCTCGGGGTTTCTACATGCGGCTTTTATGTCTCTCATATAGTGTCTGTTCAAATCGACAACTAAATCCAACATGCGTTGCGTCAAACCGATGACCAATCCTAATTCCATAGTGAACGGTGACATGGTGATTTCGTCAATGTTTGCGCGCTCTAAACAATAATCCTCGTTTACCTCCAAAACTACTTTTTCATCACTTATCTCACGGAAACGATAAGGACCGGTTCCTATCGGTTTTAATGCAAATGACGAGTCTTTCCTCACGCAACAGTCAGGATTTTCAATCTTTATCTCATTAGTGTCGCTTACGAAACAATGATATGGGACAATCTTGAAGGCTAACTTGCCAAGTGGATTTCTCACCAGCCCTTTGAGAAAAAATTTGACGGTTAAATTGTCCTCTACTTTTACATCACGGATAAAATCTACACTCTCTGAGACACTCTTCCTGCCTGCTTTTTTCATAGCGATGTATGTGAACAACACATCGTAAGCGCTGAAAGGTTCGCCATCGTGCCATTTAACGTTTGGACGCAATTTGAAAATGTATATCTCCTGACCAATAATCTCAGGTTCTTCCGCCGCAAGTTTCCACAATGGGTTACCATTGTCATCGAATGATAGCAACCCGTCGAAAATCAATTCGACAAGTCTCAAAGCCATAGGATTTGAGAGGGTAATTGGGTCAAACGTTGATTCAGAGGATTTCAACTCCCCATAAACCATGCGCCCACCCTGCTTCTGCGCACAGACAGTTGGACATGCTAAGAAAACAGCGACGATAATTAAGAGCGCTATATTTATTGATAAGTAACGATAACCAGAATAAATTGTGAACATCATTGGTTCCTCCCATAGGGGTAATTGTTCCCTCGCCCAAAAACAGAGTTTCCAAAGCAAGTCCGTGTGCGATTTATTTCACCTACTACGGTTTTACATGTATGATGTATTCGGGTTCGTCAATGACATCAAAAGCGATGTTTGCTTGTTTGAATAGTTCCACATAAGCTGTATCGGTATACGCGCGGCAAGTCACATAGCGCGCAATTTTAGCGTTCACCAAATCTTTTGCGCATATAATACACGGCGAATGAGTGCAGTAGATTGTGGCACCTTCCGTTGAAACGCCGTGTAGGGCTGCTTGGATTAACGCGTTTCGCTCCGAGTGGGCAGCCCGACAGATTTCATGTCTTTCCCCTGAAGGAATATTACTTTCATCCCTTAAACATCCCAGGGTGAGACAATCCGGTTGTTTCGTCGGCGCGCCATTGTATCCTGTTGTTAATATCCGCTTATCTCTTACCAGAACTGCGCCCATGTGATGTCGCAAACAAGTCGCACGTTCAGATACCAAATGCGCTATTTTCAAAAAATATTCATCCCAACTTGGTCTCATTTTAGCTAACCCTTTTATATTGAGCGTGAGCGGATTTTGTGTGTTTAGGAATATGATTTGCGCTCAATATCCCTTTATGCTATCCGCTATCTTTTTCGCTTCATCTGCCAGTACCTTTTTCCCTTGCGTTTGATAGATTTTACTGAGGTTTTCGTAAACTGCTCGATAGATGTTTGGATTACCATTTTTTGTTGAAGTCGTAGCTTTTCGCAACGTCTTAGCGGTTTTGTCAAGTTGCCTGTTTTGAGCGAGGATAATTGCGAGGTTGTTCAAATACAACGGTTCCCCGGGATTGAGCATCACAAAAGCGTGAGCCAGAAGCAGTTCATCATCTGCTCTTTGCGGATTTAACCCTTGAGACAACTCGTGTTGTTCGGCATTTTGCAACAGCCATATTTGCTCGCTTTGGAATCTATCTTCGTCACCTCGTTCGTAATAAACTTGGGCGAGGAGGCGATGGGTTTCTGAAAGCAATTGTCCTTTCGCCGTGGCTTTCAACATCAGCAACTGTCCGCGGGACTTTCCTAAATCCCCCTGCCGATAGTAAGCCAAAGCAAGGTTATAGTTGACTAAACCTTTCGATTTGACATCATCGTTTTCAGAAAGCTCTTTGTAGAGCGAGATTGCCCTTTTTAGTTCAGGCGAATATTCGGAATCAGACATTCCTAACATGAGATTGGCGTAAGCGAATTTCAAATCAGGAGAATCATTTTGCCTGAGTTCCTCCCGCAAGTTCTGACTGAGTTTTTCATACAACTCTCTGATTTCAGCATCTATATAAAATCCATTTTCAATGTTGTATTTATCTGCCAACTCACAGTAAGTTATCGCAGACGCTTTGGCACGTTCCTTCTCCCAATAGTATTGAGCCAATCTGAGATATGCGGGCGCAAAATATGGGTCAATTTCTATTGCATGCTGGTATTTTTCCAGAGCGGCGTCTTGGTAATCCCCGCTGAGTTTGCTGTAAGCCTCGCCCATAAAATGTATAGGACAGACGTTTATCTCTTTTTTGCGATTTAGCGACTGGACATATTGTTGGATGCAAAACTCTTGATATTGCTGCAAATTGAGTTGTGTTTTTTGTACTTCGGACTCTTTTACATAAGCTCTGAGCAGTTTCTTATAAGCCCGCACGTTAAACGGGTCAAAATTTTTTATGGCGGCTTGCAGTCCTATGATAGCATCCTGGTACTGTTCTTGTCTATAAAAAAGTGAACCTTGCCGGTAAATTTTCGGCGGGACACGAACATTATTCTCATCTACTCCATAAGCTACCTGTACGACAAGCCGGAAACTTCGGTTGATGGTAAGAGTTATCGGAAACATCCCCTCGGAGAGAAAAATTCGCCTTTTGAATGTCAGGTTATTCTCACCCAGACTACGTTTGCCAGGAGACATATCAAGCGGTGGGGAGTTTATTTCGATGAAATTGACTGCGTTTTTCCCGAGGATTTCAATTGTAAAGAGGATGGTAGAAAGTTCGGCATTGCCTTTCCAGTCGTCCGCCTTGCCCTCTACTTGGGTATTGTCTATTTTGACGCGCACATATCCATTGAGTTGTGTGTCGAAATGGGATACCCGCCAACGGGCAGATTCTGCTACATCCATCCCCAAAAACAGTACGATAAATAATATCAATGGAAAGGTCAATCGCATTTGCGCGTGACTCACGAACCAGCGCCGTGTCCTTAGAGCATCGCTACGGAGCTTTGCAGATATGTTCGACAAAGTTGTTTTCATTTTATTTACCATCCAGTAACTCAGTTTGTTCCCCGAAATGGATTCCTACCAACACCAGATCTGAGATGTCGACAGTACCATCTTCATTAACATCACCAACGATGCCTTT
>CAZRLY010000078.1:0-17175 GCA_964601015.1 uncultured bacterium
CTTCTGATTTGGATGGCTCTTTAGAGTCATTGAAAATCAGGAGGGGTTGTTGACTTTATCGCAGTAACGGCAAAAATTAAGAAAGCATCAATTTCTATTGCCGTTTTCAAATTCCTTAACCAAATTTTAGCATATTTTCTGCTTCATGCCAACAAAAAATTTGACTTCTTTGGGTATTTTTTCGTACTAAAAGACACAAGCCGTATTTTTCTAACAAATCCTCAAAAAACACTTGTATTTATCCACTCCATTAGATATACTATTAAGGATGTGTTCCCGCTCTATTAAGAAGGGGAAATTAACAAGGAGATAAGAAATGCCAACAGGTAAAATTAAATTTTATAACAAAGATAAAGGATACGGTTTTATAATCCAGGATGACGGAGGCCAAGATCTTTTTTTACATAATTCATCTCTGATAGACAAGGTTCAACTTGATTCCGGATATGATGTGGAATATGACATAGAGCGTGGCAAACAGGGGCTGGAAGCGAGAAACGTGATAGTGCTTGATCCGGACCCAAAGACTCTGCCACCCCTTGTTACAGAAACACCCAAAGTTTCAGCGCCCGCTCAGGAAACGCCTAAGACTGAGCAAGTGCCCCAAACGCCTCCTAAAACTGAGAAACCAGAGCAAACCAAAGAACAACCGGGACCAAAAGTTGCTTCAAGGACAAAAGACCAAGTTGATGTGCGCATGTCCGTTGCTTTTATGACGAAGCAGGTTCAGACGCAAGAACCACTTGAATTTGCCTTTCTGGACAATGAGAAAATTGTTGGTAGGTTAGATGGGTTTGATGCTTATACGGTGAAGGTAGTTACGGATGACAATGCAAAATTTCTGGTTCATAAGCACGCCCTCAAATACATAAAAAAAATTCGACCATCTGGCGATGAGATAGACGAAGATGAACCGGCGGAATAAAAGAGGTTGGCTGAAAGGAAGGCGTGAAAGGGAAGGAAGTCCACCTTTTCGCCTTTCGCCTTTCGATTGGGGGGAGGAGTATTCTATGAACGTTTTTGATTTAGACACACCCGCTTTAACAGTTGATGTAGACATGTTAGAACGCAACATCCGCAACATGCAAGAACACTGCAACAAACATAACATCCCATTGCGCGCCCACATAAAGACGCACAAGGTTCCGGAAATAGCGCTCATGCAGTTAAAAGCCGGCGCTATCGGCATTGCGTGTCAAAAGTTGGGTGAAGCAGAGGTTATGGCGGAGGCAGGTATTAAGGATATTTTGATTCCGTACAACATCGTCAGCAAACCCAAGCTGGAACGCTTGACATCACTTGCTAAAGAGACGACGCTGACGGTTGCTGTAGATTCAGAAGATACGGCTGGAGGGATTTCAGAGCAAGCCCAAAAGGACGGTTGTACTATCCGGGTAATTATCGAATTGGATACAGGCGGCAGGCGTTGTGGTGTTCCATCTCCTCAAGACGCTTATGAACTTGCACAGAAAATACTCAGGATGCCCAATGTCGATTTTCAAGGTATAATGACTTATCCGAGCAACCAGCGCGCTAAACCATTCATAGAAGAAACGGTTTCCCTGCTAAAAGAAGCGAACACCCCAGTCAACATCATCAGCGGGGGAGGTACTGGCGCGGAGGTTACGTCCAAAGAAATCGGTTGCACAGAAACCCGAAGCGGTTCGTATGTCTACGAAGGCATGAGACGCATCTCTGGAAGTAGTATGCTTAACCCGGAAACGTGCGCCCTGCGAATGATAGTCACTGTTGTCAGCACCCCAGCACCTGACCGAATAATCATTGACGCCGGCCAAAAAACATTCGCAAGCTATCCGCCATCGCCTTACGGTTATGTGATAGAACACCCTGAAATAAAAATCTACGGCATGTCCGTAGAACACGGACACGTGGATGTAAGCGCATCTACGCATAAATTTCGGGTTGGCGAAAAACTTTCGGTAATACCACTACACCAGGGTATGACAAGCAACCTACACGACGAACTCATCGGGGTTAAAAACGGGCAGGGCAAAGTGGTATGGAAGATAGCCGCAAGGGGAAAAGTCAAGTAAGAATAGTGCGGAAGTGGAACAATATTGCTTTTCGAATAAATTATTTATGACGGAGGCAAATTGCTAATGGCAGAAACATATACTTCAGTAATGCGGCGTGGGAATGTAGTTACAGCGAAAAATGAGATGCTACAAGTTAATTACAATCTGGCGACAGGCGTTTGGAATTACATGGACGCTACAGGATATTCAATTATCAGAAACGCGTATGCAAAGATAAGACTGCGGGATGGAACTACCATAACCACAACGGATGACTGCCATCGTTCCTTTAAAACCTCATCTACGAGTGACGATATTTTAGGAAATTGCAGGCAGATTAAGTTCTCACATAAAATTGACGATACTCTTCCCTGTGTGAACATCTACCTGAAGTTCTATGACAAACAGCCTTTTTTGATATTAAGTTTGGGGTTAGAAAATCAGACGAAGGGTAAAATACAGATAGAGCAGTTAAATTTAATAGACGTTTCACCAATAGATAGCGAGCCACAGGGGGGAGTTTGTTTAGGAATTGACCCGGCCACATGCCATCTGCTTTTGAACACGTATGCAACGCCTACAGTGGGCATGCAAGACGTTTACGATGGATACGACGCCACCGCTATGGAGGTAAACGAAAGTCAATATGACGGGTTGCTATACGATACGGAAAGCAAACGCTCGCTCGTCTTTGGCTTTTTGACCTTTCAAAAGTGGCTCTCACACATTAGCGTCGGTTACGATTCCAACCTGCAAGCGGATAAAAATCAGAAGCACATCAACAAGTGGGGACTGTACCACAAATGTGAAAACAAAACCTGCCAAGCGGGAGAGGAAATCTTCTCCGAACCGGTTTATCTAAATTTCAGCAGTCCTGTATCTGACGCGCATGAAATGTACGCGCAATTGACAGCGCAATTGATGGGTGCGGTTACTCTCCCTAAAGTTTTTTCCGGTTGGGCATGTTGGCAAAACGCCTCTTCGGAAATCAGCGAAGAACAGGTAAACCAACAGTTAGATTGGATAACTCGGCATCAAGAATTTTACCCAATTAAACCCAATAGCATAGAATACATTCAAATTGGTATGGGGTGGGAAAAACAACTCGGCAGCAATGAAGCCGATGCCGAACGGTTCCCGAATGGAATGAAATGGTTAGCCGAGCAGATTCATCAAAGGGGCTTGAAAGCAGGACTTTGCATTACCCCATTCTGCGCCGATGCAAATGCGCGCGTAACCAAAGAACACCCCGAATACATGCTTCACGATTCCGAAGGACATCTCATCTTAGTGGAGCGGGAGGACGATTCTCATATAGCATTTTTTGACCCATCTCATCAAGGAGCGCAGGAGTACATCCGCAATCAAATCAGCCAGATTATCGGCGATTGGGAATATGATTTGATAAGAGTCAATCTGCTTGCTCAAGCGGGCGGCCCCGCTCATGATAGTTCAGAGACGGATGAGGTTGTCTATCATGATAATTCTTTAACCTCTGTGCAAGCATACCGCCGGGGGATAAGTTTGCTTACAGAACACGCTGAAGCGAGCGAGCGAGACGTTATCTTGTTACCTTATTGTTCATACAATGGCGCAAACATTGGGATATTCAGGTCAAGTTGTGTGAACGCACTTCACCCGTGCAAGCTAACAACTCAACTCTGGGAGGATGAGGTGGGTGCCAAAGAGCTTATTAGAAGTTGGGCATCGCGTTTTTATTTGCATAATATCTTATGGACAAATGATTTTGGTGCTATTCTCCTCGAAGATTCGCTGCCTTTGAACGAAGTCTTGGTGGTAGTCACCGCGGCTGCAATGAGCGGTGGAATAGTTTTCGCTGGAGACGATTTGGTAAATTTAAGCGTTGAGCGCGCCGATATTCTTTCAAAAATGTTTCCCCTTTACGGCAAGTCCGCTTCCCCGATTGATTATTATGATAATAACTATCCCCAAATTTGGAATCTCAAAATCTCTTCTCCTTTCGACGAGTGGAATATTGTCGCCCTTTTCAATTGGGCTGACATGGACGCTGAGGTGTCCTTTAAACTGGAAGAGATAGGACTGGATTCCTCGAAATATTTTATAGCACACGAATTCTGGAGTAAAGAATATCTGGGAGAATTCAAGGGGAACATAACCCTCCCAAATCTTCCCCCGCGCTCGGTTAAATTATTATCTTTGCGCGAGGAAAGGGATGTCCCTCAATTCCTCTCAACCGATATGCACTTTACACAGGGCGGGGTGGAAATCCTCTCAGCAGGCTGGGATGTCCGCAGCAACAGTTTTCTTATAGTCTGCCAGAATCCCAAGCCGAGTGTTGGAAACATCTTCATTTACGTGCCAGAGGATTACGTCCCTGCTTCGATAGCTTGTTTAGGTGCAGAATACAATTTCAGTTGGCTCAAACCGGTGTACCAGATAAAACTCGCACCAACGGATAAACTCGTACACATAAGCGTCCGCTTTGGAAAAACGTCTGGCTGAATCTAATAAAAAAAACTTGTTTTTAACAATCTAATTTGCTATACTTTATCTGTCGTTTAGCACTCTTCTACTTTGAGTGCTAAAGAAAACCAAAAAGCGTCGAAAGTGGGGCGATGCAATTGGCAAGTTCTACCATAGATGAAAGAAAACGGGATATATTGGAGGCAATTATTCATTGTTATACGCTAACTGCTCAACCTGTTGGTTCTCGTACCATTGAGCGGAAATACAGTTTAGGGTTGAGTGCGGCAACAATCCGCAACACAATGGCAGACTTAGAAGAAATGGGATACGTTGCACAACCTCACACCTCCGCCGGCCGAGTTCCAACGGAATCGGGATATAGATTTTATGTTGACCAGTTAGTGGAAGTTAGTCCTCTAAGCGAAGATGATAAGCAACGGATGAAACGTTCCTATGATGATGCCCGGCAGGAAATGGAATACATCATGGAACAAACATCGAAAATCCTGTCGTTGATTTCACAATATATCGGTGTCGTTATCAGCCCAAAACTAAAGGAGAGTATTCTGCGACGGTTAGAGCTAATTTCCGTGGCTGCCGAAAGAATTCTCGTCGTTCTAATGATGGAATCCGGTATGGTAAAAAGCCGCATCATAGCCGTAGAAGGAGAAATTCCCTCTAAAAGCCTGCAAAAAATAAACAGTTTACTCAACGAAAAGTTGTCTGGCTTACCCTTGAAGAAAATAAGGAATATCTCAGAGAACCCCGCACAGATGAAAGCTATCTTCGACGAAGAGATGTCTGAACAAGCGATGGCATTAACTAAAAATGCTTTTTCTCTGGAACCGGAGATAGAGGTTTATCTGGAGGGGGCAACTTCTTTGTTCGGACAACCAGAGTTTGAAGACCAACAGAAAATGGAGGCCGTATTTAGAGCGCTTGAAGAGAAAGAATACATCACCAACATACTTGTGCCGCAACTTCATAAACCAGGCATAAGGATACTAATAGGCAGCGAGATGCAATACGCTGGCATGGAACACTGTAGTATGATAAGTTCCACCTACAAGTTAGGAGAGCACTCAATAGGCGTACTGGGGATAATTGGTCCAACGAGGATGGCATACCATAGAATTATCCCGATAGTAGACTTCACAGCACGAATGATGAGTGAAACGCTTGAAGATAAGGTTTTGTAGAAGGAGAAAACAATCATGCAAGAAAAAGATGTCGAAGGTAAACCAGATGAAGAAGTAGAGGTACAAGCTCAAGCTGAAACTGTCGAGGAAGCGCAAACCGAAACTGCTGAAGAGAAAGCAGTACCTCCTGAAACAGATATCGAAAAATTAGAAGCGGAGTTTGAAGAATACAAAGTCAAGATGGAAGCAGAAGTCGAAGCCGCAAAAGATAGGATGTTGAGGGTTGCCGCTGATTTCGACAATTACAAAAAACGCGCTGTACGCGAGAAAAACGATTTTATGAAGTATGTAGCTGAAGGATTTGTGACGGATTTGCTTCCGATTCTGGATAACCTTGAAAGAGCTACTGATGCCACTGCGAACGCGAACAACGCACAGGACTTCGAGTCCTTCTGCGAAGGCGTCAAATTGATTCATAAGCAGTTGACAGATGTGTTAGAGAAACGCAACGTCACTAAGATAGAATCTGTTGGCAAACCTTTTGACCCGAATGTACATGAAGCTGTCATGCAGACTAAATCAGACGAGTTTCCTGCCGATATCGTCGCCGACGAATTTCAAAAGGGATACATGCTACACGACAGAGTAATTCGACCGGCGATGGTTTCTGTATCAATGGGAGACAATGGAGAGGAGAGTGAAAATGAGTAAAGTAATCGGAATTGACTTAGGAACGACTAACTCGTGCGTTGCTATCCTGGAAGACGGTGAACCAAAGGTTATCCCAAATGCTGAAGGAGAAAGAACAACTCCGTCCGTAGTGGCGTTCACGAAAGATGGAGAAAGGCTTGTTGGACAGGTAGCCAAGAGACAAGCAGTAACAAACCCGCAAAACACTATCTCTTCAATAAAGCGATTCATGGGCAGACGATATGAGGAAGTGCCAAATGAAATGCAGAAAGTGCCTTACGAAATAAACAAAGCGCAGAACAACGATGTGAGAGTTAAGATAATCGACCAACAATACGCTCCACCTGAAATCTCCGCTATGATATTGCAGAAGATGAAGGATACCGCCGAATCCTATCTCGGTGAAAAGGTGACGCAGGCTGTTATCACCGTGCCAGCCTATTTTAACGATTCGCAACGACAGGCGACCAACGACGCAGGCAAAGTAGCGGGTTTGGAGGTACTCAGAATCATAAACGAGCCTACCGCCGCTTCTCTGGCTTACGGATTGGATAGGAAAAAGGATGAAAAGATAGCCGTCTATGACTTAGGAGGCGGTACTTTCGACATCTCCATTCTGGAAATCGGCGAAGGCGTCTTTGAGGTGAAAAGCACCAACGGGAACACTCACCTCGGCGGCGACGATTTCGACCAAAAAGTTATTGACTATTTGAGCGATGAGTTCAACAAAGAAAACGGCATTGATTTGCGAATTGACCCGATGGCTTTGCAGAGGCTGAAAGAAGCCGCAGAGAAAGCCAAATGCGAACTTTCTACCGTGATGCAAACCGACATCAATCTGCCCTTCATCACCGCAGACGCCAGCGGACCAAAACATTTCAACATGACGCTGACGCGCTCTAAATTGGAACAGTTGACAGGAGACTTGATAGAAAGCACAGTCGGCCCATGCAAACAAGCTTTGAGTGACGCCGGTTTGACCACGGACGAAATTGATGAAGTGATTTTGGTCGGCGGGCAAACCAGAATGCCCAAAGTACAGGAAACCGTACAGGGAGTGTTCGGCAAAGAACCGCACAAAGGCATCAACCCGGACGAAGTAGTAGCAATGGGCGCTGCCATTCAAGCTGGTGTTTTATCCGGCGACGAGAGCGTCAAAGATGTACTGCTTCTGGATGTCACCCCGCTTTCCCTCGGAATAGAAACGATGGGCGGAGTATCCACGAAACTCATTGAGCGCAACACCACCATCCCGACCAAAAAGAGTGAAACATTCTCAACGGCAACTGATAACCAGGAAGCCGTGAGTATCCACGTATTGCAGGGAGAACGCAGCATGGCTGTCTATAACAGGACGCTGGGGCGTTTTGATTTGGTGGGAATACCGCGCGCGCCGCGCGGCGTCCCCAGAATAGAAGTCACTTTCGACATTGATGCTAACGGTATCGTCCACGTCTCTGCAAAAGACTTAGGCACCGGAAAGGAACAACGAATTCGCATCGAATCCTCCAGCGGTTTAAGCGATGAGGAAATTAAGCAACTGATAAAAGATGCCGAAGAACACGCTGAAGAGGATAAGAAAAAACATGAATTGGTGGAAGCGCGCAACCAGGCTGATGGGCTTATCTATGGCACAGAGAAAACATTGAAAGAACACGGCGATAAAATCGACGAATCCGAGAAGAAGGAAATCGAAGATGCTATCGCAAAACTCCGCGACACCGTGACTAAGGATAACGTGGGTGACATCAAATCTGCCACTGAAACCTTGCAACAAGCATCTTATAAAATAGCAGAGGAGATGTACAAACAGGCGGCAGCGGAGCAATCCCAAGCGGAAGAAGAGAAAGCTGAAACCGAACCTGAAACCGAAGAGGAGGCAAAGGAAGAAGAGGTCGTAGATGCTGATTATAAAGTGGTGGATGAGGAGGAAGAAAACTCAGGTGGCGAAGAAGAATGAAACCGATACAAGAATAACACAAAGAACACAAAGAACACAAAGACAAATTTACTCCGCCACTTGCAATCAAACCAGGAACATACAGCGATTACCTAAGTAAGCATCCGGAAGTTGTTGATGCAGGATTAAGGCGGATGGGAATTGACCCGGATGAACTGGATAGACTGTTGGACGAGGGACCGGTTCTTATTGACCTTAACAATTTTAAAGGAAATGCGACGATTAGAGGGTGTGTGAAA
This sequence comes from uncultured bacterium, assembly GCA_964601015.1. GTDB lineage: Bacteria > Poribacteria > WGA-4E > DTYX01 > CAZRLY01 > CAZRLY01. The sequence continues at coordinate 8,513 of CAZRLY010000078.1, forward strand.
AGTGGGTAAAGACCGGGTGACGAGAAACCGAGTTTTTCTTTGCGATAACACAGAAGCAATATGAAAGCAAGAGGAAAGCGCAACGAAGTTGTTTTATCATCCTAAAAAACTCGGTTTTTTCGCTTTCATCAGACTTCTCACACACGCTCTTACGAAAATCAAAGAAGAGGCATGAGGCGAAAAATGTCTTATTCGGAGGTGAAAAAGAATGAGACCGATAGAAGAAGAACCCAAAGAACAAGAATTCAAGAAACGTAAACGCCCGATGGCTCGCGCTGTCAAACCGGGAACATACAGCGATTACTTAAGTAAGCACCCGGAAGTTGTTGACGCGAAACTAAGGAAAATGGGAATTGACCCGAACGAGTTGGATAGATTGTTGGATGAGGGACCAGTTCGTATTAACCTTAACAATTTTAAAGGAAATGCGACGATTACGAAAATCAAAGAAGAGGCATGAGGCAAAAAAATTTATTCGCCGCCGTTTAGCAACAATCGAAGAATATACTTCAATCACAGAACGTACTGAACCATTCACAGCAGACATCAGAGATGATGGAGTATGCCCATTCTATTTGCCTTTACGCACAACATTTGAGCGCATCACACCTGATTCTGAACCAGCGGGCATAATCTTCCTCGACGGTTCGTTTCTCGTTATCAAAGAGATTTTTCATTACGGTTATCTCAATGATGATGCCACTGAACCAGAAATTTGCCATCTGGAGTACGGTTATCACTACCAGCGTCCGCAAGACAACTCATTCTTCCGTTACGATTTTCACCCGGGCGTTGGCGAAGCGGAAACTCATCCCCTTTACCATCTTCATGCTTTCGGTTGGGCTGATGAGGCTACTGCTCTCCCGTCCGTCCCGCGTTTCGTCGTTCAATCTATAACACTTGACGAAGTGCTTGAATTAATTCGCATCAGTTTTTTTGGACAAAGAGCAAGAGAGTTTTAAACTTCGCAGACAGACCAGATTAACAGGAGTGAATATTATGCAGCAAAAACGCGACTACTACGAAGTATTAGGCGTTAACCGGAGCGCCAGCGCAGACGAAATTAAAAAGGCGTTTCGCAAACTTGCAGTCAAATACCACCCGGACAAAAATCCTGACAATAAGGAGGAGGCGGAAGAAAAATTTAAAGAAGCTGCTGAGTCCTATGAAATTTTAAGTGACTCGAATAAACGGGCGCAATATGACAGATTTGGACATACAGGTATACAAAGTTCGGCTGCTGGTGGCGGTTTCCATTTTGATACCTCCATCTTTGACGATATTGTAGGTGATTTGTTCGGTGACCTAGGCGACATCTGGGGATTTGGAAGGCGCAGAGGAAGTAGACCAAAAAAGGGCAGGGATAAACGACTTGATATGGAAATTACCCTTGAAGAAGCAATCACGGGTAAAGAAGAGACTATCCGCATTCCACGTACGGAAACCTGTCCCGTTTGCGATGGTTCGCGCGCTAAACCAGGTACCCGCCCCGACACATGCCACGTTTGCGGCGGACGCGGACAGGTTTATTCTCAAAGGTCATTTTTTAGCGTCGGGCGTACATGCCCTGAGTGTAGAGGCGAGGGGAAAATTATAAGACAACCTTGCGATGAATGCAACGGGCAAGGAGAAGTACAACGCGAACGAAAGATTCTCTTGAATGTCCCCAAAGGCATTGATAACGGACAAATTATACCACTGCGTGGAGAAGGCGAAGTAGGTATCAACGGCGGCCCGCCTGGTGATTTGCTCGTAGTCATACATCTGGCGAATCACGAGCTATTTGAGCGTCACGAAAATGACCTTTTTTACAACGCCAAAATCTCCTTCCCACAAGCTGCTCTGGGCGCGGAAATAGAAGTACCCACAATCAACGACTCCACAACACTAAAAGTCCCACCCGGAACCCAACACGGAGATGAACGTCGCATAAGGGGAGAGGGTGTTCCGTATTTGAACAGCTATGGAACAGGTGACTTAGTAGTCAAACTTATCGTAGAAACGCCTACCGATTTAAGCGATAAGGAAAAGAGATTGCTACGAGAATTCGCCAGTTTGCGCGGCGAAACAGTTCAAGAAGAACGGAGCATATTTGGCAGAAAACGTGGTAAACGATAAGGGCAAAATGGCAAGAGGGCAAAAGTGGGGAACCTTGCCTTCACTTTTTATGCCCATCTGCGGAAGGAGGTAGACGATGACCGCGCAGACAGTCATTGATGAAGTGCGGACAAGACTGGGGATGCTCAACAAGGAAGCGGAACAAGCCATCCAAGAAACTCTCGAAGTGCTGATGGAACAGGGGGTATGGCGTCCTGGGGGCAAACCACGCAAGTTTATAGCGGAACCGTTACAGTTCGTGGGAGAAAATCTATCGCTGGAAGAGTATGCCTCTTTGTCCTTTGAAGAAAAGGGTAAATTAGCACAACGCTTGCGAGATGACAATGCCCAATGGCTGGAGAAACATCACGCTGAATTGAATGCCGCTTGGTTAGCGGTTATTGACGGTGAAATAGTTGATTGGTCGCAAAACCCGGATACATATCCGCAGCCACCTGAAATTCAGCATCTCTGTGACCAATACGGCAAATTCCCCTTTGTCTTTATAAACCCGCGGGAACTGTGGATTGAGGAACAGGGGAGCGTTTGGTCAACAACGGTACATGCCAACGACAGTTATCCGACAATCAAGGTACGCTTGAGTAGCGGCATGGGCGCAACCCACCTTACTGTTGACCTTGACACAGGCGCGCGTAATCTGTTCACCGATTTTGACCTTTTGGTGACGCGTGGACTCATTGTTGCTACGCCAACAGAAATTGTCGAAAGCGGCCGGCATCTCAGTCAAGATTACTATTTTTGTGTAAAGAGTTTGACCGTCAGCATACAGGCTGGAGACGGCTATCCTCGCCAGATGTCCATGTACGTCTACTGTATATGGAATTGGAGCAATAGCCCGTTTACGTCCGTCAACCCCCATCGTCAAGCTCTTTTGGGACGGCGTCTTTTGCTTGCCTTGCAGCCTACAGTCCACCTCGACTTTAAAAAACGCCACACGAAAGTTTCGTTCTGAAAAACAGCGCGACTCCTCATTATTCTGATGGAATTGCTAACGCGGCGGCTATTCATAATGTATGCGCCGTAAGAATTTTATGAAATGGACACAAATCACAGTCATAACCTCACACGAATCCTCTGAAGCCGTTTCAAATCTTTTTTTCGAGCTCGGCGCAAAAGGCGTACAAGTCACCGAAAATGCAGCCTCCCCCCCTGCGAAAAAACAAGACACTGCATCAGCCTTAATTCATATCACCACCTACTTTCCCACAGATGACTTAGTTGGCGAGCGTCTTTTCAAACTCAGGAAATTGCTGGATGATTTAAAGAACTTTGGTTTAAAAACAGAACCCGCGCAGATTAATCTTAAAAGTTTTGAAAACGAAAATTGGGCAGAAAGCTGGAAGTCAGCCTTTCCACCACAGAAAGTCGGCAAGCGTTTGCTCGTCTCTCCAACGTGGCATCAAATCAAAAAGACACCCGAACAAATTTTAATCTATCTTGAACCGGGCATGGCGTTCGGCACAGGTTACCATCCCACAACGCAGCTTTCATTGTGTTTGCTTGAAGAGGTTATCAAGGGTGGTGAAGAGGTAGCGGACATCGGCACCGGTTCAGGAATTCTGGCAATCACCGCTGTTCTTCTTGGAGCAGAGAAAATTACCGCAATTGACATAGATGAACTCGTCATCCCCATCGCCCAAAAAAATGCCATCCAAAATAGTGTGGAAGAAAAGATCGAATTCCTTTGGGAAGATACCATTGAAGCGCTTGATGGCGTTTATGATGTCATTATCATCAACATCCTCACCAATATAATCCTGCCCATGATTCCCAATTGCGGAAAATATTTGAAGCCAAATGGTTTGTGCATACTCTCTGGTATTTTGGATAAAGAACTTCCGCAGATGGAAGAGGCGTTGAATGCGCACAATTTTAAAATTGTCAAAGTGTTGGAACAAGAAGAGTGGCTGGGACTGCTGGTAAACCAGAATACGGACGCGGATTAAAAATAAAAATTTCTGACGTTGACATATTGTAACTGATTATCAAGAGGGATTCTCTTTTGGGTTTGAAAATCGTAAAGCTCGGAGAAAACTCTCAATTTATAGGAGGTGAATTCCTGGTTCTTTCAAAAAGCTTAGAAAGGTATAGGAAAAAAGAACCAGGTAAATTATGTCTTCTAATAATCAATTTAATGTTTGGACTCAAGATTGTATGTCGCGTATCTTTCCCCACCAAAAGGGTGAAAAAAACGCAAAGAAGGTAAGTTTACAGGTTGCAGGCAACGAAGTTGAGTGCTTTCAGATTGGTGTACACGGCATATCGGAGCAACTCAACAATTTGCATGCTGAAGCGTCAAATTTGGTCTCAGCGCAGGGCGAGACGATTCCTAAGGAGAACGTTGATATTCTCTACGCCGAGTATGTGCCTGTACACTGGCACTCGGCAGGAAATCCGCCCGAAGATTTGGAAGGACAAGCACCCGGTTTTTATCCGGACCCATTGTTACCTTCGCTTTGGCGGGGGGTGGGGCGTGTGAGTTTCCCGGATACTGTGAGCATCTGGACGCGCATCCGGGTGGGTGAATCTGTTCCCGCTGGCAAATACCAGGGACGGGTTAAAGTTTATTGTCAGGCGGGTGAGGAATCCGTTGATGTTCAGGTTGAAGTCCTACCGTTCAGCCTGCCTAAGCGTTCGCACTTCCTGATGACGAACTGGTTTCTAACGGGACAGATTTTGCAGTTCCACAAACTTGAACCGCTTACCGATGAATTCTGGAAGGTGATTGAGATTTACGCGAAGAATCTATCGGAACACCGCCAGAACGTAATCCTCACCCCACTTTTCACAATCAGTGGGACGCTGAATCTACTCAACGGTAGACTTCAAGGACAATTAACCGACATCGTGGAAGACGCACCGGGAAAATATTCGTTTGACTTCCACAACTTCGATAAGTGGGTGGAGATATTCTTTCAACACGGATTTGAACTTATCGAAGGCGGGCATTTAGCTGGAGGTTCTCGTAATCCTGCTGGCATTCTCCTGCGCAAACCGGGCGAAAGTCAGGCTGAAAGACGGGGTTTCCCTTCGACTCTCGACGAAGATTATCGCAATTTCCTGAAGCAGTTTCTGACAGCCCTGCGAGAACATCTCGCAAGTCGAAACTGGCTTGATAAGTTCAATCTCCATCTTTCAGACGAACCACACGGCGAACAATTTGAGGCATATACGAGCCTTGCCAAATTTGTGAAGAGCGTTGTTCCTGAATTCAAACTGATGGACGCTATGGGTGCGGCGGAGTATGCGCCGTATGTTGACCACCCTGTCCCGCTGGAAAGTCAGTACGAAAGGTTCGTGCAAACCAGCGGGCTGCCGAAAGAGCAGATATGGTTCTACTACTGTTGCGGGCCGACGGGTGCCTGGCCGAACCGATTCATCGACTATCCGCTCACCCGCGTCAGGATATTCACATGGCTCGCTTTCAAACACAGTATCAAAGGCTTCCTGCATTGGGGGCTCAACCACTGGGGTTGGCACCGTCCGCACTACCGCGCAGAAACCTACAACCCCTACGACAACACCACCGGCGGCTCGCTGCAAGCAGGCGACAGCTACGTCCTCTATCCGCCGCGCATGCCAAGTGAATCTCATGAGCCAGTGGATTCAATTCGATGGGAGATTATCCGCAAGGCGATGGAGGATTACGAATATCTCCACCTGTTGCGAGAACTGCTAACGTCGGGGAAGGGTAGCAAATCTGACCGGGAGCAAGGACGCGCGCTAATGAAGGAATTGGAAGAAAAGGTTATCCCCACCTTCACTGAACACACACGCGACGCGGGATACCTCGAAGATTTTCGCCGCCGCATGGGACAAACCATCGGTCGATTGATGGAATTGTAGAACGAATGGCGGGTAGGTTTCACCATACCCGCCCTACAAATAGAAATCGAGGTTGGGTATGGCGTAGCCTACCCAACTTCTAATGATAATTTATTTTTGACATTTGCCCTGCAATATGATAGAATTTATGAAACGAGTCATTGGCATAAACAAAAAAGCGAGGAAATCCGAGAAATGGCATTTCAAAAATTCAGCGGTTTCTTCAACCTGATTAGAACGGTTCAGAATTCCTACCCTGCCGAAGACCAAGCGGTAGCTCAAAACTTTATCCTTGAAGAACGCTTAACAGCAGAGCGAGAGGACGGTTATGCGCACTACGTCATGTCATCCCAGAATCTGGGTGACTGGAAATTTGGGCATAAAGAGTACCTTGACAACAAAATAACGCTATATAAAGGAACTCCCGAAACATTTACTAATTTGAATGTTCCAAACTTGCTGACGAAAATAGAGCAAGAACACTCTCTTGTCAGAGTGGAAAACCTTGATTCAGTTCTAAAACTAACGGAGTCCATTGATGATGTGACTTTGCTAACTGACCAAATTTCAAGATTTCTTGAGAACCCAAAAGACCAACAGGCTGCTACTTTTGTCGGAAACTTTCTATCGGAGTGGAATAAAAACCGAGATTTGCGTCCGATATTCGCAGGATTTTGGAATGAAGTGGAAGACATCTTTGATGGGAACGATGAAAACTGGGCAAATGAACTGCGAGACCGGTTTGGGCTTGGAAATCTTGATCTCAAGGGAAAGTCAATTCCGGTGTTGCTCTTGCAATACAAGGTTGCTGATGTCGTTGCTGCACAGCCTGAATACCGAAACTTTGCTGCCGCTCCAACCGTTCTTGACAGCGATATGAGTCACTTTTTCTGCCCCACGCCGGGATACTTGAGCGAAGGGCTAACTTTAGATTTAGCACCCGGAGCCGATGATAAACTTACATCTGAAATACTTCACCGATATATTGATTACATGCCATCTTATATTCACCGACTTGGTTGGATTACGGAACCTCTGGGTAAAACATGCGAGGACGCTCGCCGGATACACATTGACGTTTTGAGTAATGACTTCAAACATTTTGAGTTGTTGAACCATGATTGAAAAAAAACTTTCACCAATTGAACGATGGCAGGCGGACTTCGAGCAACAACCCTTTGACGCATTGCATCGCCTGCTGATAGGGCGTGTCTACATGGGGCAACTTGAGAGAAATGACACGGATGAAATTCTCTTCCGATTGTTCCACACCGCAACGAGAGATTGCCAGACCTCGCTGGACAAGGCAATGCGGAAATGGTTTGAAGCGCATTTGGGCGTTGCGCCTCCTTCCATCTCGGCTGCACGATGGGCTGTGATTTTACGAGACGCTTTCTCAACCGTTGTCCGGCTGAACTTGCGCGAAACGCAGGCATGGCTGTTGGAAAACCGTGTGCGCGCACAAGAGCGGTTGCGGAGTTTGTATCTTGCTCCCTCCAGGGCCCCCGAAGCCTATTTGCTACGGACTCTGGCGCTTTGCCAACGCGACCAAGCCCTGTTGTCGCTCTGGATGAGAGTCTGTCGCTTGGAGGAGGACATACCTCTGCATTTTGCCTCTCTCGGACTGTTGGGGTTGCGCAAGTTGCCCAACGAAAAAGGCGAGCAATCTGTTGGTCTACATCCGGCTGTATTTAGCGGCATCGTAGATTTGGCAAATGCTATCGACGAACGAGTGAGACCAAAAAAAGAGGGGGAAGCATTTTGGTCTCTCAAGGTTCGTGCGCTGATGGCACACTATCCCCGCTCCCCGCAATACTGGGTAGATAACTTCCTGACGCCTGTGTCCTCTGAACCAGACAGCGCGGCGGCAAAATGGTTGGGCAAGCTGATTCCCAGACTCAGAAAAACGCTGGACGGCACCGCAACCAGAACAAGAACCAAACGAATATTGTACCCGCCCCCCAGGAGCGAGCGTGAAGCCATCCTAGAATTGCTAAAAAAACGCCCCCTGCATGAACTTAAACCTGACATAGTAGCACTGTTGGAAAAATATCGCAATTACGCTCTACAGACAGGGGATGCGGAGTTGTTGGTCAAATCGCTAAGTAATATCGGTTACAGGGTTTTCAGGCAGGAGCCTAACTGGGCATTGAATCTGGTAAAAGAGGCTTTCAACTGGGAGCCATACAATCCTTATTTGTGGAACACGCGGGCTAAAATTGAGTCGCATCTTGGCAGGGGCGCACAAGCAGTCGGATTGTTGTGGGAAGCCAAGCATAGATTTCCTGAAGACGATCGAATCAGAAATGATTTAGCAGAAATATTAAGAAAACAAGGCAGAAATGAACTCGCTGAGATTGTGTACCGCCAGACGATGGAGGATTTTCCAGAGGATGAAGTATGCCGCGGTGGGCTTGCAGAAGTATTAAAAGCGCTAGGGAAGCTTGCCGAAGCCGAAGCCGTGTACCGTCAGACGATGGAGGATTTTCCAGAGGATGAGATCTGCCGTAACGGGCTTGCGGAAGTATTAAAAGCGCAGGGGAAACTTGATGAAGCTGAAGCCGTGTACCGCCAGACGATGGAGGATTTTCCAGAGGATGAGATCTGCCGTAACGGGCTTGCGGAAGTATTAAAAGCGCAGGGGAAACTTGATGAAGCTGAAGCCGTGTACCGCCAGACGATGGAGGATTTTCCAGGGGATGAAGTCTGCCGCAGGGGGC
>CAZRLY010000078.1:17275-20461 GCA_964601015.1 uncultured bacterium
GTGTACCGCCAGACGATGGAGGATTTTCCAGGGGATGAAGTCTGCCGCAGGGGGCTTATGCGAGTATTAAAAGAGCGAGAGAAACTTGCTGACGAGGAGAAGCCTGACTCAGCAGATGAGCCGTTCATTGAAGCAGAGGATGAGCCCGCAACGCCCACCTTACCAGTCAGCAAAGAAGACACAAGCCAAGAAAGCCAACCCTCCCCTGACGCCGTTGCAGCGCACGACGAAGAACTCAGCGCAGTAGTGGCAGAGGCGGAGAAGCCCGACTTATCGGATGAAACTTTCATTGAAGCAGAGGATGAAATCGCAACGCCTATCTTGTTAGTCAGCGAAGAATACAAAAGCGAAGTCCAGATTGGATTAGCGAACCTCTATCGTTTAGCTGCTCGTCGGGCGGAAGGAGAGGAGAAGGAACGCTATCAGCAGGAGTTTGTCACTGCTTGTGAGAGTGCGCTGGCGGACAGCCCCAACAATACCTTCGCGCTGCTTGAACAGGGATTCGGGATGCTTGACCAAGAACCAGCAAACGCAGAAGCCTTCTTCGCCGAACAAACCAGCAAGCAGTCTCATTTTTTAGGATTTCGCATTGGGTGTATGCAAGCTAAAATCTGGCAGGGCGACACTGTGTCCGACGAGCAATGGGACGAATTGATAGACGAGTTCCCAGGCAGAAAAACTCTCATCAACCTGGAGAATGCCCGACAAGAACTCCGCCACACCAATGGTACCACTCTCTCTGCTCTGGAAACCCTGAGAAGACAGATAATACAAGCGGACATGGAAACACTACCCAGCAGTTTGCGTGAAAATGAAAAGTGGGTGCGAGCCAGTGTGGAGAGAAGGTTGTTTGCCGAAATTGACCTTAACGCCCCGCTTACAGAAGATGTTTTGCCATTGCTGCTGGAAAATCATGCGAAAAATGACCTGATTTTGCAGGGGATTGTAGAACAAAGTCTTGCCAAGATTTGAACGCCATTTCAGAATAAATAATTAACCCTTTGTCAACCCACTTTATAGTAATAAAAAATAGCCAGTGGCAAAGCCACTGGCTTAGTGTTAGAGAAACGCTTTATTGAAGGGCTTGGAGACGGGCTTTCCAGTTAATGAACCAACTGCTATCATTTTCGCTTTCCCGTCGTCCGCTGGTGTATTTCACAGGTTAGAAGCAAGTGTCATAACATCTGGTTGAGGATATGGCATCACGGGTATATCCATATCGGGTATTTTCCCTCTGATGCTATGTTCCTTGAGCTTACTCATCAACGAACTATAACTTATACCCAGAACTTTTGCTGTCGCCGTCCTATTCCATTCATTCTCTTTCAATGCCCGTATCAAGAAATGTCGTTCCATTGCCTTCATCATATCTTTCAGATTCACATTCACGACAGCATTGCCATTCCCTGGTATGCTGGAAAATTCTGGTTTAGTTTCAGATAACCATAGATGCTCCGGTTCGATAACTCCATCTTCCTGGAGCACTGCTGCCCGATTGATAACGTTCTCAAGTTCTCTTACATTCCCGGGCCAGGAATAATTCATAAGTGCCTCTGTAGTTTCATCGGATATAGCAATGTTCTCATTTTCCCCGCACATCTTTTCGATAAAATATTGCGCCAGTAAGATGACATCCTCTGCTCGTTCCCTCAATGGCGGAATGTCTATGGGTATCGTGTAGAGACGGTAGTATAAATCTTGCCGGAAATTGCCTTTTTGCACCTCAGCGTATAAATTTTTACTTGTCGTCGAAATCAATCGGATATCACATTGAATCGGAGCTAATCCACCTATTCTATCGAATTCCCTTTCCTGCACAACTCTCAATAACTTAGTTTGGATAAGCGGACTTATCAAATCCACCTCATCTAAGAGCAGTGTACCGCCATTAGCCTGCTCAAATTTGCCAGGATGTTTTTTGAAGGCACCTGTGAAAGCGCCACGTTCGTGTCCAAATAATTCATCCTCCGCTAAAGTTTCAGGGATAGAAGCACAATCCACGACAACAAAGGGTTTATCGTACCTGCTACTGTTTTTATGAATAAATCTTGCAACGAGTTCCTTGCCTGTGCCGCTCTCACCTTGAATCAACACCGGAACATTACTATCAGCTATCTTCTTAGCTACCTCAAGCAGATGAATAATTTTTTTACTCTTTCCTATGAGCGTCTGCCCCTTGCCACCGCTGTTGTTGGAACGCTTAACTATTTTATCCATTTTTATCCCTCACAGCTTCTTTTGATATTAAGAGCCACAGGTTTGAATAGCAAGGGACATGCCAACTTCCTTTACCCAACCAATCGAAAACAACGAGTTGAGCCTTGTCTTCTCTGGTTGACTACGGTTGCGATGTACTAACTAAGCAAATGGACAAAAATTGCTATATCCTAAAGACGTGAAAAATGTTTATCATTTTAAACCTTATGAGATGATTATGTTGTGGAATTTAAACATGATAACAAACAGTAACGCGAATCCACAAATCAATCTCCTGCTCCTATCTTAGTTAAATTCATATAGGGTAAGTAGTGTACCTTCTCCGTCCGTCCTGTTGGTCGCAAGCAATGGTGGGACAGAGAGACACCCCTACGCATTCATTACCCACTGACGTAGCGGACTTTCTCCGTCCGTCTGTGGAACCCTGCACAGACTTATGAAATGAACCACTTAGGAATGGCAATTAATTAAGTGAGGCATGGGCATAAATCGGCGTAGGTTGGGTTGAGACACGAAACCCAACAGCCGGGGGAAAAGTTGGGTTTCACTTCGTTCAACCCAACCTACACAGATTTTTTACTTGTATTTGACGCGAGAATAAGGTATCCTAAGAAGAACCACAGACGGGTATGCTTAGAGCGCAGAAAGGCACGGATTTTTAGAAACCACTCAGGAGGTAGAAAATGGCTATCAAATTGTGTGCGGAGGCAGATGCTTTTCGTCACGAAGAAAAAGATTTTGCCTACGCTGTTGAAATGAGCAAAGAACTTGGTTTCAAATATATTGAACCGGAAGTAATGACTGGTAGATGTTTGCTCAATGTATACGGATATTGCAACATCACCAGCTTAGAAAATGACCCAATGGAAATGCGCAAACTCATTGAGGAGGCTGGATTAAAGGTTGCATGCTTGAGCGCACATTCTAATCTCTTGAATACTGAATACGGCGTTGATTACTTGAAGAAAG
>CAZRLY010000079.1:0-20421 GCA_964601015.1 uncultured bacterium
CGCTAAGTATGGATTTGACGAAAACACCGGCAAGTTCTGGGGTTCGCTGAATCTGGATGGCACTCCGGTTTTAGGAGCGCGGATAAAGGAAGGATATGCTGCTAACGAACCTCGTGGGCATCTTGACCTTTGGAGTCCATACGTGGCAGGCTATCAATACCCTATCTACACCGCTCAAGCCTATGTTTATGCTTACCACTTGACATTTGACGAGTGTTTTCTAACTACGGCAAAACGCTTCGCCGACTGGATTGAAAAAGGGCCTCCCACACAAGGATGCCTGAAAGAATCATGGTACGAGGGGTATGCAGAACATTACGCTCCACACGGCACCTATGCGGGCAAGTACGGGCGGACTATTTCGTTCTTTATCCACCTGTACGTTGTGACGAAAGAGGGCAAATACTTGGAGTTTGCTAAAGATATGGCTAACGAAGCTATTGACAAACTTTATTTCAAAGGACTTTTTCGCGGTCATCCTGCTAAACCCTATTATGAGGCAACGGACGGCGTGGGATTTTTGCTGTATGCGCTGCTGGAACTGTCTCAAGTGGTGAAGAACAATAAGGAAATATTGTCGGAACAAGCCATCCTTGTGGGAGATGATAGGGTGGCGATTGGTCTCGACAACTGGTAAGGAGTTTGATTGCCGATGAAGCTTTCGCTAAGTGGTTTTCTATTCGAGGATAATTATACATCTCAGTCGGTGGACTTCGCTGCGTTCTGTTCTATTGCGAAGTCATACGGCTATGCGGGCGTTGAACTACGTCAGACACAAGTGAGCCTGCAAACGCCAAAGGCAGGGCGGAAGGAGATGCTGAGTATCGTAAAAGACATGGGCCTGGTGGTAACTTGCTTGACAGCGCGAGGACTGCCACTTAGAGGCAAAGAACGCGGCGATGTTTTTGAAAGCTATCTTGAACTCTGTAGCGACATGGGCTGCGGGCTGATGAAGATAAGCGGTGCCCCGGCGTGGTGCCATGAAGCAGCAACTAAGGCAGAGGCATACGGCGTTACGCTTGCCAGCAATAACCATGTTGGCGGACAGCTTGAAACGGTTGATGGAACTCGTGCGTTCATCAACGCGGTGGGGCATACCAATTTCGGGTTGCTCTATGACTGCATGCACCTCATGGTAGGCAGAGAAGATTACCTTGGCTGCATCAGCGAGTTTTCGGAATTCACGAAGAATATACTGATGCAATCTCGTCGCCCGGCTCGCTCAGAGGATGAATCAAAAACAACCATAAACGGCAAATCCTGGACGCGTGCACTTCCCTGTGAAAGCGGAGTCCAGGATTGGCAAAGCGTGTTCGCTGAATTTAAGCGGCAAAACTATGATGGGCTTATCACAGTCATCGAGAATGGCTGGCCCGTGGACCGTCGTGAAGAGGTAGCCCGTAAATGTAGTATAGTGGTGCGCGAAATGTGGGGCGTAGCGGATAACTGACACCGTGAGCGCACATAGACGAACAAATTCAAAGGTGAAAAAAATCACATCAATATTTGGGAGGTATGACGATGAAGGTAGGCGCTAGACCATTTCGGAAGGCTCAAGATGCTATTGAATATTGCCGCAGACTGGGTGTTGATACAGCGATTATGGAATGTAGTCAAATACCCGGCTGGGCTGAGAAGGGATACCTGGAACCAAGTTCCATCTTAGAGAGCCTGGAAATCCTTGATAAAGGTGGAATTTCGTGTTCAGTGCTTGTGTCGGAAACCGTACCAGTAATCGGTAGAACCCCGCAGGATAACGAAATTCTCCAAAATACCGTAAAGACTATCCGCGCAATGGGACGAGCAGGTGTTCCAACACTGCTCCTATTTATGCTGGAGGAGATAAAAGAAGGTGTTTCAAGAGAAGAATTATGGCAGTTTTTCGTCAATCACCACCGTTATGTTGTTTCCACTGCCGCCCAAGCGGGTGTAAACATCGCCATGCACGGCTATTTTCCGCCAATAGGACTTGTGGACAGCAACGCTTTTTTTGCGCGTTCTTTCGCTGAACTCCCGGATGTCCATAACGGCATTTGTTTTGACCCGGGCATTATGGCTATCTGCGGTGATAATCCGTTGGAAGGGCTGGAAGCCTTCAAGGAACGTATACACATGGTTCATATCCGGGATGTGAAAGGCGATTGGAGAAGCGTGGGGAATATCAAGAGCGACTGGTTTCAGTTGGAGGTATTTCCTGGAAAGGGGGTAGCGCAGGTTGAATTAGTTATGCGGCGTCTATACGAAATTGGCTATCAGGGCGTTGTGCAACCAGAACATTTAGGCCCGCCCAGCGAAGCAGAATTGCTGCCTGCTGCTATAAAATACCTTCAGGACTTGATAAGGGGTTTTGAAAGAGGATGACAGGAGGAATCCCGTGAAAAGCCTGAAAATGTTTAACAAAATTTTGACCATAGTTTGTGTTCTGACAGTCATAGCAACCGTTTTTACATATCCAAATACGGCGAAAGCTCAAACCTTTGTTACTAAGGGACTGGTTAGCTACTGGAGTTTTGATAATATATCAGGGAAAACGGTTAAAGATGATTGGGGGAAGAATCATGGAACCATCAATGGCGCTCCCACACAAGTTGATGGGAAATGCGGTTTAGCTCTGAAGTTCGATGGGAGTGATGATAATGTTAATATGGGTAACCCCGAGGATTTGAATTTTGGAGATGCTTCTTACAGTATTGAAGCATGGATAAAAACTCAAAAAGATGGCCCCATAGTTACAAAGATGCAAGCCTCTAACGAACGTGGATGGTATAATCGAGTAGAGGGTGGCAAAGTTCACAACCGCCTTCAAGCAGATAATGGTAACTCCGGTCAAAGTACAAGCGATGTAAACGACGGCAATTGGCACCATCTACTAACTGTTATTGACAGAATGGGCGGGCGTCAACAAGTTTATATTAATGGGAAGTTAGAGGGTAATCCTCAAATAGCTGATGTAATAGGCCCTGTATCAAACGAAAGAGATATGGTTGTAGGCAGCTATCACGATGGGAATAATTTTTTCAACGGCATCATCGACGAAATCCGCATTTATAATCGAGCTCTAAGTGAAGCCGAAGTCCAACAGAATTTTACCGCAAAGGGGTTCGCTGTAGAAAAGTTTAAGAAAATAGCTAAAACCTGGGGAGAAATAAAAACTTCAAAATAGTCCCACTATCGTTTAACCTAAAAGAGGTAGTTTTACAATGAGTTACAAAATTGGATTTATTGGATGTGGTGGGCGAGGGCGTGTCCATGCCCGCGCCTATAACGAAATTGAAAATGTGTCACTTACGGCAGCGGTTGATATAGATGCAGTCCGTTTGCAAGGATTTCAGGAAGAGTTTAAAATTCAGAACGGTTACAGTACCTTCAAAGAGATGCTTGAAAATGAAGAATTAGATATTGTGCATTTAGCTACGCAACCAACGCTACGAGTAGAACCAATAGTTATGGCGGTTGAGCATGGGGTTAAAGTAATTCTTTCCGAAAAGCCCTTAGCACTTAACTTGCCTGACTATGATATGGTGCTTGCAGCCTGCGAAAAATCAGGTACTACGCTTGTTATAAATCACCAGCTTCGCTACCAAACCAATTGGATAAAACTTCGAGAAGCCGTAGAATCAGGCAAATTGGGGGCGATTCGGATTATACGCATAAGCGATTTTCTCAGCTTGATTAGCGATGGTACTCACATCCTTGACTTGGTAATTTTCATGCTCCCAAACAATCCACCGACAAGAGTAACTGGGCTTGTTTGGGATTTGAGCGGTTATGCAGAAACTCATGCCGGTCCAAACAAGTCCATAGGTGTGGTAGATTTTGGGGAGGAATGCCGTTGTTATTTTGAAATAGGTGGGAATGCCCCTTCTGTTCCCAACGTCCCGCTTTCCCCAATGGCTTTCCAGATGCAGATATGGGGCGACGAGGGTAGAGCGGAAACTTCGCTTTCTCAAGGTTATCGTATCTGGGGAAAAGGTGAGAAGGAGTGGGTTGGTGAAGTTATTCCCTATGCCACACAAGACACTATCTCACAAGCCGAAATAACCAAAGATTTGCTTCGGTGCGTAGAGGATAAGGATTTCGTATGCCCATGTGATGCAAGAACAGGGAGGATTTCTTTTGAAATTATCGAGGGTATCTGTCATTCCAGCTTGCGCAACGAGCCAGTTGACCTACCGCTAAGGGAGACTGAATCTGCTCTTGTTCTTTTGAAACAGAAGGCAAAAGAAGAGGGAATAAACGTAATAGAATAAAAACAATTGATGGAGGTAGAATATGCAAAATCTTAACGTATTACCACAACCGCACCAGCGGATGATGGAAGACTATTTTACTCGTCTTTGTGATGAACTATTATATGAACAAGGTATCTACAATACAAAATCGGACTGGCTTCACCGGCGTGAAGATGTTCATGCAAAATTAAAAAGTGCTCTGGGCGAATTCCCGGAGGAGCGGTGTCCGCTCAACGCAAAGATAACCGGACGGCTTGAACGAGATGGCTACGTCATTGAGAATCTGTTATTTGAAAGTCGACCGGGATTCTATGTAACGGCTGCTGTTTACGTTCCCAGCAACGCCAGATCTCCTGCTCCTGCCATTCTGTGTCCTCACGGACACTGGCAGGACGGGCGATATCATCCTGATGTTCAATCGCGCATGATAGGGCTTGCGCGAAGGGGTTATGTCGTTCTTTCCCTTGACAAGGTTGGCTACAACGAGCGCGAACCAGAAGGCCCACATCGAACCCGTAACCTTTTCCTCGTGGGGATGACTGTGCAGGGGATACAGGTGTGGGATAATATGCGCGCCATTGATTATCTTTGTACCAGAGACGATGTTGACCCGGAGCGAATCGGGTGTACCGGTGCTTCTGGCGGAGGTAATCAGACTATGTACGTTAGCGCTCTGGACGAGAGAATAAAAGCCTCTTGCCCGGTGTGTTCGGTGGAAATGGTCGAATGTTACATGCACAAGGCTGCCTGCGTATGCGAGACTGTACCGGGACTTGTGCGATTCGCTGATTTGGTGGAAATCTGCGGTTTGATAGCACCTCGTGCTCTGTTGTTAGTTCACGGGATGTTAGATGGCGGATTCCGCATTGATTCAGCACGCAAAGCATTCCAACGCCTACAGAAGATTTACAGCTTTTATAACCAGGCAAAACTCTCATCGTTTGCTGCCTATAGTGGACACGCATACAATAAAGAGATGCGCGAGGCTGTATACGCATGGTTTGATAAGTGGCTGATGGAGAAGCAACCGCCGTATCCATTGGAAGCCCCTGTATCTCCGGAAGAAGAGCCGGCGACAACGTTGAAGGTATGCAAAAATGGGCTGCCACCAGAATGCGATTCAATGATTAATATCTACCAACGCATCTCTGAAGGACTCCCACCGAGAACGGAAATTTCGTCCCAAGATGAGTGGAGAGTTGAAAAGCAGAAACTTCACGCAAAAATTGTGGAGTGTTTGGGAGGCTGGCCTGACCGGACACCGCTTAATACGCACGTTCTGGAAATTGAGAATATATCAGTGGGCGAAGGTTTGTCGGTTAAAGCCGAAAAGCTCTACTTCCACAGCGAAGTTGATATTTTAATACCTGCTGTGTTATTCCATCCTGCCGACGAAACATCCGACGGATTTGACGTTGAGATAATTCTGAGCCACGATGGCAAGGAAGGAATTGACCTACTGGTTGTAGCGTCATCTCTTCAGACTGGTAAAGGAGTGCTCGCCATAGATGTACGCGGGGTTGGTGAAACCAAATCCAACAAGGATTTAAACTTCTCCTCGGTGAGTGCCGGACGACCAATTCAAGGGATGCAGGCGTGGGATGTTCGGCGAGCTGTCGATTACCTTGACACGCGTGATGATATTCGGGCTGTATCGCTCCGCGCCGTCGAAAATCCGCTATCCGGGATAGTGGCTTTGATTGCTGCTGCAACCGACGGACGCATAGCAGAGGTACACATTGACAAATTACTCCTTTCGTACCGACTGCAAAGAGATTTCGGCAAAAACGGAAATCTGGTTATACCTGGCATCCTCAAACATGCTGATGTAGTGGACATTGCCGCCATGATAGCTCCGCGTGCGTTGTTTGTCAAAGAATTTATCACCGCAGATGACGAGTCGCCTTCGGACGATGAGATGACCGCTGCATTTGAGCGATGCGTACATATCTATGCGCTGTTTTTAGCTAACGAACTGCTTGAACTGCCTTCATAAAAACGTAGAGCGGAAAGCGAGAAGCGTGAAGCGTGTAGACACATACGCTCCGCGCTCTACGGGAAATATAGTCTGAGTTTCTTGATGACGTTACTGGTCACCAGTCACAGTCTCAATGCAAATACACTGTTTACAACATGCACTTTATTTTTGAAAATTACCTAATACCTCAACTTGAAGGGTATCAAACCAGGTAGTACCGCTACCGTCCTGGCGTAGGATGATATAGATTGCGCTTACATCCGGTGGCGGCGGGCCGTGAATTTCGACACTCACCAAAGTCCAGTCACAAGTACCTACGAGCTTTTGTGAGCAGATGTAGGGGTAACGCTCCGGATAATTGTATACGCCCCAGCGAACTGCCAAAAAAGAGCCCCGGCCTTTTACTTGTTCTGTTTTTATATAAGCACTCACTCGAAAACTGGTGGATGGCGTCCATTTCTGAGTCCAGGCGCCATCACCCTCCCGCTCCATAATCCATTCGGAAGGGCCGGGTGTGTCCTTTGAGATTTTGAGTGAGAAATTGTCTGAGCGGCCCTCGTCTTTGCACCACTGTGTCCCCTCGCCCTGAGGCAACCATGGCCAGGGGTCAATATTGCCGGGAGTTGGCTCGTTGAGACGCAAACCTTTGGCAAAGCTGGTGCGACGTTCATAGAGAGGCAGTTCCTCAAAGCCGTTATAAGTAACCGGCGGCACAGGCTCGGCGGCTGCTTGCATCTGCAACACTTGTTCGTCGGGACAGAGGCGGATGCGAAAATGGGGGCAGAGGGGCGCATAGAGTTCATCGCGCGTATAATGCCCGATAAAGTGGACATCGTAGCCCCAGTTGCACACGGAAATTGAGGTGCGGGCTGCTGTTTCTCCGACGAATTCAAATGCCGGGTTGTTGTGCGCGTCATATCCCAACACCAATAGCCCGTCCCTTTTGAGAGCTTCAGGGCTGGGGATGCCCGTTGCCATGTGATTGATTGGCATCTGCCAAATTTGACCGTCTGGCTTTTCGGCGAGCAGATGGGAATATCTCTTCTGCCACATGCCGGGAAACTCAACGGTGGGCCCGGGAATGTCGCAATACCACGGGTCAGAATATTCAAAGCCGACAGTTTCAGCCCGGTCGAAAATCTCCGGGCTGTGGATGTCCAGATGTGCTTCGAAGTCGTAGATATAAGATGCGAGGGAAGCATCATAGGTTAGAGTCAGAACCCGGCGTGAAGTCGCTACGCCGCCCGGTGTTTGAGTGATAACCGTCAGTATCAGACAATCGGTTTCTTGACCAACAACTTGTACGTCAACCAGTTCAGTGGTGGCAAGGACTCGGTGTTGGAAAACCCAATAAAGCTGTACCCCAGAAACTAAGGGGCGTCCCTTTGGTGCTAACTTCAAGTCGCGCAGATTGACGGGTTTGGGATTACCGTCAAAATAGCGTAGGTTCTGTTCAGGTTGTTCAATAATTTTGTGTTCCAGCCGGGCGATGGGTTCATCGTTATCATAAATCCACTGTTCTCCGGCACATATACCTCCGTGGGTACGGAATGAAAAAATGCTCTGATGCTCCATAAGATTACCTCCCTGTGAATATTGTCTATTGAATAATGAAGATTGTTCGTTTCTTCAATATTCAATCAATATCAAATTCTTCTCCGACTTCATTGACAATGACTCGATAGTGGCCCGGCAGAAACCCACCTTCGACAGGGATACGTTCGGTAACTTCCTCAATCACTTGAATGCAGCTTTTGTCTTTGGGGCGTTTAGTAGTAATATGAATGTGGATTGTGTTCTCATTACGTTGCTGCGTAATCTCGTTGAGTGTTGTGCAGCCATCACGCAGAAACCCATTGACCACTACGTTGATTTGGTAAGGAAAGCTTTCGAGAATATTCACTGAAATGTCCTTGATTGGCATATCAGCGATGATGAATTTTTCGGTATCTTGTCGTGAATCGGCGAGCTGCTCAATCGCTTGGGTGATGGCGCTATATCGTGTTTCTCCGCTCTCAATGAGTAGCTCCGGCGCATAGACGGAAAATTGATTTTGCTTCTCATTGCGCTGGACAGTTATCTCAAAGAAAAAACCATCCATTACCGTTTCTAACATCTTCTGATTTGTAGGAAGTGTGAACACGTCATTATGTTCGAGCGTTTGCCAGAGCGAATCCAAATCTTCTGGCGAAACAGGGCTTTCTACGCGCTTATTGGCTCGTTCGTCCACGGAAACCAGGAGAATCGAACCGTCTTTTTCTTCAATGGTAATAATCTGCGAAACGCCGGCAAAGCCGCCGGTTTTGTGCATGACGATTTTTTCGGTGGCATCTCCGGGCTTCGGTTTGTTTGCATCATAAACGACAAGGGGATTGTCAATACAACCAATCAACGAAACGACTGTTATTAAAACCAATGATTGTGCGATTATGGAAAAGTGTTTGCGCACCATTGTAATTTCCTCCTTCTTTGCGGTAATATTCATCGAAACTATTTTGACTTTGGTAGATTAAAAACAAATTCAACTGTAGGGGCTACCCCGTGTGGTAGCCGCTTGACAACCACATCGGGTTGTCGCTACTGCTACATCCTATTTACCAAAGTCAAGTTAGTCAAAATTAAATTAACTATGGCTTTTTGAGATGAAATGTCAGGCTAACGTTTTTAACATTCCCCATGTTACCGGAAGTTTTCTGTTTTTATTCACAGCGGTGCTGCCTGGAAGAACTATCTGCCCTTTTGGTACGTTATCAAGATTAAACCCGCTGCAACCACGAACTTTGAGTAAAAGTGGGTTGTTCGAGTCGGAGTAAATCAACCAGTTGCCATCCTCGTAGATAATTCTGGAATTCCAACCTGATGTGCCTGCCTTCACCTTTTCGGTTATCATTTTAATATCAGCATCAGTTATCCCAGCAATTATCATATTTTTCTGCAGCCATTCAAACTCAACCCTCATTGCAGTCTGAAAATCAAATTCGTCCTTGTCAATGTTCACAGCGGGAATCAAGTCAATTTGCTCTTTTACAGTTTCCGTTGGAATCTGGAGACGCACGCTAAGTCCAATCAGGTGTTCTTCTTTAATCTTACTTACCACAACCGCAACGTTAGCGTTGTAGTGTGAAAGGTAAACGACGGTTCCGTCATCAATTCTCACATTCTCTGCCTTTTGGAGTTTTTCTATATCATCCGTGATACCTGTTTTGTTCAACACAACTTCCGCCGCAAAAGAATCTGTTGGATTGAAACAGGCTAAACTATATGAATTGAACCAGGCGAGCGCAACGATGGTGAGCATCGCCGTAAGAAAAAACTTTCTAATCATTTTCATCCTCCGTAAACGTAAACTTTAGAAACCGAGTTTGTCGCAAAAACTCGGTTTCTAACTTGTTTTTCTATTCCAAAGTGGGTTCTGCGATTCTTCCGACAAAAAGTATCGTGCCAGAATGATTTTCTCGAATTGCAAATATAAACGGCCTGTCAACTCGCATTGAGGGGTTGAGCGGAGCTGCCTCAAGCGTCATCTCCACAGAAGTAACTGCTGCTGCTTCAGTCCCCTCTTCATTTACTTTTACATAAGTTTTATGTTTTACGTTGCTGATATACAAATTTAGTCCAACTTCCTCTTCTTTATACATTTTTGTAAAATCAGCCTGAGAGGAACTAAAAGCGATTTCCATTCCCAACGCTTTTAAAACGTCGTTCAATTTTATTTCGTATTTGAGGGTGAATTTGGGAAGTTGTAAAGTAAGTTTCTGTTTGGAGAAACTATTTACCCATTGATTCCAATTCTCCTGATTAAGGAGGGTAACCAGAGAATCAACGTCCTTTTCCTTGCTTGGGAGAAGGATAGTCATTCTGAAATTGCCATTGCCATAGGGTAAATCAATGGCTTGAAAATCGTCGGTTTCAAAATATTGAAATTCACGTTCTTGCCTCATCATTTTGCAAGGCTTTTTAGAACCATCGGACAATGTGAATATGTCATCCTGAGTTTGGCTTTCATCAAACTCAAAACCCCATGTCCCCTTAAAATAGATGGCATTAATCAGAAACATTACGGTCAACGGATTAATAACATCGTCCACGATTTCTGAGATTTTACCATTGGTTTTGTCATTAACCCATCCATTGATTATATTTGGCGCACTCGGAGCGCTGAAATCTAACCCGCTCACTTGAGCATCAAAATAGGTTTTGTTTATATCAATGAATTCATCTTCAACCGGGAATGCTTCACGATACCAGATTGAATTTGCAATCTGAAATTTTACTTTTGGGTCAAGATTGGTTAATGATTCTATTAAGCTCTCATAGGACTCGTTTATCTCTTGAAGCGTCAAGCCAGACAATTCAAGGGTTTTTTGCATCGCTTCCTGTGTGCTTCCATTAGCGCCGTTGTAAGTCATTCCCAACGCCATTGAAATACTCAGCGGAGAAATAAAAACATTTTTATCTCTTTCCCCTTTAACAATCTCTTTGAAAACTTTGAACCCGAACTTGTTGTCGGATTTGACTAAAGCTTTCTCAGACATGGTTAATTGTATGGATTTTCCATCATCAGGCGAAGTGGGATTGGTTGTGCTGCATTGTACAAATATAAAGCAAATGCAAACCACTAAGGTGAAAGTCAGTGCAAACTTTGTTGCTCTCATTTGGTAATTCTCCTTTTGATAGTGTTATTTTGCTCTTTGTAGTAAAATTCTTCAGAACACAAATTATGTGGGCATTATTAAGCAAGGTTCATGCCAAGGGGGAGAAAGCCGTTCACTTCACATTTCTTAATTCCGTATAGGGTTTGACGGCAGGTGGACGGACAGAGAAAGTCCGCTACGTCCCTCCATTTCCGTCAGGAGGCTGGGACAGAGAGCAGCCACTACAGGGCATTATTGCTAATTGACAAAGTAGTAATAATATAGATGAATTGTCTGTGGAAGTATCAGATTTCTGAGACTTACTTTCAGAAATCTGATTTTGTTTCCATCGCTTTTGTTTTCAAGGAATCAGTCAACTCGTCCTCGCACTTTGACCTTCCACATGGCAACTTCAGGTGGCTCAAGCGTCACAGAGTAGAGTTTCGTCCCCGGCGAGATGTAGAACCGCAATTTTACATAAAACTCTTCTTTCTGTAGGTTTGGATACCTTGCCTGTCTCTCCTCACTAACCCCAGGCCAGCCAGAAACACCATTCCACGAGAGCGTTCCGTCAAGCGTATCACAGCGAATCGGGTTACAATCGGAAACTGTAAAACCGGGGATAGGCGAGCCGGTGTCCTCACAAACTTCGTACCGCAACTCACCCGCTGAAGCGTTTACGTTGACCTTTACCGTCCCACCCGATTCCTGACGAAAGCGATGTGTGGTCAATACGCCGGGGGCATACGAATCCGCTTCGACGCTGACATACCCATCAGGGCGAAGCACAACAAGCCCGACTCCATTCCGGTGTTCTTCAGAATACGGTTTTTCATACATCCGTGGAGAACGCCCGTTGTGAGTCAGGTTGTGTCCACTGTAGAAAAACAGGAGTTTTCCGTCGCATAATATGGGCCCTTGCGCGTAAATTGCGCCCCAATCCCATGCACCCGGATTCCCACGAGGGATAAACGTCTCGTGGTAGCGTTTCCACGAGACGGTATCACGACTGACAGCCAACTGCGGCTCAACAAGTCCATCAATCCGTGCTGGTATTGCTTCCGGCCCCTTTGATGAACCCCAGTAGTGTTCTGGGTTTTCGATGGCGTAAGGTTCAGTCAGATCGGTCAGGAAGGTATTTAGCATGATGATATGCAGTCCACCATCGGTGCGGTTGGCAAGGTCAAAACCGGCAGAGTAAAACTCAGTGCCCGGCGGGTCAACGAGGTTCTGGTCAATGACTGTTCGCATGCCTGACCAATTGAGAAAGTCTTCGCTGTCGCGCCGTCCCAACACGCGCGTTCGCCGACTTGAGCCACGTTGACAATAAAGCACATAGGGTGCGTCAGGGTTAATTAGCCCGCCGAAGGTTTCTCTCGGAGAACCAAAGCCGAAGAACTGCTTCTGGTGATTGTGCTTTCCGGGCGGGTAGTGTTGCCAGTTATATCCGTCCTCAGAGTGGAGGGCTTGCCACGCGCCCTGATGGGGAAAGTGGTGTATCCTCTTCCAACGATAGACATCGTCGGTTTCACGCGGGTCAAACAGGACGGTTCCGATGGACGGGCAATCGCTGGGCCAATTGACAATGTTGTTCTCTTTGGAGCCATCAAACGCAACGAGTTCAAGGTTGGGGCGTTCCCAGTGGATGCCGTCAGTGGATTCCAGTACGCATATTCGATTCTCAACGCCTTGATAGTATATCCGAAAGGTACTGTTTTTCTCATCATAAATAACCGTGTTCGTAGCTTCTCCCTTCTCCCACGGCTTGTCCGGAGAAACGGTGTGGAGGGGTTGGTCAACGGTGAGCTTTTCCGGGGAGTTGAGTACGCGGTGTGCACCTACCATTGATTCAATGAAAAAATCGTCAATAAACATCTGTTTTCCAGGGTACATTTCCATCGTTCTGTTTTCCTTTCGACAAAGATAGGGAATGGCTGTTAAATAAGTCCGTCATTTGACTTCGTATTCCGCAATCATCTCCACTCTATTCCGATTCGCCTTCTGCATTGGTCAACCAACGGTATATGTCGCGGTAGGTACATACTACTATGTCAGTCTTCTGACGGCAGTAGGCCAATATTTCCTTAACGTACCTTGCTTCCTTGTCGTGTTTGAAACTGGTACTTGGATGTACCGTCAGGCAGAGGAACAGGTTACGGCTGTAGGCTAAGTCAATGCACTGTTTTAAGTAGGCAATCCAATCCTCAACCGGCCCGGGACTTCCGCCCATGTCAACATCAAAAAATGACCGGTCTTGATGTCCGCTGAACGGCATCTCCAAGAGTCCCGTTTCATAATAGAATGGTTGATGGCTGGCGATTATGTCCACCCATTCCCGGTTTAGGACTGGGATTTGACCGCAGAATGGGCTACAGGTGAATTCTGAACTGACCCATTTTATACCGGTAGCAAGGATTACTCGCTGGACGTCTTCTCTGCCTCGCAAGCCCTCCGTATAACCGCCAGGCCCTCTGAGTCCTAAATTCACCGTACCAAGTCTTTCTGACAACAGTTTTTTGGTCTTTTTGAGCTGTTCCTCTATCGAATTTAAGGGCTCACTTAGCAGGCTGTTGTGGTAATACATGTGGCTGTCGACTGCGTGTCCTCTCTTGACGATATCAACCCAGACATCCACCGGGTCTTCTAAGGTATTCCCCTGAAGAAAAAACTGTAGTTTGGCATCGAAATCTTCTGCCGTTTTTGTCAACAACTGGATATAGCTTATCACATCCTCGTTTAAATGCCCGTGGCAGTAATCGGTAACACTCTTTGGGTTTGGTTTTGCAAGCCAACCGAGATTCCTATCGTAGAGGTAGTCCAGGTTCCCGGGCATGTCCACATCGTATCCGAAGGCAACGGCACAGCCGCCGTTCTTTTGGGGATTGTAATTGACAATTTCTGATGGATTTTTCATGTATTGCTCTCCCGTTTCTTAGAGGGTTGGGTTGAGGCACGAAACCCAACAATAGCCTTCAACCCAACCTCAGTCTATTTCACCACTGTCGTTTCAATCACTCTAATGGCATAGTCTCCCGGATACCGCTCTATGCTCGTGCCCGGGTCTTCCGGAACTTTGCATCCACACCGAATAGTTACCTTGTGAGGATAAGGAGGGCCCACTCTGAAGTAAGCCGTATTCTCGTAGAATCCCATATATAACCCCTCGTAATAACCCATGCTTAGTTTTTTAAGGCAGTCCACGGCGTTTTTCATTTCCTCCGGTGCAATGTCATCAAATGTTAAGCCTGGAAATACTTTCATCAGCAGTTGCGACCAAATGCTTGGATGTGTTCCGTTCAGGTTATCAATGCGCTGTCTCTTGACCAGTTGATTTGTCATATTGTCGATGTTCTCGCCCTCATCCCACCATTCGCAAATATTGTAACCTCGCGGAGCACACCCGCTACCAACCACCGTAACCGCTACGATTGGTTTCTCCTCCTTGATGGTAATGAACCCATCATCGGCTTTGAACTCAATTCCCTTAGTTGGGTCAATTTCGTAGAAGTTGCCTACCTCAACATTTGAGTACATGAAAGGAGTATCGTATACGTGGCGTTCAGTTGATAGTACCTCATATTCCTTCACGGGCCCAAACTGTTGGATATGTTCTTCGGTAAAACCTTTCATCAGTTGTAGTTCCATGGTAAATATTCCCCTTCATAGGATAATCTAATACGCTGTTAAAAAAGGCTTGAGTTGTAGTATGTTAGTCTGATTTTTGTAGAAAAAGTTGGCACAAAAAATTCACTTTTATGGCTGTAGAGTTTGAATTTGAAGGCTTTCATTTAACCTTAAAATATCATGTTTGAAGGGAGTTGTCAACCTTTTTTTGCCCTTGTGGGCAAAAGTGCCGATTCATCCCATGACTGAAGTCGTCGTAAGCCGAAGGCGTCGGGTTTTATCTGGGGGTTTCTCGGCGATTTATCCTAAAACCGCAACGGCAAGAATGGCAGTGAAGGAATAGCTGAAAATTATCACCAACGATAAAATTATTGATGGGGATATCCAAAACCGGAATAGATTTGTGCTTTTCATCTATAACTTACCTCAATTTTTAAGAATTACATTTTGTTTATTATAATATAGTTGAAGACTGGTTTCAACCATTAAAATCCAGAAGCTGGAGAAAAGAGAAGAAAACGAAGAAAAGTTGAAATTTTTGTGACCTGAAGCAGAACAAATGCTAAGATATTGAATGAGAAATTTGAGAACAGCAGCCCGTAGCGAAAGCGGCTTGGGTTGAGTAGGCGAAGCCGTATCGAAACCAAGGCGAAGCGGTAGTTCAGAAATTGCTGCGAATTTTAACTTTTGCCAAAACTCATAAAGTAATGTAAAGGTGAAGCGGCTGAAACACAAGTTTGGCTGGAATATTCGGTCAAATGCGGATATATGAGTCGAGAAGATGGGAGCCGTTTGCATAGAACATATGATGAGATTATCGGCAAACTGATAAATATGGGGAATCATCCCGAAAAGTGGTGCTTAAATTCCGGTAAGTAATCCTCTCGTTTTCCCGTTTTCAATGTCTCAAAGGGAAAAAATTATCAAAAAGGAAGATCGTTGGTTTTTGTCCATTTGCTACTACCAACCCAGAATGGAAAAAACGCTACAATAGAAGAGCAGGAATCGAAGGTACCATTTCTCAAGGCGTTCGTTCCTTTGGACTCCGAAAGGCTCGTTACATTGGTTCAGCAAAAACACATTTACAACATCTTCTCATCGCTGCTGCAATCAATCTTGTCAGGGTAGATAAGATGTCGGCAAAGCCGTCATCTTTTGGCTAGAAGGAGTTCCTCTGTCGAAAACCCGAATTTCACGCTTCAAGGCGGGGATTTTCGGCGAAATGTAGCCGAAAATCCAGCAACCAAAGGCAGCCTAAGAGAGGGAACTGATGCCTAAGATTCAGTACCATTGGGAGATTAATGCCTACAAATTATCTGTCGAGGCGGCCGATGAACCCGCTAGCGGGTTCATCTGGAAATCTATGAACTTTCCAAATCGTTTCCCAAAGAAGAGAGATATCGCTTGACTTATCAAATCCGTAAGTCTTCTCGAGCAGTTTCGACTCAGATTGCCCAAGGATGGAGACGTAGGAAATATCTTGCGAGCTTTGTTGATAAGATAAACCAAGCCGAGGAGGAAAAAAGTGAAGGCAAAGCCTACACTTTTTGGAGAAAATGCAAGCAAGACTAGGAGACTGTGCCAAATTAAAATACCTAAAAAAAGAAACCTCCACCCATTTACAGAATAAATACCACAATCGTGGTGGGAATTCTAACATGCAAAGAAGGAAAAGAAAAGGGTTTCACATAAGAACACAAATGTGAAACCCTGATACAAAAAGTATATCACAGGAATTTCCATTTGCAAAATCGGCAGGCAAAAATGTTGAACATTAATGCGACTGAACGCCGAAATCGGCTCGAATAATTTTTGCCAAATTCCCTCTGCTACAGGGGGAAATCCCTGTAGCAATAAGAAGCGTGATTCAAAT
Organism: uncultured bacterium; assembly: GCA_964601015.1. Taxonomy (GTDB): domain Bacteria; phylum Poribacteria; class WGA-4E; order DTYX01; family CAZRLY01; genus CAZRLY01. The sequence continues at coordinate 16,342 of CAZRLY010000079.1, forward strand.
CGGTATCGAACAACTCACGGCACTCGGAGTTGTTGATGCTTGAGTTGGTTTTAACGTACTCCAAAGCAGAGAAGAACCGAGCCGATTACGGCGCAATGACCTGATAGAAACGCGTATCACCATTGGTATGAATGTGGTTGATGACAGCACTCTTGGCAGCGTGTCGGTTTTCATCATAACGGTCAATAAGCGTTGCCCCACTGTAGCCGTTGGTTGCCGCAATCTGGTCCCGGACAGCGTTTGGGGTTAAGTTGTCCGAGCGACGCATTGCCTGAACCACCAGCTTGACCGCACCATATCCCAACGCCGCGGGGCCATCTGGAGCGATGCCAAACATCGAAGTATACGCCAAGATAAACTGACGTGCGTTGTCGGTTAAATCACCGGGGGCTGTCGTGGCAGCGAAGGCACTGCTAAAGAAACTCCCCCTGACGGCTGTCCCGCCCATGGCGACTAACTCTGGGTCATCCCAACTATCAGCTCCGAGGAAGGTTGCCGTGATGCCGGTGGCGTTAGGCTGCGGGATTGTTCGCGCCTGCTTAATTGCCAGCGGAACATCGGGAACGAAGCCGGGCATGAAAATCATGTCCGGTGCAAACGCGGCAATTGCCGTCAGTTGAACGGTAAAGTCAGTATCTCCCGACGCATAGAATTCGTGAGCAACGACGTTGCCACCAAAGGCGGTGAAGTTATCAACGAAGGTTTGCGATAACCCCTCCGAAAATACATCACCCGATTGAGTGAGAACCGCTGCGGTCCTTGCATTTAACTCTTTGGTAGCAAACTGTGCCATCACTTTACCTTGAAAATCATCGGTAAAAGCCGCCATAAACACGAAGTCGCCGGCATCGGTGATGGTTGGATTGGTGGCAGAGGTGCTAATCATCGGTATCCCATGGCTCTGGGCAATGGGAGCAATCTGAACCGCATGACGTGAGAAGTTGGGGACGATTATCGCCGTCACACCATCTTTTGTAATCAGCTCTTCAGCCAATTCGGTGGTGTATTCGGTATCGTCTTTGTTATCTCTGGCGAGGAGTTCGATGGGTATGCCACGAACCCCGCCCTCTTGGTTCACCTGGATGGTCGCCAATTCGGCGCCGTACCGACTGCTGTTTCGGCGTGGCGCGGTGTAGATTAAGCCGATTTTGATTGATGGTGACGTACCGGGTGTGATAATTTGTTGGACTTCATCACAGCCGAAGAAAACGAAAGTCAGGCTCAGTAGTCCTGCTAAAAGAGAGACGTTGCATTTATGTTTCATGAATATCCTCCTGTTTAATTTGAGGTTAGGGGTTACATACGGATCAAGTTAAGACTATCCTCACATTTATAGCACTGTTCCTCTCCCTTGACGATTGAGGGACGGACAGGTAGTGGGATGAGTGAGCGCCGGTTGAGGCTTGGGTTGAGTAGGAACGAAGTGACGTATCGAAACCACTGAAAGGTCGTATCGAAACCAAGCGAACGGAGATGAGATTAAGTATATCGTCATGGCTCACTTGGTTTCGATACAGTTCTTCACTTCGTTCAGAACTTACTCAACCGGCGTTCGCTCTGTTAACTTGAGCCCAATGGGGTTAGGGGGCAGGGATAAAAAACATTTTGCTAATCGCATAGCCCTGACCCCGATTCTTTCGAGCTACTTCAAAATCACCATCTTGCGGGTTTTGGCGTATTCACCGGCCTTGAAAACGTAGAAGTAAACGCCGGAAGCCGATCTCTCACCGAAGTCGTTGCGACCATCCCAGTGCGCCGCTTTCTCCTGGCTGATGTATCGACCGCGTGTCTGCCGCCCCAGATTTATACTCCGAACGCGCTGTCCGTTGACGCCGTAGATGTCAATCGTTACGTCAACGTCTTTGGCGAGTTCATACGGAATCCAGGTCTCCGGATTGAAGGGGTTAGGATAGTTGTTTAGAAGCACGGTTTCTTTGATGAGCGGCATCACCTTGACACTGAAAAGTTTGCTCTTTAACTCGACGCCAGTTGAGAAGCGGACGCCAACCTGATAGGTGTAGGTCATCTCCTCTTCGACATCGGTGTCGATGAACGCGTGTTCGGTCTTGCTAACGGTGTAAAGTGACTCGGTGTTCCGGTAGACGGTGTAGCCTTCGACGAACGGATTGTCAGAGGCTTTCCAAGTCAGCTTGACCTGTGCTTCACCGGCGACGACGCTGAGATCTGCGATCGGTTCCAATGCGATGCGGGTGGCACGAATCTCGAACGGAATCTGGGTGACGAGCGAATTTGCTTTGAGTTCAACGGATTGAACTTTCCGCATGTCGTCCCATTCGGCGTCATCTACATCGGCACGACGGTACTCAAATACGATGTCATCGGGGAGACTTTCGATAGCATCTTCCCACGACAGGCGCATCTGTTTCGTCTGTGCATCGGCGGCAACGACGATTTGCCACGTTCGGCTTTCACCGGCTTTCAACTGCGGCTGATAGTCGGTGTTGAACATGCCGGGCGAATCCGCACGTTCCCTCTGGTCGAAGTAGACACTGACCGTTTTGCTCAAGCGTGGGGGTTCACTGGTGTCGAAAGTGTCGTTACCTTCCTTTGCACCTTCACGAGTACCGAGTGTGGTGGTCAGGTCAGCCGACGTTTTCGATGTGAGTGCCAACCTCAGTTGGAAGCCAATTTCCCCTTCGCTGGCTTTCACGATAGGCGGTGCGGCGGCGGGTGGCGTGTAGATATCTGGCAGCGTCGGCGTGAAACCACCTACACCACTCGGTGCAGGAATCTTCAACGTCAGATTCAACTGCTTCGTATTCAGCCAGTAGCCGGACCACTGGTCATCCAACTGACCCGTATTGTCCACGGTGGCGTAGCTGTCGCCGTTGATGGCGTCAGTATTCCACTGATGCAGCGTTGATTCAATCCAGTTGTTGGTGACAGCCGTGTCGAAGGTACTGAAGGTGGTTCCACCATCATCGCTGAATTCGAGGTCAGCGACATCGACGACCAGAGCAAACGGATTACCGATGGCGTACCAGCCGATGTCATCGAGGTTCATGGTGACATCGCTGGTGTTTGTTGCGCCGCCGACGTCTGCCTGCACGTCGGCATCAAGCCGTGTGAAATAGCCGTATCCGCTTTGCAGTGCGACTTCACCAATGTCGAGCGGATACACTTTGTAGCCACCTGTGGCGGTGTCGTAGGCGAACATCTGGAAGGTTTCGGTGCCGTTGCCGACATCGACTGTGATGTCGTCGCCGAGGTTGACGAATGGGTCTGCGACCGTTGGCGTAATCGGCACGGAGAAGAACTTCCAACCGCTTGACCCGTTCTCGAACTCTGTCGCAATGAAACTGGATTTCGTCACGTCAAGGCGGAAGTAGCGCACCGTTTCACCGGTTGCGGGTGTGTAGCTGTAAAAATCCGCCTCGGTTGGCAGGAAGGTGGTCTGATCGACCGCACCGCCGTTCCCATCGTTGGGCTCCCCGCTCGGATCGAGCGAGTTGTCAGAGTTGACCTGCGTCATCGTTGTGCCGTCCCATGTGAACTCGGTGAGTGTGAAGTTCGAGTAGTGACGCGTCGCTGTGCTGACCAGCTTGCTCGTCGGTTCCCAACTCAGCGTCACGTCGCCGGTTGGGTCCTTGACGGCGAAGAACCAGTGGTGACCCAATCTGCCGTCGGCGGGGCGGGTATCTCTGTCAAACTCAATGAGCGAGTCAGACTCGTCCCGTAGGTCGGGATTAACGAAGACCAATTCCAAGCCGGATGGGAGTCCCGGTGAGCGGACGTCGTTTTCGTCTTCCGTGTCTTCGGCGCCGAAGACGACGGCGGCAATCTTTTCCCCGTTCGTTGAATTACTGTCCCTCGCAGCCAGCGTCAGCGACCACGTATCTTCCACGAATGCATCACCGGTGCGGAATGTCCAGCTAAATTCCTGGTCGAGCGGATTTCCAGCCAGGTCATGCACACCTGCTATGCCGAGAGTTGCATCATCAGTGCGGAGCGTAACTTTGTAGAAGCCGTTCGCGCCAAATGGAACTTCTGGCACGAACACCGCCTTTCGCAAGGACGGACTGTACGAGACAAACCCTGACTGATATTTGGTCGTCGCAT
>CAZRLY010000080.1:0-20291 GCA_964601015.1 uncultured bacterium
GAATTAATGGCAAGTTCGCCGAAGTCGGTCGGGGTAGCCGCAGTCCCTGACTGCGGGGACTTAGGCAACCCGTCGGGTAGTCGTATTATTGCGCCGATGTTTAAAAAGGCGTCGGCGGCAAGGACAAAAAGTTGTTTCCGTTTCGCGTCATTCTTAGTTTTTTCGGCGCGGTTGTAATATGCCCAACCGAGATAGTTTAAGGCCGTCGGCGTTTTACCATCTTCGGGGTATTTTTCGACGAAGATTTTCAACGGTTCTATTACATCCGCAAACGCTCCGGCGAAGTATGCAGTTTGACCGGACATGAACGATGCAGCGTTGTGTAATTCTCGCATTTTGTCGTTATCGGCGGAGGAAGCAGATACGGAAGCATCCCTGTAGGTTTTGCTGGCAGTCAAAGCAAGTTTTTTATAAGTCTGATTTTCTTTATCGTATTCTTGCGCTTTGTCATAGTAGAGTGAAGCGAGTTCGTATTGCGTTTGCGCCAACAGGAGGCTGTCATTTTTCCCTCTGGCAATTCCCACCGCCTTCTGGCTTTTGCTGATAGCAACGTCAATTTTTCCGAGTTTTTTGCATAAGTTGGGTATGCGTATCGCTGCGTCCTGTGCTATCGTGGTTATCTCACTATCTTCGGAGTGCTCGTATTTTTGCAGTTTTTCTAAATCTGCGTAGGCCTCCTCGCTTTTCGCCTGTCCCTCATATAACAACCCTCTCCTATAAAGTGCTTCCGCTATCAACTTATCGTTTTGTGAAGAGTTGATAACCATGCCATACAGTCCTATGGCTTCGTCGGCACCAGCGGGTTCCCTTTCCAACATCAACGCTAATCCATAATACGCTTCGGATTTTATATTGGCCGCCTCCTCATTTTCCAACTCACTGGCGGTACTAATAGCGTTTTGGTAGGCGATTTTGGCTTCGTTATATCGGTCAAGATTGTTGGTGTTAGGCGCAATTTCGGTGCTGTAAATATTCCCCAAATAGAGTTGGCTGCGGGCTACAATAGTTTTATCAGCAAGTGTCAATTCTATCCCGAAGCTTCCTTTCACCTTTTTGAACGCTGCTAATGCCTCATCCAGTTGTTGTAAAGCCATCCTGCATGTGCCCAACAGGTATAGAGCGTTTGCGTTAATTTCAGGGGTTTGAGATAGCTTCAACGTTTCTTGTAAACGTTCCGCAGCTATGCCGTATTCGTTGAGTTGGTAGTATGCCAACGCTTCACGATAGGTAAGGTTGTTTAGCAGTTCTCCTTGGGGGTTCAGTTCCCTCGCTTTAGCATAGAACTCCAACGCCTTTCTTTGTTCATTCGCTTTAAAACGCAAGTTGCCCAATTCAAAATACGCTGATGCCCTTTCTTTTATAGTCGAGAACGCAGATTCCGCTGTTTTTTCGAGTTGTGTCTGCAACATCTCCATCTCTTCAACATCCAACTCCGAAAGCGGATTGGTGTTCATCTTAGCGAGCAGATGATTCTTGAGCAGATGTCTGGTGGCGTTGACTATCTCCTGATGGTGGGGGGTTACTGAGGATTCGTATTTCGCAAGAATATCACTACACAGTCCTATTACTTCTTCCCCATCCCCTAATTTGTCGTATAGCAGTGTCATGTTCCAGTAGGCGTCAAGTACCAATTCGCTGGCGGGGTAATTTTGGATTGTTTTTTGGTATGCTTCGATTGCCACTTGAGTATCTCCCTCGTTTGAATGACACAACCCCGTAAAATACTGGGCGTGCGCGGCAAATTCGCTATTTGGGAATTCATTGACCAGATTTTGATATTGGGAGATTGCTTTGCCCATATCGCCACTTGCTTTACTTCTGTAGAGTTCGCCGAGTTTCCAGTATGCAAGTGCTTTTGTGTTCGGTTCGGTCAAAATGCCAGTGGCTTTTTCGTAAACGCCGATGGCATCGTCGAATTTATCCAGCGATTCGTAGATGTCTGCGAGGGGGAGTAAACTCAGTTTGCGGAAAGTATTTGTCTCGTCGGATTCGACAACCTGCCTGAAAAGTTCTTCAGCAGGTTCAAATTCGCCCAACAGTTTATGCGCTAAACCCTTGTTGTAACGTGCATTGTTGACTAATTCTATCAACAACTCATCTTGAATATACTCATCCTTCAAAACCTCAGCATAAGCGTTGACAGCTTTTCTCAAGAGGGCTTCTCTGTTTGGGCCGGCTTCTTCGCTACGCTGGAAATAGCAGAGTGCCAGTTGCAACAACGTTCTGACTTTCAATCCCCCCGGTGCCACGCTGGGAAAGACGTCCAGCGCTCTTTCATAAGCGATAGCAGCCATTTCGTATTTTTCCAGTTCAAACAGAAAATCGCCTGATTCCAGCAGACGCGATATATCATCGTAACACTCTCTCATCAAATCCAACGCCGAAGACAATGCTTTTTCCCTCTGCCCCAACACCTTATAACATCTGGCTTCTCCGTACAGAGAATCTTTAAATACAATCGCCCTGAATTCCTCCGATTCGATGTCATCGCTTGCGAGACGAGCAGCGCAGTAGGCCTGTAACGCGCGCTGGTATTCCTGTCGCGTATTCGCGCTTCTGTAAGACGATTCTGCCAGCCGGAACTTCGCAATGGCGATGCGATTTGCAATAATACGCTTCGCTGATTGATTTGCAACAATACGCTCCGCTGATTGTTGTACTCCTTGGTAATCACCGATGGATAGGTCAAAAATTTCGCTGGCTTTCCGGTAATCTCCCTCTTGAAAGTAGCTTTCAGCAATTCCAAATTCAGCGTCCGCCGCCCAGTTCACACTACTGAAGATAGCCTCATTACCTAAAGCGCGTTGATACGCGTTACGTGCCTCGGCGTATTTGCCCTGTCTCAGCAGGTTTTCGCCCAATCCGAAGAGAATTTCGCCCTTATCTTCTGATTTGAGTTCCTCGTCTTTTCGTCCTTGAGCGTCATCTGCGTGTTGTTGTGACAATTGGTAGTAGCGTTGAGCCTCTTCCAGACGGTTTTCGCTTTCGTGTAACTTCGCCATGTCGAAAAATGCTGTTGCGAGGATATTGCTTTTATCCGTAGCGGGGTTTAACTTGTGATACCATCCTAAGGCCTGGGCGTAATCCTTAGCACGTAGATAAGATTGCGCTGTTCGGTAAATTACATCAGCCTTTGCCGCGCTTTTGAGGCGTTCCGCTGCCATAGTATAATGACGAGCGGCTTCCTGATGTCCTCCACTCCGAGTATACAAATACCCCAATTGAGCATGCGCCTGTGCGATGATGTCCTTATCATCCGCGCCCAACTTATCTTCCAATTCAATCAACGCTTCAAAAGCCGCCCGCGCTTGCGCATCCATCTGTCTAAAGTTTCCCATCCGCATGTAACTCATCCCTAACACATACTGAATATACGCCGTCAGAGGTATTTGGGGATTTTGATTCAAAGATTTTTTGCAAGCCTCAACAGCCTCGTCGTATCGTTCTAACTTGTAAAGGGTTAAACCTTTGTGATAATAAACGTTGGCGAGTCGTTCCTTTTGTACCATGCCATCGTTGATGACAGCATTGTAGGCTTTCAACGCCTCCTCGTAATTTCCCATCTTGAAGTGCAGCCTACCTGCTTCAAACAAAGCGGCAATTTTTGCATTCGGCCGTGCGTTTGCATCCCCGATGATGCGTTCCAATTTCGATAGTTTTTCCTCATCGGGTTTTTCCGATGCGACGCCTGCCAATGGGGTTTCAAAAGACATATCCTCTTTAGCCGGAACACCAAATTTCTCCCTGAGCAACTGTTGGAAATCTTCTGTGCTGCCGTCGTAGGTACGGTGCATGTGAATTTCGATGTGCGTATAATTCCACCAAACCTTCTCTTTTTCCGGCCTGTCCATACCCTTTATCTGAAACCAGGTGCCAGACACATGCCCCAAACCTGTCAAACTCGCCCCCTCTTTCTTGTAGAAGATGATAATCGGCAAACTGACATCAAGTTTATCCAACAACATCTTGCGGGTACTTCCCTGTCGTTCCTGTCCAACTGCGATGTTGATGTTTATGTTAGAATAGAGGCTTTTGCCTTTGACATCCTCAAGGACTGTTACGACAGCCCTCATTCTCTGCTTGTCCACCGATTCCACAACGCCAAAGAGGATGTTGGTACATTCGTCAAGCACTTCTTGAAGGGAATATTCTCTGTCGATGAAAGCATTTGCATGGTTGGTTGCGATTGCAAGAATAAGTAAAAATAGGGTTGTGTTACGTTTTATTCTCATGACTACCACCTTTTCTAAGAGTGAAAAGTTTTCGTTGGGTTTCGTGCCTCAACCCAACCTACTTTTCTACTAATTTTCTATCTTTCTTCGTGTACACATCAAGCCGTTATACAATATCTCCCTTTCCGCTTTTCCTGTCAAATCCCACCATGTTCCGAGTTTCTGCGAAATTGTTCTCCTGAATTGAGGGTGCGTTATGATTCTTTCCCTTGTAATTTTTACCAGAGCGTATTCTTCAAACCAACCATCGGGTAAGTGAATCTCATCATTTCTTTTAAAATACTCAAGGTATAACGAACACGATTCACGCGCAATTTGCTCATACTCTTGATGACGGATATACAAAATAAATGCTTCGTCTTCAGGCGGCAAGCATCGGTCAAGCTGCTTGCGAGCAAAAGTGATGTATCCTTCTTCGCCTGCTCTGTCATCGTTTGGACAGAGAACTAACCCGCCTAAGTTTAGTTCGCTTATCATCGCTTCTTCTGGTACAATAAAGAAAGAGGCTCTGTCATTAATGTCGATGAGGTGGATGCCTTTATACAATGCGCTACCCTCTTCTAAAGATAGGTCAAATTCAATGGCGGTTGCCCGAAAGACAAAATCCGCCGTATTCTCTATGATAAACTTGACGGCTAAATCCTGGGTTCTTTTCCATAAATTGATAAGTTGCATGCCATTCAATCGGTACACTTTGTAAATCACCGCCTATTCCAAACCAAAAGGTTTTACATTTTGGAGATACTTCTCGTATTTTGGGAGATGTCTATAGTATCTGGTTCTTCTATCCAGTTCTCTAAATCTATCCTCCACATTTCTTTTAGCATCGCCTCTTAATCCAAGCTCTTCAGCATTTTGAAGTTCATATTGATATGCTTTATATTCCATAATCCGCCTTTCTTTCGCCGATGGAAGTTTCTTTAGCCCAATTTTTTTGATTTGACCGACGTGAACCAGTTCATGAATAAAATCACTGTGTGAGGCGTCCCTGCGGATAACCACCACCAAATTGCCAGCTTTTGTGAAATATGTATTCCCCACGTCGCCAGTTTCCACCGCGCTATTTGCTTGGGCAACGTATACGCCTGCATCTTTGAGGCGTTGAATAATAGAGGCATATAGCGGTAAGGTTTTTACGAAATTAGCGGAACTTCTCATACTTGAATTTGTCGATTAAAGCCTGTCCTTGAGCGAAGGAAAAGCGGCAACCTATGTTGTAGTTTTTACACCGCATTTTTATACCCAGCGTTAAGTTTACAGTGGTGAGAAAAAGCCAAGAAGCCAGTGAACCAACCCGTCGGCTCACTGGCTTCTTGGGCGAAAATTGAATTTTCGCATTCCATGCAAGGGGTTCTCTTAAAACTCCACTGTGATACCCATGTTTTGCAGTTCCTTGCGATATTCTTCAACAGTGTCAGGGGTAACGACGGTGACACCGGTATCAATGATTCGTGATTTAGGGAGCATCATGAGAGTTTGCTCTTTCCCTAACTTAGCTATGTTGTAAAGCACGGTTACTGAGAGATAGCCCATCATGTAGGGTTTCTGCGCTATTGTAGCCTGAATTGTTTTTGCTTTGACATGCTTCATGATGTCTGGGGTTGTGTCAAAGCAGACTATCTTAATTTTGCCCGCTTTTTCTGACTTTCCTATCGCAGTAGCGGCGGCTGGACCATTTATGGCGTAGACACCGTAGAAGCCTGCCAGCTCGGGGTGTTGTTGCAATATAGCGATGGCGTTTGAAATTGCCTTATCCATATCCTCCCCATCATTGAGGGGCTCCAGAGTTTGGATTTTCGTATCCTTGACGGCTTCCTTAAATCCGTTTATCCTATCCAGCGCATTTTGCGCAGTAATTGACCCGACGCCGATGGCGACTTTCCCCTCGCCCTCTAACAACTCCGCCATCTTTTCGCCGGCTATCTTCCCGGCTTCGTAGTTGCCCGTCCCGATGTAGACGTATCTGCCTGTGCCTGGGGCGTCGGTATCCAAGGTTATGCAGTGGATGTTCTTTTGAAGTGCCTTGTTGACGACGGTTTTCACGGCATTTGGGTCAGACGCGGCAAATGCGATACCGTCCACGCCTTTGTTCATGAAGTCTTCTAAGCGCGAGAGTTGTTCCCCTACATCCTCCTGCTGTGGGACAAAGAAGGTTGCCTTGATGCCCAAAGCTTTTTCAGCGGCTTTGGTTCCCGCCTCTACTTCATTCCAGTAAGCAGCGACGGATTTACCCAGCACCGCCACCTCAATGGTTTCCTGTTTTGGCTGCTCGGCTTTGCCGCAGCCCAAATAACAGATTAAAGTTAGAATTATTAGAATCTTAATTAGATTATTCATTTTAGTTATTGGGGAAAATGGTGATTCCCCAAAACCTCCTTTTGGAAAATGATGAGTAAAGAGTAATGAGTAAAGAGTAATAAGTAAGTAAGTATCAGTAAATGTCTTGCACTTTTACCCGCCTGGCACCCCTGTAGGGCGTGAAAAAAATACCAAAGAATTATTGATAGTTACTTAAAACGTAATTTTCAGTATTAAACTTTACATTTGAGACAACCGCTTGATGACGTTACTGGTTATTGGTTACTACCACCCACCAGTCACTACTCACCAGTCACCAGTTTACCAATCACGGTTTCAAGACATACAAACTATTGTAAACCTTAAATTTAATAATCAAAATTACATATTACTTTTTTACTCATTACTTTTTACTTTTTACTATTTCTTTGATGGCGTCAATTCTCCCCGTTCGGCGTTGAATGTCCATCGTGACGGCTATGACAAGGACACCGCCTATCACGAAATCTTTCCAGTAGGAAGAAATTGGCCAAAATATTGAGACGACATTGTCAAGGACGCCCAATATGCTTGCGCCTATGAGCGTCCCCAAGATAGTGCCTTCCCCGCCGAACAAGCTCGCTCCCCCTATCACCGCGCCGGCGATTGCGAGCAGTTCATAATATCTACCCACATTTACCTGCCCTTGTGTTACTCTCGAAGCAGTGATAATCCCCACAACACCCGATAGAGCCGCGCTGATGACATATACCAGAATCTGTTTGACGTGAACGTTTACCCCTGAAAGTCGTGCCGCTTCAGGATTCCCGCCGATTGCGTAGATGTGTCTTCCTGTGACGGTGAACCGCAGGAAAACCCACGAAAAGGACGCTATGACGATGAGGATAAGGACGGGACAGGGAACGATGTTCAATATTTCTCCCCATGCGATAAAACCAAAACTTTCGGGAAGGTTGATGATGGGGCGTCCACTTGTTATGACTCCGGCGACGCTACGTGCCATCAAAAACGTGCCTAAAGTAATGACGAATGCTGGGACGGAAAGTTTTGTAACGAAGATGCCGTGGTATAATCCAATCAACATTGCCATAATTACTGTCAACGCCATGGAGCCTGCTATCCCAAAATTGTGTTTGAGGAACCACGCGCAGAGCATACAGGTAAGCGCTGTTATCGAACCGGGCGAAAGGTCAATTCCGCCTGTGATAATTATTAACGTCTCTCCGATGGCTATGATGGCAAAGATGGCAATGCGATACGAGAGCGTTTGAAGGTTGTCCAGTGACAGGAAGCGCGGGTTGAGCAGTCCTGTAATCGCGCACAACAGTAGGAAAACTATCAGGATGCCCAACTCGCGCATTTTGAAAACTCTTAGTAAAATGTGGCTTGAGCGAAAAACATTGTGTTCGCGGCTCTTGTCATCCATCCTCTTGTCCTTTTAACTCCCGTCGCAGAAGTCCCCTTCTGTTGACCTATTCCTCCGTCCGCTTAACAACGTTGAGGCGTTTTATTTTTCCCGCTCCTGAAACAATATTCGCTTTGGACATCCTGCCGGACATGATATCTATAATTTCAATCTTCCCGACTATTGCCTCTTCATATCCTAATAACCCACCCGTATCTGGGTCAATTATAGCCTTGCCGTCGGTATATACCGTAAATTGGTCGCCAATTTTAACGCCCGCCTCTGAACCCAAATTGATGTAAGCTTGCGGTGGATTTTCCGTCACACTCGCTATTTTCCCCTTTACAAGTCCGGTTAGCGTTGGTTTTGCTGTCGTCCCTTCGGATTCGGGCGTTGGTTTTGCTTCCTGAACTATTATCTCCGGACCAATTTGCTTTCGCAGTTTCAATATGATTTCATCCAACGCCTTCTCGGTTGCAACCCAAAATAGCGTCTGTTTGTATTCTGGACTGCCGAATTTTATCTTGTTGAGCCATTTAGGACTTACGATTAGCGGCTTCCGCTTTTTTGATTCAACCTTTGCAGAACCGATTTTGACACTGGAGCCTCTATTGCTCGTAACGGCCGTTATGGGACCGGCGCTGATGCCGCCGCGCTCATAATTTGCACTTTTTTTCACCTGCGCAACGCTAATTTCTTTTCCGATGGTGTTGTAAATTTTTACTTTGAGATGTACCGAAGCGCTGTAGTATTGGCCGGCTGCTCCCGTCCCGGTGACTCCCACGGAACGGATGTTTTCTATCTGTCCCCTGTAAGTTCGGGATATGCTGCCTTTGGCTCGCTCTTGATTGAATTTGCGGACATCCCCTGCAATCATGGCGTTCAAATCCAATTTATCGGCTAATTCGGCTCTTTTTTCCTCACGCTTCAGAGAACGCTTCGAGATGTCCAACTCAGCCATGGCAATAAATAACTCTTCTAACTTGACAACTGCGTACAACTGCGATTCCTCAAGTCTTTCATTTAGTAAATCTCGGAATCCGGTCTTTAAATCCCACTTCTCATGTTTTCCTCCGCTGCCAAACAGACAACCAAATGGTCCAACTGGTAAGCAGCCACAGCCCGTGGGAGAGTCGAAATTACTGTGGTCATCAAAATATAGGACAGCTACTCTCTTCTTGGTAGCGCTGTCTGCGGGAACAACCGCCAAACTAACGATGAAAAACATTGTAACCAGACTCCAAATTGCTCGAAACGAAGTCGAGAAGCGAAGCGGTAGTTCAGTGTTTATTCTATACATACTATCACCTTATTTTTGACCTTAAAATAGTATCGGCGGACATTGAACAAGCATTAGCGCTGTGATGCTTTTTAGGAACTATAATCTTGGCTTTTATCTTCGAGTAAAACAGGTATGCCAAAATCACCCTCTATCCGTTTGCGTTCTTTTAAAGAAAGCAGAGATAGGACATTAATTCCATTAATTACATCATGTCTGGCGGCAGTCAACTGGTAGTTCAACATTTGCAACGGCTCCAAAGTTTCTCCATAACTTATAAGCCCCTCTAACTTTCCTTCAAAGGCATCAACTATCTGGTTAAGGTAAATTTCGTCCAGTTGACGGGTAGGAATATAGCCTTCCGTGTCGCCTTCCACTTCAAAAATGAGATTGTTTTCCTTATAATTCTTAAAAATTCTATCAACTACCTCTTCAGGAATGCCAAATTGGAGGGAAATATGCGATTTCGATATGGCGCCCTTGTTCTTGTGAAAATTTTCTGCCACTGCTAAAAATAGTTTTATAGCGAGAATAGTATTTACGAAAATTACCTTGTTGCTGCCAACCCTGGGTTCTGCGCCTTGTATGGCTTCCTTCAAATGGAGTGTTTTGATGTTCTGGTATACATGAACGAACTCAGTCCCGAATAAAATTATCAACCAACTCATGTAAATCCAAACAGCCAATATGGGAATGAAAGCGATAGAGCTATAGAGCCTACCATATCCAGCACCTACGAAATTCGATAGGTAGTAACCGAAACCCGTTTTGGTTACTTCTATCATGACGCATGCTAATAAAGCCCCAATGAAAACCGGCATCCATTTTACAGTGGTGTTCGGTAGCAGTTTGTACGCAAAAACAAGCGCCAGCCACATAAAAAAGAAGGGGATAAAATTCCCTAATATCCACGTGAGAAAGGAACTGCCGTTTTGTCCTGCCATATTTTCTAATTTCTCAGCTTGAAAAATTGAAAGTACCACAAGAATTGGGCCAGTCGTAAGGACAAGGTAGAAAACAGCGGATTTGTAAAAGATATGACGAGAGGACTTTACTTCCCATATATCATTGAATATGCTTTCGATAGCGTTGAACAACAACATTGAAATTAACAACAGGGGGAAAAAAGCTATCAAACCCAACTTGCCTATGTTTATGCGATTCGTAAACTCAGAAATCTTATCGGCAATCACCTCCGCTTTATATTGTGGAAGGAAATTATCACGGATGTACGTTATGATAACGGAATCCGCATTTCGATAAATGTTTAGCTTATCCATCTCTTTCTTGACAGTGTACTTCTTGTCCTTACCCTTATTGATTATCGACCACCTGCTGTCTTCCTGCTCAATTGAAACGGTAGTATTATCAAAAAGTGAGATAGCGTTATCTTCACACAGTCGCCGCAACTCCTCTGAGATGCTGTTTCCGTCTAAGTCAGCCTGGAACTTCACATCAATGCTAAAAAACGGTAACGCACTTGGGAAATCATAAAAAGCGTTCAACAAAAAGAAAGCCACTGCTAAAAGCGGCACCAAAGAAAGAATCGAGTTAAACGCCAGCGCGCCAGCCTGTTGGAGACATCTGTGCCCAATAAACTGTTTCCAAATTTGAGCGAGCAGTTTTATGATAAAACTGAGATTGCATTTTTTCGCCAGGGATTTTATTCCTCGTTTAAACATACTTATATGTATGCGCATTGCTCTACCTCCGTGAAACTTCTATCTCCCTGTGCTGAGTTTTCCGCCCCTTGCAAGTTTAACACACATATGTTATCAAAAAACTTCCGCTATGTCAATAGGAAAATCAATTAAACTTATATTCCCTATGGTAAATCGAAAAGACGGACAATCCAAGGAAAACGCCGGTGATAAGTAGCAGGATAATTATTGAAAGAGCGGGTTGTATGGTGGATTCAAACAACCCATCGCTAATATCTTTCGGAAGTCGGTCAGTTGGGAGGGCAGACAGCAAATAGCATATCACTGAAATCTTTTTGATTAAACCGGGAACTACGACGGTAATCTTCTCCCAGCCAAATGCGAATAACAATCCAATAATCACCGGATGCTTAAAGCTCGCGCCGAAGAAGGTGAAGATAGAACCATAAGCGGCGAGGGCTAAAACGATTACACCCAGGTATTTTCCGAACAAGCCCAAGTTGGATACGAAACTGTGTTGCATTTTGGGGGCAGTCGCGGTGAGCAGAAAGGTAATCAACAGCGATAGAAATAGTAAGAGAGATGTACCAAGCAGATATGCTGTGAATTTGCCCAAAATAATGGAAGATTTGCTAACCGAGCGTGTGAGCAGATAGGTGATGGTTTTGTTATCAACCTCATCAGCCACGATTGAAGTGCCGTAAAGAAGAGAGACGAGGATTGATAAAAATAACACGAAAATTCCGAGCACAAAGATGGAAAAGATAGACGCCGCATCATTTGAGCTATGTCTACTAAACCTGAAAATAATAGCGAGCACAACTGGTAAAAGTAATACCATGGACATGAAAAACGTTTTTTTACTCCAGAACATCTGCCCAAAAGTCATTGAGAAAATTGTTTTGAATTGACGTAGAAAATTAATCACGTTTGTTGATAGCATAATGTGTAGTCAGACAAATAGCGGCACTATTTGCCCCTGGCGACGGATAACAGGCGGCGCTACGGATATATCCAGAACTGTCGAGGCGATTTTTGTCGCTGTGACGCCGCCATCAAGTATCACATCTACTCTGTCGCCCAAACTTGCTTGTACCTCTTCAGCAGAAACCGTCTCC
The DNA here is from genome assembly GCA_964601015.1 of uncultured bacterium. Taxonomy (GTDB): domain Bacteria; phylum Poribacteria; class WGA-4E; order DTYX01; family CAZRLY01; genus CAZRLY01. The sequence continues at coordinate 11,994 of CAZRLY010000080.1, forward strand.
TGCATACCCGACAGATTTGCGCTTGTAGTAGCCAGGGCATATCCAAAGCGTCTTATCAACTCAAGCGCAATCTGATTGTCAGGCATTCGGACGGCGATGGTTTTACCTCCCGACGTCACTTCAGGTGGTAGTATATCCTTCGCTTTCACTATAAGCGTCAAAGCGCCGGGCCAAAATTCTGCTGTTAATTCATAAAAGATAGGCGGAATGAAAGCCGAAACTTTCCGCACGTCGTCTATAGAGGAAACGAGCGCCGGTAGCGGCTTGTCCCTTGGACGCCGCTTGGCTATGTAGATGTTCTCAATGGCTTTCGGATTAAAAATATCGGCACCTACACCGTAGACGGTATCCGTAGGAAAAGCAACGATGCCACCCTGTTTTAAAATCGCCACGGCGCTGTCGATTGCTTTGGATATGTTGTTTTTATTAATTGATATGATGTGTGACATCCGAACAGTAAATCCTACAGAAACTTCAAAGAAGTTACTGCAAAACTTACTACCTGTGTTATCTCATCCCGAAAACAAAAGGATGCATAGCTGGACAACATGAACGAGAGAACACCAACTGCTATGATTCACATAGCGACCACAGGCGAAATCACTTCCCATAAGGGGCTACGTGGCTGTCCGTCGCAATCAAGCAGACAGGGCAAGCCCTTTCTGCTCTATCCCATCAATTGACGGAACTGATTTCTCCCTTTTTCCAGAGAAAAAGGGTATTCATTTAAACCAAAGAACGGACTCCATTTCAAGTGCAGGCTTACTTTGGCATAGGGAATCTTTATCGCTTCCTTATTATGCCAGTTATAGAGGTTAATAGCGGAATTCACATCACGCGGTAAAGAAGCATTGCACTCGTCGTTACTGCAAACAAAAGAACGCTTAGAAGGAGGCATATCCATCTCTTTTTTACAGCAGTGGCACGTTTTGGTTGATTTGCGTTCGCTGACTTCATTAGTTGCTTTGCCACTTTTTTCAAACACCCAAAAAACTATTCTACGCAAATAGCCGACATATCCTTGAGAAAGCATGCTTCTACGGGTGTTTTTCATACCTGCAAATGGAGTGTAATCACCATATAAAACAGCGTCATAGTATTGTTCCAACCAGTGTGAAACGGTGTATGCAAACAACTTCATCTGTTCTCGCCGTTTGTCATACAGTCTACTCAAAACTCTGTTGAACTCTTTCCACCTACGTGAAGGTTTCCAATATTTCACACTGCCATTTGGGATTCTCACAGCTTTAGATTTTTTATTACATTTATCCCGACGAGACTTGATGTAGTCTATGGCAACATCAATATTTTTTTGGACATAGCAACGTGCTAATTCAATAGCAAAAACACCATCAAAGCCAACAAAAGAATTCTTATGATTTGGATCTATTGCAATTACCTTTTCGATATTTTCTTGTTTTTCAGGCTCTTCTATTTCAAGCGTAAAACAAGCAAAATAGTTTCCACTGTTCTCTTTTTTTATCACTACTTGCCCAAAGGAGTTGCTTTTCAATGGCTCATTTAAGCCAACAATAATGCGCAACTGTTTTCCTGATGAATTTTTGCCAAAGGTTATTTGGAGACGATTGCCGCAAATTAGCTTTATCCCAGCACCGGAAGGATACACTAAACTCATCCATTTACGCTTCCAGTTGCGGAATTTTGGAGAGCCGGTTTTGCGTTTTGCCTTCAGGTCAGAAAAGAACTTCTGGTAGGCTTTGTGCAGGCGTCTGAGTGTTTCTTTGAGGACTTGCGAATGAACAACCTTCAAAAACGGATGTTTCTTCTTGAAAGCTGCTAAATCATGGTTATGCTTAAAATAACCGATGTAGACGCCTTCCGTTTTATAAGAAGAACGTTCTATTTCCAAGAACTTGTTGTATAACCAGTTGCAAATTTTGCTCTGGCTATCCAATAGTTTCTCCTGCTCTTCTGTTAGGTTCAATCGTATCTTCTGAGTAACTAACATTTTTATCTCTTTTAATATAACATGGAGCTCGCACTTTGTCAACAAAATTGTTATATTGTATTAGTGTCCATTGTGAGACTCAAGTTGTCTCTGCGGTGAAGACAACCGGAGTGCGATATGTTGCCCCGTCCATTATAATATTTTGTAATATTCTATATTTTTCTTTTATCAGTGTCTTAGCCCTTTAATGGGGCTCAGAAACCGAGTTTTTCCAAAAAAACTCGGTTTCTATGTATATCGCGTTGGGTCAAAAACACCCGCTTCCCGAAATCCTTTTTTCCGTAGCAAACAGCTATCGCAAAACCCACATGCTTTTCCTGATTCATCTGGGGCGTAACAACTGTGCGTTAAACTGTAGTCAACTCCCAACTCAATTCCTTTCTGAATTATTTGCGCTTTGGTCAAGTGGATGAGTGGCGTTCTGATGCGCAACTCAGTCCGTCCGGATACCCCAGCCTTTGTGGCAAGGTGTGCCATGCGCTCAAACGCTTTGATGTATTCCGGGCGACAATCGGGGTACCCGCTGTAATCCAGGGAGTTTACCCCGATGAAAATGGTGTCAAGCCCCAATACCTCTGCCCAAGCCAACGCAAAGGACAGGAAAATCGTATTCCGCGCAGGCACATAAGTTACGGGAATATCACGCCCGATTTCACCAACGCTTCGGGCCTTAGGTACCTCAATGTCATCGGTTAAAGCTGATTGACCGATGCTTCTCATATCAATGTCAACGATGATGTGTTTTTTCACACGAAAGCACTCGGCGATTCGCTTTGCCGCCTCAAGTTCAATAATGTGGCGTTGTCCATAATTGAAACTCAAAGCGTAAACCTCATAACCGTCAGCCCGCGCAATCGCTAACGTCGTCGTCGAATCAACTCCGCCGCTTAATAAAACAATAGCGCCTTTCATCTTTATTTTGGGGGAGACAAACCAAAGGTCAATCGTCAATTGCCACCCCCAAATCCCCTCTTTCCTATTTTGGATAACGCATAAAACTACTTTATATCCAGGTTTGCCAATTTGTCTTCGGCAAAATATGTTACCATCATTTTTTTCACCGCATCAGCGCGGATTGGCCGAGCAGATAGAAGCAGTGTCTTTGGCGGGGTTGATGCAGCCTTCCAGGCCTGCCCAAATGCTGAATATTCCATCTCTTCAGTCCCTTTTTGCAAGGGGTTAAGCAATTTGATTTTCTTATCAGCGTCTTGATATGCCGCCACCACCCGAAGGCGTTCTTTGCCTTCAGCGGGTTTGAGAATAACAAATGGCGTTCGTTTAGCTACCATTAGAGCTTTTAAATGTGCCAGTTCACAGCCGGTTATCATGATGCCGTATAACCTCTGTTTACGGGCCTGTTTTCTTAACTCATCAAGTGATAGTTTACCTTCCTTGTCCCTGAACCCTAATCTTTTTACAACGTCCTCAATTTGGCGTATCGCCGCGCTGCTGTCGGCTTTATCAGGAAGAGTCTCTTCCGCCGCTGATTCAGTTGCGACTTCCCCTTCTACGCCTTGTTGTTCTACAGGCTGTCCTAATAAGCCAAGTTTAGCGCAACCAATACTCAAAATTGTGAATGCTGTTAGAATGAAAATGGTAATGGTTGTGTTTCTCATCTTTGTGTCCTCCTTATTGGGGTACGAACATTAAATTTCGCACTCCCCTTTGGCTCTAATATTTCCAGGCATCCTCATTCAACTCACCCACATAGATAATCCGCGCGTCGCCCTGAAGATAGACGTTTTTGGCAACGTCACCCGCAAGGTCAAAATAGATGGTTAAAACGTAACCTCCGGCCGTATACATGGACACGGGAGAAGTCACTTTTCCAAACGATGCCGCTACCACTGCGGAAGCTATCGCGCCTGTGCCACATGCGAGCGTTTCATCTTCGACGCCACGTTCATAAGTGCGGATGTCCATTGCGTGTTCATCGCGTACTCTGACGAAATTTGCGTTTGTGCCGGCGGGTTGGAAATCGTCGTGGTATCGAGTTTGTCGTCCCTTGTTGAATACGTCAACGTTCTCCAAATCATCGTCAAAAAAGACGGCATGTGGTACGCCGCTATTGGCGAAGCAGATTGTATGTTCGCCGTCTTTTAGTATCAGCGGAAAGTTCAAACGAATATTCACTGTATCTCCCATGCGTACCTTCACATTTTCGCTGATAATCTCAGCTTCGTAAATTCCCGCCTTCGTTTCAAAGCGCATTTTTTCCGGCACAATGCCGTTCACATAAGCGAATTTCGAGATGCAACGAGCGCCGTTGCCGCATGTTTCGGCCTCGCTTCCGTCGGCATTGAAATAACGCATCAGAAAATCGGCTACATCAGATTCTTCCACCAACAGCACCCCGTCAGCGCCTACGGATACGCGCCGAGCACATACCCTGGTAACAAAATTGTTCTCTTCGGGAATAATGTTTTGGCGGTTGTCAATGATGACAAAATCGTTTCCCGCTCCGCTAAGTTTCATAAATGGTATTTTGTACATTTTGCGTTCCTTGTGTAGGTCAAAATTCCCGAAGGGGCGAAGCGATCTTTTCAGATTTCGACTTTGATGTAGCGAAAGGAAAATCAACCTACTTTTCGTCTTCTTCAGACAACAGTTGAAGAAATTGCTGGACATCTGTCTTATATTTTTGTCTAAGTTCGGTAGCCTTTCTTAGCACTATTTTTAGTTTTGCTGGTTCTACTTCATACGAATAGGCGTGCCGGAACCAATGTCGAAAAGCTCTCAGTTCATCTAACAAGGGGAAACTTCCCTGAGAAAAGAGAGCCGGTCTGATAGTTGGGATGTGTTCGGTCATTCGCTTGAGCAATCGTATGTGCCAATCCGCTCTCTCTGAGATACGGTTTTCAAATTCATCCGCAACAATTCTCGTCAAATCTTCAAAAGCACAATAGAGATTATGGAGTTGATAAGCAAGGCTTTCCATTTTTTCCACGTTCGTTTCGTAACCTTCGCTTCTTTCCTGAATTTTCTCATAAATCCGCTCTATCATTTCTGTCTGCCTATTTATATCTGCTTTAAGAATTTCTAATCTTCCTTCTTCCATAGCACACCTTGTTCTTCTATCTTTCTTCTTAACCATTCATCCACCGTCTCTATCTGGTAAAGGTCAACATTCCGTTCAAGTCTCCCGGAAATTTCAGCCATCAGGCGAAAGAAATGCTGGTTGCTCAGATTAAAGACGGCAATATCGACATCGGATTCCCGATGAAATTTTCCCTCTTTTACTGTAGAGCCGAATATGTAAGCCTTTGAGACACCATACTTAGGTGATAGTTCCTCCAATATTTCGATTGTGGAAGAAAAAACCTGCTTTCTTCTTAATTCTCGCTCCACCCTTTGCTTTTCGATAATTTTATCAATTAGAACATAAGGCATGGAAATCCCTTCCTCCCTACTACTTCGCTTTTGTCAACATCCACCCCAAGGGCTGCGGTATCTTTAAAAATCGGTTACAAAAATTCTGGTATGGATTCCCCTTTTATCAAATCTTCATAAGTCTCCCGTTGCCGAGTTACAAAATATTCATCATCCTTTACCATCACTTCAGCCGCTCTTGGACGGGAATTGTAGTTTGACGACATTGTGAAACCGTAAGCGCCAGCGGTGAAAATGGACAGGTAATCTCCCGCTTCAACGGGCAAAATCTCCCTATCTTTGGCGAAGAAATCGCCAGACTCGCAAATTGGTCCGACAACGTCAACCAATTCTGTTACACCAGGGGTTATCTTCACAGGCATGATTTTATGGTAGGCATCGTACAAAGTCGGCCTAACCAAATCATTCATTGCCGCGTCAACGATGATAAAGTTCTTGGTGGCAGTGCGTTTGATGTACAGGACTTTCGTTAGCAGGATACCCGAATTTCCTGTAATAAATCTCCCCGGTTCCAGTATCAAACGACATTTCGTAGGTTTTACCATCGGCAGAACGGTTTCAGCGAATTCCTTTGCTAATTGTGGTTCTTCGGTAAAATAGATAACGCCCAAGCCTCCGCCGATATTAAGGTTTTGAATATTCAGCCCATTATTGCGTAACTCGTCGATAAGGGGCAAAAGCTTTTCCAACGCAGCTTCATAGGGAGCACTTGACACTATCTGCGAGCCAATATGCGCGTGTACTCCGCAGACATCAAGGTTTTCCAGCTTGTCCGCTTCGCCGAATATCTCCGCGGCGACATTGATGTCAATGCCGAATTTATTCTCTTTTTTTCCTGTGGTGATGTGATGGTGTGTGTCAGCCCCCACATCCGGATTAACCCGAAAGGCTATTTTAGCAGTTTTTCCCATTTGCCCAGCTACTTCATTGATGGCATAGCCCTCGGGCACTGACTCTACATTGAACATCAGGACATTCGCGTCTAAAGCGTATTCAATTTCGCATTTGGATTTTCCCACCCCGGCAAAGACAATCTTTTGCGGTGGAACACCTGCCTTCAACGCGCGGAATAGTTCCCCACCTGAGACGATGTCTGCCCCAGAGCCTTCATTCGCCAACGCTTTAATAACGGCTAAACTTGAATTACTTTTAACAGAAAAGGAGATTAAATGGTCAATTTCCGAAAAAGCTGTGTTTAACTTCTGAAAATGGTCAATTAGTGTTCGGTGGCTGTAGACATAAGTTGGAGTTCCCACAGACTCACATATCTGTGCAACCTCTACCTCTTCGCAATAGAGTTCTTCATTTTTGTAATCAAAAAAATCCATGCAAATATACTCCTTTACATATAGCATTCTACGAAATATTTTCGACTATTATCAAGCACACATTCGTATCTTCAAACCTGTGTATTTACCTTGGCTATTTATCGCCTACTACAAGCTCATTCACTTCAATCCATCCAAAAACCATTTTTAGTCAACTCATCTAAAGACTCTGCCTCAAACGACGCATCGAAGAGCATTTCTAACTTCTGAGTATCAACTAAGGCGAAGATTTTCTTCTGCAAATCGTCTGGAATCTGCGGGAATCTGCGGGATAAAAGCCTGACAATGGATTTTTGCAATCCGAGCCTTTCTCCTTGTTGCAACCCAATCCTTTCTCCCTGTTGCAATCCGATTTTTTCTCCCTGTTGAATACCTTGTTTGATACCTTGTTCAATCAACGGATTTATAATCATCTCACTCACCTCCGGATATACCTCTTTGATTAATCGTTGATAAATCTGCTTCTCCTCTTCCGTCAGAATCAAGTAAGTCTCAAGTGCGTAGACAATTAGATTCATCTGACGTGTAGTCAAATTTTCCTTGTATGAAAGTAACTTTTGATAACATTCTACTTTAAGCTCGGGTTTTGACAAACCGTCTGGGTTCATGAAAACAGCCAGAGCGCATACGACTGGATTATCCTTCCGCAAATACTCCCTTGCAGGCAATACGGGCAAACTGATAGTCGTATACTGACAACTCAGCATTGTTTGTGGAGAATCAACTTTGTCTTCTTTGATGCCATCTTCAATAGCATAATTGCACAGGACGAATGACAGAAGACGCTTTTTGTTTTCCCATCCGGTAAATTGGACAAGGGAAAATGAATCTTGTCGTTCCCTCTCTATTTCCCTTTCATAAATCAAACAATGGTAACCCAACATACGCGCTGGAAAATCAAATCTCTTCTGTTGCTGCGATTCCACATGAATTAACATAATTTCCGGCGGTGGGTTTTTATGGGGAACTTCAAACAGTATATCTACATATCTCTTTCCACCACTGCCGGGAGATTTTGTGTAAAGTTCTTTGTTTAAATCCTTCTGTAGGGAAAAATTCAATATTCGGGCTTCGCAGGGAAAGAACAAAAGGGTTACCTCGGGGAGAAAGTCTCCAATAAGTTCTTTCACAAACTGGTCAAGTTCCATGTTATTAAAATATCACACCCTATCAATGATGTCAAGGGTAAAAATCAATAATTTTTCACTTTTCTGCTTTTCAAACTGTGGATACCGTGCTATAATAACCTACAGGTGGAATTTCCGGAGATTTTTGTTTTTGTTATGGGAATGTTGACCTACAATGCGAGGTAATGGTAATTAAAAATTACGAATTTACGAATTACGAGTTACGAATTGCCATTTCCTCTCCTTAGTATTCTCCTTAAAGAAGGGGTTAAGTGGCGAGGGTTCAAACCCCACACGAAAAGAAAGGGGCATCCCCCTTTGGAAAGGGGGGGCAGCCGTAAGACGAAGTCGCCTGCCTGTGCGTTGCACGCAGACAGGTCGGGCTTTATCGGGGGGATTAGGGGAAAGGCTTGTTCCCCCAAAATAGAGATGAAGTCTATTACAGTAATCAGCGGCAAAGGTGGAACGGGCAAAACAACATTGA
>CAZRLY010000081.1:0-20117 GCA_964601015.1 uncultured bacterium
ATTTGAAAAGCGATGTGGATAGAAAGATGTAGTTCATGTTAAGAAATCGTGCAAAGAAACCGAGTTTCTCCGAGAAACTCGGTTTATGGTGGCTACCTTGCACTTATTTTTGACATGAGCCAAAGATGTTTGAGATAGCGAAATGGCGGGGTTGGAAGGGGGGAAGCTGGAAGGTGAGACAATAGGCATCAATAACGTCTGCGCAAAGATAATAGAACGCGGATGACGCTGATTTGGCGGATATTCGCGGATAAAGACTATACATCCGCGGACATCCGCCAAACATGGGAGGTTGTATTGCCGAATCAAGTTGGCGACTATTCAATTATCCCCCGCCGCGCGCAACCGTCCAATAATCTCCTGCGCTTCCTCCCTTGGTAATGCTGCCAAAGCAGCATTCAACGCCTCTACATCCCCGGCTTCGAGAGCGGCGCGCACTTGGGACGGCAAGGCAGCCGCAACCTCCCGTCTGGCTTTTACTTGTTGCACCAACTCCCACACTGCTGCAATCGCCGCATCACCGTCCGGAGCATTGGCAGGCAGTTGGGCAAAGAGTTCAGCAAATCTCACCCCTTCAATCTGTTCCACCTGGGCGGCGACTTCAGCGAAGCGGGGTGGGGTAGAGGACAAGAGGAAATTGGCGAGGTTGTTAATCGTCGCCGGTAACCATCCTAAACTGGTTTGAAAGCAAATCACCGCCGCTGCCAACTGATGCGCCAACACGGTTTCTGGTTCAGCCCCGCTACGTCGCAAGCAGTTCGACAGATTATTATGACTGATAGCGCAGTTTTCAGGTTGCCCCGCTTGATAAGAATATCGTAATGCACTCTTTGCAAACTGCACCGCCGCCACATAACGATCTTGTTTGTCTTCCAAATGCGCCAGTGCATTGAAGACCTGGCCCAACATAACGAAACCACGCGCCCGTTCAAATATTTCCCTGCACGTTTCCAACAGTGTACGGGCTTCATCATATCGACGCAGACTCAGTAGGGGGCCGTAGTCATTAAACAGCCTACATGCTATTTCAACCTCATCCGCACCGCGTTCTTTTGTAAATTGCACAATCTCCGCATTCAGACTGAGCGCCATTTTCCATTCCTCGGTACGCATCGCAGCAGAACGGCCCGTATCCAACAGCACTTCACGCACATTCCACACATTCACCGCTTCCTCAGTTTCGCTCTTTTCGGGCAGCGTAGTGAGTTGTTCGCGCAACGCATCTACGGTATTCAAAACCTCCCGATAACGGCCCATTGCGTTGAGGATTCGCAGACGATTCCTTTTATTAAACAGTTGTGTCCATGGTCCCAGCCCGGCGCGTTTGGTGTAGCCTGCCATTTGTTCAGCGAGGGACAGCGCCTCCTGCAAACGTCCCCTTTTCATAAGCAGGTTGAGTAAATTACCGGCAAAAACTGAAGCCAGACGATAGTTTTCTTGCGCGACACTTTTATCCATATCATCACACAGCATCTGCTCGGCTTCTTCATAGCGTCCTGCTTCTAGCAACGTTCTAGCCAGTAAACTCCTAACTGGCAATTCTATCTCAGTGTCCTCAGTCGCTTCCAAAATCCGGCGTAGCAGCGGCAGTGCCATTGCCGGCGCAGCCGGGCTTCTGTCGCGGTCAAGAATCTCCTGCAAGAGCGTTGATGCTTCCTTCCAACGTCCTGTACGCATCAGATAGGGAGCGGCATGTTGGGCGCTTGGAACAATGAAGCGGCCACCTCCCTGCATCTCAGTTTCCCTGCCGTGCTGGTACATCGCTTTCCAAAAATTCCCCAGTTCTTGGTCAACTGCGTCCAGCACTTTAGCATCCGCCGCTTTGCGAACAGTCTCAGCGACGGCTGGATGGATGCGCAAAATTTTGACCTCCTCGCGCTCGCGTGCTTCCACCAAACCCGAATCGGTGAGCGGGGCAAGTGCCGCGCTCAACTCCGTGGCATTGGTGGCGAGGGCGTTCAGTTCGGGGGCATCGGGCAGGGCGGCAAGCCGTTTGAGAAAATCTTCCCAGTTCGCTTCGACAATATTCCAGCGTCGGTCATCGTCTTCCAGACGGCTCAGAAACTGCAACAGCAGCAGTCATGTGGCGGGCAGTCTTTCGCTAAGTTGAGTAGTCCACTGTCCCAACGTAGCGACAAAATCCTCTGCGGCTTGCTCACTTTCGCCCGTCTCGAAAAAGGCATGAAGGGCGCGCATATCGGCTTCGGCTTCACTCCGCGCTACTTGCTGTTTCAGGGCATCGGGAGTAGCGGCGAGTTTATCAGCCAATTCCAGCAGTTTCGGATGTCCCTGAATAACATTCAGCGTGCGTACCAGCAAATTTTGGTCTGTTTCGCTGTCAAACAGAACGCCTAAATTCGGCAGTTCCCGCGCTAACAGGATGCTTTCACTGAGACTGAGGGCGTGGATGGAGATGCGTTTCAGGGCGGAGTGTTCCTTCAAGGTGGCGGGAACGCGACGGGAAGTCAGCACGACGCGGGATGTGCCTCTGTGTGTGAGCAGTACACCCAGCAAGCCTTCCCATTTGGCATCGCGCCATTGGTTGCTGGACGTGAGCAGGCTTTCCATGTTGTCCAGCACAATCAACGCTGAACGCTCACTCAGTAAGCCTTTGAGCCGCGGCAGAGTGCGCTGGACAAAATCATCGGGTTGGTTTACATGGGCGGTGAGGATGCCGCGCTCCATGTTCAACTGATTTTCCATTACCGATAAAAACCTCGCCAACTCGCCGCTGATGTCGTTGCCTTCATCCGGTGCTTTGTACCAGACACCGCCGGTGAATCGACGGCTTTCGTGGCGATATGCCAGTTCAAGGGCGCAGGCGGTTTTACCCGCCCCAGCCATGCCGTGAAACAACACACCGCGAAACGAACTGCGCGGGGCAAACGCCTGACTTGCGCGGAGCATGGGCATCAGTCGTCCTACAAAATGCTCAGGTTCTTCGGGAAACTCGAATAGGCCGGTTTCAGGCATCTTAAAATCCGGTGGCTGGGTGGGCGGTGGCAGGCGCAATTCGGCAGCATTTGGTCCGAACAATATCGGCGTGAGCGGGGACAGGACAAGCGTAGTTTCAGTGAGTGCGTCCTCTATCGCCAATTGCAGTGCTTCGGGCAGGGAGCAGTTTCGCTCAAACAGTTCCGTGTAAAGTTCAATCGCCAGTTTCTCAGCAAATCGGTCACCCACGGGGTAGCGCATCGCCAACGCCGCGCAGTCCAGTTCTTCGGAAAGCGTCTGCGCGAGGCTGGGCAGAGCAGTAGCTTGAAGCGCAACATCGCTGCGGGTGAAACCTGTGCGCAACAGTTCAGACAAGGTTTTTGGTCGTGCCGCTGACCAACAGGCGGACAAAGTCAACAGTTTGAGGCGGCGTTTGGCTGGACGCAACAGTTTGACCAAGTCCTTGGCGCTGATACAGTCCGGCTTGCCATCCTCTTTTTCCAGCACCAGTTCCCCCTCCAAACCGTGTCCGGAGAAGTGAATCACATCCCAACCTCTGCCGTCTCGTAGCGCGTCGCGCAACGTGGTGCGGGTTGCGCCATATTGGATAATACGCAGTTCCACAGCCATGCCCAGCATTTGCGCGATGGTCAACAACAGGCGTTTCAACTGCACCCGTTCGCGGCGTAGGTTCAGCGGATTGACCTCATCTGGCAGGCTGAACACCGCCAGCATCCGCAACGAACCCTCCACTTTGGGCAATTCACCGGGTTCTGGAGTGTCGCTACGCTGATAGATAAAGCGAACGCCCTGCTCGACGAAAGAGCCATCGCCGAGTTTGGTTAGCTCAAAAGGCCGAAACAGCAACTCTTGCGCTTCAGCAGGAATGTGTACGCGTATCACGGTGGCAGGGCTGTCGAGTCGCTCAAGCAATGCGTCCCGTAAATTCCCAAAGACATGTTCTCCCATCCATTCTGCCAGTTCTTGCAGCAGGACTTTTTCGTCTTCCTCTGACTTCTTCGGGTTGTAGAAATCCAGATAATCCGGCAGGTCAAAAAAGCCACGGTATTCCTTCGCCTCGTGGTCAAGATTGACCTCGCGGTCAGCGATAAAATTGTCCTGGGTGTCGTTGAGCACCCAACGCCATCGGGTAGGCGATTCAAAGTCTGTGATAGTGAGTTTCATTTTGCTCCCTCCCTAAGGTCAATCTCCCTACTCTTCCGTGCAAACCAATATGTCCGCCAGAATCAGAGGCGAACAGATGGGTTCGCCCCTACGTTAGAAATTTATACCATAAACACAAGAAAAATTGCACTTTTGGTTCAGCATTCCGAATGCCCGCAGGAGTAGCATTTGTAGCAACCCTCTTCATGGACAAAAGTAGCGTGTCCGCAGCCGGGACATAAATCCCCCGTGACGATAGGATTATGGAAAGCGTTGTCGTCTGCGGCGGCGACTGCGAAAGACTGTACCCCGGTGTGTTCCGCAAGGACGCGAGCGATAGCGTCGGGTAGAGAGAGCACTTTCGCTTGTCCAAAACCAAGAGAGCGACTGCCACCAATGCCGTTGAGTTCTCCTGTTATCTCAGTCATTTTGGCCTTGGAAGACACGGCAGAGGATATTCGCAAACAGAGTGAAATTAACCGCCCCAACGCTTCCGCCATAGCAGCAATGTCGCTTCCCGCCTTGCCGATATTCAGAAATACCTCCAACGGGTTATTTTCTTCATCGTGGTTTACGGTGATGTAGGCGGTGCCGACTGGTGTTTTGGTTTTGTAGGTAGCGCCCATCAGCATGCGCGGTCTTTTTTTCTTCGGTTCAGCCTCTTCAGGTTCTTCCTTGGCTGTGCCTACATGCAAAACCTGTTCATCCCTACAACCGTCTCGGAATACGGTAATTCCCATGCAACCCAGTTCGTAAGCGAGGCGATATACGTCCTTGACATCTTCCACCGTCGCAGAATTGGGCAGATTCACGGTTTTCGATACGGAGTTGTCGACATGCTGCTGAAACGCCGCTTGCATTCGCACATGCCATTCGGGGGCAATTTCGTGCGCAATCTTGAAAACCTCTTTTATATCGTCGTACACATCGCTATTCTGTACGCTTCCAGTCTCTTTTACCTCCTTGACGAGTTTTGGACTGTAAAATCCTTTCTCCTTTGCAACCTCCTCAAATCGTTGGTTCACAAAGGTTAAACGTCGCTCTTCTGATACGTGGCTGAATGCTAAGGCGAAAATCGGCTCAATGCCACTGGAACAGCCTGCGATGATGCTCACACTTCCCGTCGGTGCGATTGTGGTAATTGTTGCGTTGCGTAGCGGCTTGCCATCTTTGTAGATGCTCCTGCTCCAGTTCGGAAACGGCTCGCGTTCTTCAGCTAACTTTGCGGATTCATCGTGTCCATGTTCTCTGATGAAACCCATTATCTTTCCCGCTAATTGCAACGCCTCTTCGCTGTCGTAGGGGATGTCCAACGTAAACAACAAGTCCGCCCAACCCATGATGCCCAACCCGATACGCCGGTTGGCTTTTGCGGCTTCGTCCACCTCCGGGAGCGGATACGGATTCACATCAATCACATCGTCCAAAAATCGTACTGCAACTCTGACGGTGCGTTCCAAGTCCTCCCAATCAATCTCTTTTTGGCCGTCTTTTTCAGTCACAAACTTGAGTAGGTTTATCGAACCTAAATTGCACGATTCTAGTGGTTGCAGGCATTGTTCCCCACAGTTATGAACGACCAAACCGTTAGCGACAAATGCGCTGGTAGCGGGTACAGTTAGGTCGAAAACTTCTTCCGTCCCATCCTCTTCCAGCGATGCAAATGTAGCCAAGAAATATTCACGATACGAACCACGTTTATTCAAACCTTTCAAGAGAGTTTTTAGCTTCACTTCTTTATCTGTCGTTAAAAACCCAATTTCTTTCTGAAAACGCAACAGATTATCTTTACTGATTACCAGTTCATGTTGCGATTTTGTCCAATAGGGTGCAAGTTTGCGATTAGCGTCAGGCATCATACGATAACCTGCCTCCCGCCGATTGCGGTAGATGCGGTTGCTAATGCCAAAGTTGAGCAGTAACATCTGTACTTGCTCCAATAGCCGTTCGTTGCTTTGAGCTAATCGTACGCTGATGCCCTTTTTGGGGGAGCCTTGCACTCCTCCATCAGCCGTGAACAGAGCTTGGAGGAACCCTCTTTGCATATCTTCGGTACCAGCAAATACTTCAGCCGGCACATGGTGTTTGTGTTTGGTGTCCACCAATCCATATCGACCAATTAAATCCTTCAATCTGGTAGAACTTATGCGTACTTCATCAATAGCTGATATTTCCTGAATGCCAATATCATACTGACGGTTTGGCTTTTGCATACCGTCTACCAAATTGTTAATTACATCTCTGAACATTGGTGCGAGTTCTTGTTTCTCCGCTCCAAAGAACGACAGTACAGCCCTATCTCCGTCAATAACACCATCACCAATTAGCCAGCCTAATGCCAGCCCGACATTCCTATCACCATGATGTCCGAAACCACCTTTGCGGTTGAGAATATGAACGCGGTCACCAGGATGTAACTCTCCTGCTTTAACCCACCCGCGTTCAGTCATCACACGATGGTCAATTGTTAAACGCAGAGAATACCCTTCTTTGGTACATAACCTGTAAACGGATTTAATTCCCGTAAGGGAAACAGTGCCGGCAGTGTGAAAGCGTTTTGGGGCACGCCGTGCGTCAGTAGTAACTTGCACTGGTATTTCCTGGTTGTATAGAGTGCGTACATTGACCAGCCCTGCTTCTGTGTAGATAAGCGTATCACCTGTTACGCAAGGATTCGTTGCTTCAATATCGCCTAATTCAGGCGTGGGGTTAGCTGTGCTCTGGTTCATCCTGTCTATGAATATCAAGCCCGGGTCACCTGTAGTCCAGGCAGCCGTCGCTATTTCGCCGAATACTTCGCGCGCGGGGAGTTTCCCTGTGGCTTCCTTTGTATGCGGGGCTATGAGTTCATATTCTTCTTCGCGCTCGTAAGCGCGCATGAACTCATCCGTAATTGCCACGGAGATATTAAAGTTACTGATTTCCCCCTTCGATTTGCAGTTTATAAATTCCCTGATGTCAGGGTGGTCAACGCGAAGTACAGCCATATTTGCTCCACGCCTCGTATTTGAAACAACCACCCCTTTCATTTCCTCATCGCAAACTACAAAATTATGTAGCCCTGGAACCTCTACATTATAAACATCTTCGTGATGAGAGAACTCAACTGAAACAACCCTGTGATTCCTTTGGTCAACATATTCCAGCATGTTATCCCAGGAGTCGAAAACATTCATTATGTGGTCAACAGTATAACACTGTGTTCTGTACAAACCTGACTTTTTTAAGGACTCTGCCCAACCGTCTTTCGCAATAGGCAGTCCAAGCGACATGACTTTCCAAACGCTGTTAGCTATGCGCGAACGCTTCGCTTTTAATTTTATGTTTTCGTCTTCCCAGGGGGGATTGGCAACGAAATTATGCGTTCCTTCTTCTATCCTTTTCTTATTCCATGCGCTTTTGGCTTTTGATATACTAACCCAATATTTGTCACGTTCTTGTGGTGTCAAGTTATGATACCAATTCTTCCACGATTCTACCCTCTTTTCCTTCTGTTCCTCTGTTAGTCTTGAAAAGGGATGTGTCCCTGATTTATAATTTGCAGTTCCGTGAAATTGGGCATGTTCAGAATGAGACATCGCTTTGAGATTGTCAGGTGAGTTATTCAAGTGGTTACCGTCTATATGGTGGATATGTTCCCCGCAAAGCCCGATATGTTCAGCTATAAATTGATGTTCTGGGATTCTTGTATCATTTCCATCATGAAGCGTAATCCACCACTCGCTATCTTTAATGTACCTTGTCAACGGCATTAGCGGGGTACCGGGTTTCAGGTAGCGCAACTTTATGTATTCCTTTCTACTTCCCGGTCCGCTATATCTTGCTAAAAACGGATGGGTAGGAGTTGCGTAGACTACCAAGCCTTTATCAGTTTTCAGCTTCCAGACTTCCGCATCACGTTTAGTCATCCATGAATCAGTACATGCAGACAGCATAAATCGCCCATCCCACGAGTATAACAGTTCCCCTTCTTTCAATTCAGCTATCGGTTTTGGTCCATTTACTGTTGCAACCAATGTGGAGCCTGGGAAGCACCCGCCTTGCTTGACAGCCTCGGTAGCGGCATCGAATGCCTTCAGGAAACTGACAGGGCCACTTGCCCTACCACCGCTTGACTTAACTAAACTGTCCTTTGGACGGATGCGAGAAAATGCAAATCCAGTCCCGCCACCGGACTGATGAATTATAGCCGCATTTTTGATAGCGTCGAAAATCTCAACCATAGAGTCGCCGATGGGTAACACATAACACGCCGAGTATTGTAGTCCGTTATCCTTGCCAGCATTCATAAGGGTTGGAGAGTTGGGCAGAAACTTCCCCTCCACCATAACCCTGTAAAATTCTTCAGTCACTTTACGAACTTCTTCTTCATTCGCAGCCCACTTTTCTTCTGCACGCGCAATGGTACAAGCTACCCGCCAACACATCTCATCCGGTGTTTCAATAATTTCACCATCTTCTTTAAGCAAATATCGTTCTGCTAAAACACGTTGAGCGGCTTCTGACCACTCGCCTTTTATCAAATCCATAGGATTTATCGCCATATTTTTCCTCCTCGTAAGTTAAGGGGAAACCTGCGGGATTATCTCCCTGGTTTCCCCCTTGTACCTCGTCCAACATTCCCTCAAGTGTGTTCAAAATTTTCTAAGGGTTATCCGTTTTGCTTCCCTGCTTTTTCCTCTGCCTCCCGGGTGTAGGCGGCTATGGTTCGCTTTTCTCTGCGTCCATGGCAAGCACTGCCAATTCTCGTTCAAAATCAGTAATATCCCTAAATTCCCGGTAAACAGAAGCAAAACGAATGTAAGCAACCTCATCCAGATTTTTAAGTTCCTGCATGACCAATTCACCGATAGTGTTACTCCTTATCTCAGGTTCATCAAGCCCCATCAATTCCTGTTCGATTTTGCCTACGATATTATCAATTTCTATCTGACTTATTGGTCGCTTTTCACAAGCCTTCATAATTCCATTTTTCAGCTTCTGTCTATCAAAAGGTTCTCTGCGTTCGTCTTTTTTTATTATCAGCAAATCCAATACCGCTGCTCGTTCATAAGTAGTAAATCGTTTTCCGCAATCAATACACTCCCGTCGCCTTCGGACGATACTCCCCGAGTCAGCTTCTCGTGTATCAAGTACCCTGGTATCTGGGTGACTACAATATGGACATTTCATAGCATCACATCAATATCTCGTATGTTATTTCACTCTGAATATACAATATATGTTATCTTATGCTTTGAGAAATGTCAATGGGAAAAAAATTCTGCGTAATGCTGGCATCAATAATAGAGCATGAGAGAAGGGCAAAAAAAAATTCATGGAATTTAATAAATTAATGCCCCAAATCATGCGCATGAAAATTATTTATATTTGGTAGGTATGTAACTGACAGGTGTGAATATTTTGCGGAGGGTTAGAAAAACGGCTGGTTTCTCAATTTGCTTGACATAACTATTCATTAATGTTAATATTTTAGCATAAAGACTGCTAAGTGTGTTATCACATACCTTTGATAAATAGCATGCTCGCCTGTTTCTTAGCCCATAATATATGACGTTCAAATTTTAGTAAACCGTAAGATATGATTGGCGTCTAAAGCCGAAACAAGACTTGTAAAAGACGGTTTAAAACACTCACTAAATGGAGGATATAAAAATGTTGAAATCAAAACTTTACCCAGTAATCATCGCGCTAATAGCTTTTACCTTCGTTGTGAATCCTGCGAAAGCCGGTGACGAGGCACCCATAAAAGCCGCGCCCACCGATATGCCCGGAATCAAAATTTTTATGAAGGAAAAGCGAATTGAGGTTGAAGGGGAAATTTCCAAAGAATTGGATAGTGACTATGCAGCCCAGGCGGGCGGTGCTATCGAATACGTCGCCGTAGCTAAGGACAGCGGCAAAGAATACGAAAGCATTCTCGTTTTAAATGTGGTGCCGGAGGATATTTACAATGCCTTGATAAAATTGGGAGTGACGAAGGGAAACCCCACTATGTATGATGAAGAGGCAGACAAAATGCTCCAGCCTTCCGGCGGTCAAGTCAGACTCTTTGTTGAATGGGAAGATGCAGGTAAGGTAAAACGGGTTCGGGTAGAAGAACTCATCTACAATATTAAAACGAAAAAAAAGATGAAGAGGGTAGACTGGCTGTTCGCAGGCTCTCTCATGGGGTTTTTTGACCCAGAGACCGATGATAAAGTGTTAAAGGCTATCGTGACTAAGTGTCTCATATCCTTCCACGATGGTGATGAGAGCGTCATCCTGCAACACCCCAAGCCTGTTCCTTCGACGGGGGTGCCTTACCGCCCCAATAAGAAAGTTCTACCGAAAGCCGGCACGAAGATAAAATTTATCGTCGACGCTGATTTCGCTCAGTTTTTTGTTCTGATTAGCGGGAAGGTTCAGGGGGTTGGATTTCGTAACTTCACTCAGAGGAACGCCCAAAAACTCGGCATAAAGGGACATGCCAAAAATTTAAAGAATGGCAAAGTTGAAGTCGTCGCCGTAGGACACAAATCAGATTTGGAGAAACTGCTCAAGAAACTGCATGTTGGTCCACCGTCGGCAAATGTTAAGGATGTAAAGAAGGAAGAACGCCCGATTAGCGGGAAGTTCAAGGGTTTTAAAACTTATTAATTTTCCACGCAGAAAGGATTCGTTCCACACATGGAAGAACTTACCGAAAAGATAAAAAATTTGGCTTTAGGGAAAGGGGCGCATCTTGTAGGTATCGCCCCCGTGGATAGATTTGCAGGCGCGCCAAGGGGACATCATCCAGCGGATTTGTTGCCTGGAGCGAAGTCGGTTATCGTAATGGCGCAACGTTTTTTCCAAACAATTTTGGATAGCGATAAATTCTGCACTGATTCAGAACTGATTCCCGAATCGGATCTGTGGGATGTCCAGCAGACGATGTTCATGTTCATGTACAACACTCTGAACATGAACATGCAAATGATAGCCGTTCAACTCGCCCATGTTTTATCAGAACTTGGGTATCCTACTTTGCCCTTCCCTTCGGGTGGTTACACAGTCGGCGGAAAAAGCCCTGATTTCCCCGGCGGACGATATGCCTTTTTCTCCCATAGACATGCCGCCACATTGGCGGGCTTGGGTGAACTCGGCATCAACAACCTCCTCCTGACACCCCAATACGGCCCACGAGTTCGATTGAATGCTTTGATAACAACCGCAGAATTAATTTTTGACCCGATGATATCGGACAATATCTGCCTTGGTGAAGAGGAATGCGGGTTGTGTTTAAAAGCTGAAACCTGTTACGGAGAATTATACGATTTCGAAATGTGTGGCAAAAAGATGAGATTAGCGCAATTTCAGGGCTGTAAAAATGACCTTTGTAAACGCTCAAATCCAAAGGGCCCTCTGCCGTACATAAGATATTGTATCGGCGTTTGTCCCGTCGGAAAGGATACCGGATAAAAAAACGGTAGGGACGCAAACATCAACGTAGCGGTAGACCAATGTGTCTGCCGCTTTTGCAAATCTCCCAATCTGAGAGAGGATAGATTCAATTGAAAACACTCAGACTTACAATACTCACCTTCATCATATTCTCCTTTGTATTTGGCATCATTTCACACAAATCACACGCGTTCATCTGTAGAGAATATACATTGCAAGAAGTTTTAGACGTATGTACAAATGTTGTGTTTGGCAAGGTAATATCTGTTGATAGGCAGGGGATGCGGGCAATCGTTCGCGTGGAAGAATATGTCAAAGGAAAAACGGATTTCAAACAGATAAAAATCAACATCGCCGTTGGACAAGGAAGTTTCCCACGACGGCTGATTAAAAAGTTCAAGCCCGGTTTGCCCATTATTGTCCTCTATGCCAAAGAGGGCATGGGCATCAATGCTCTGGGGCATGTGGCGAACACATGGTTTCAAATGGTTGCTGCAGACAGACTGAATAAAGACAAGGTATGGTGGAATTTTACCCACATTGAAATATACATGCACCGTACTTACAATGGGAGCACGGTAGATTTTCAACGGACACTTCGCGACGCAATAGCAGGCGAAAAGTGGCCCGGAGCGTCTGCGGACACCATAAAAGTGTTGGTTTTAGCAGGCAACGGTGTTAGACCAACTGCTGGGCAAGTACCCATTAAAACCAGCGCTACTCATGAATTTTTTGCCCTTAAAAGAATAGATAAAATCGGTGAGCGCGGCGTGGCATACCATTTGACGAAAAACCGCACACTGCCAGGACTTGATGAAGCAGACATCCTTTGGCTTGGACAGGGCGAGATAGTCAAGAGAAGATATCTGTTCAATAAAAATACAGAGGAAAAAATCAAGAATTTTGTCAAGCGCGGCGGCATTGTTATCACCGCTGGACAATATACTAACAAGAATCTATCCGCAAATTTTAAGTGGATTCCCGAACCGATTTCATCTGTTGCGCGCCCGCCCCACAGAGATTTCCACCCAACCCAAGTAGCGGCTGACCTTTTTAATACCCCCAATCTCATCAAAGCCGGGCGTTTGTATCTGGCTGATACTTGGACAGGTTGTAATGACAAATATAAAGTTTTGGCTACTTCAAATGGTGGAAAAGATATTGCCATAGCTATGCTGAAATATGGGAAGGGGATGTACTTTGTCACCGGATTGCGTAACGACAGCCAAATAGCCGTAAAAACCAACCAGCCGATGATGGCGAATTTGATGTATTTTGCGGTCAAACAGTTGAAACAGTTGACAAATAATCAAAAACGCAGTCTTTGAAGGGATAAAGGGTTTAGAGAGATAAAAAATGAAAATAAAATTACTACTCACAACATCAGTTTTTTTAATTCTTTTGGCAACATCGGTAACATCTGCTTATGCGGTTATTCCGCAACTTATCGGCCCTTTGCAGGCGTTAGCAGGTGTTTTTCCGATCATACTGGCAGGATTGGTAGCAGCGATAACTACCATATTTATTACATGGAAGATGTGGCTATCGCGTCTGGGCACCAGGGTGGCAAACAAGAAGGTTTTATTTGCGCTCATCGTCATAGTTGTAGTGGGCGTTGGCATTGGAACATACTTTGCCGTTCTTCGTCCAGCGGGGATAGCATCTCCAGCGCCTGTTAAAGCAGATAATAAAGTCGAGGTTGACGCGTGGATAGCGTTTCGGGGCAACTTAGCGCGTACAGGCAACCTTGATAAAACCTTAGGCCCAGAAAGCGTCAAACCAAACGTCAAACCATTGTGGGTTTTTTCTGACCCAAAAATCAGGACGGCAGATTTTTCATCTTCTCCTGTCGTAGTGGGAGATAGACTCTATGTGGGTTCATCCGAAGCCTCTCCCTTCTCCAGCAGAGGGATAGTTTATTGCATTAATGCTAACACTGGCGCAATGGTATGGCAGGCACCGACTGAAAATCAGATATTCTCCTCGCCTTCCGTATATGATGGAAAGGTTTACATCGGAGAGGGGTATCACCACGATTACGAATGTAAACTATATTGTCTGGATGCTGAAACTGGCGGCTTGGTTTGGTCACATCAAACGACAAGCCACGTAGAATCCAGCCCTTACATAACCGATGGTAAGGTATACTTTGGGGCGGGCGATGATGGCGTATTCTGTCTGGACGCTAACACAGGCGATGTAGTCTGGCATTACGAAAATGTCCACGTAGATTCATCTCCAGCGGTTTGGCAAGGAGGTGTCTACTTCGGCACGGGCTATGGAACCTACACTGTCTACTGTCTTGATGCCGAATCCGGCGATGAATTTTGGAAGCAAGAGGTTGACTACCCTGCATGGGGTTCGCCATCAATAGCTGCAGGGAAGGTATATTTCGGCACTGGTACCGGTCGTTTCGTAGAGGACGAGGTGGAACCGAAGGGCCAGGTTATTTGTTTCAACGCCCGCACCGGAAAAAAGATTTGGAGTTTTGATACAGAAGACGCTGTTATAACCTCCGTCGCAATCAGTGAAAAGCGAGAAAGCAAGCAAACGAAAAAGCGGGAAATTAAGGCACAACTGTTCTTCGGCTCCCGCGACGGACATCTCTATTCGCTCATCCACTCGCTTAAAGCCGATGCCTACGAACTTGTATGGAAAAAGCAGGTAGGCGTTCCCATTCTCTCCTCGCCGGCGGTAACGGGCAACATGGTATACTTCGGCGCAAACGACGGTAAAATCTATTGTCTGGATACCTCTAACGGAGAAATAAAATGGGAGTACGATGCCGCAGAAAGAGAGATTCTTTCCTCGCCTGCAATAGCTAACGGAAAACTCTATGTGGGTGCTGCCAGACGACATCTGCTTTGTATCGGCGAGTAGGAGCAACCCGATGTAGTTGCCCGTAGTAGACTCGTAGGTCAAATTTCCAAACTCGACTGAGCGATAAAGAGGGGGTTTGGGGGAAGACAATTGACGATTGAAGAATGAAGATTGACTATTGTTTAGTCTTACAATAGACAATCTTCAATTCCTTTGGCTTGTCTCCCCCAAAATAGAGATGAATCAAAATTCCCACATTTCTGAGCAAGCATACTGGTTAGCCCTCGTATCCGTGGATGGGTTGGGCCCGAGGCGTTTGAACACGCTGGCAATGCGGTTTGGCTCTGCTGAAAAGATTTTTGAAGCCTCAATATACCAGATAGCCAGTTTGCCGGGATTGAATCCTTTATTAGCTGAACGGATTTTGCAAGCAAAGGAGAGGTTGAGTTTTTTTCAGGGACAAGTTGACCTTTTAAGAAATAAGGGCATTGAAGTTTGGCACATTTCCGATGAACGGTATCCGCCACAATTGAAGCAAATTCAAGATTTCCCTCCTATCCTCTGCAAAAAAGGCGACTTAGGGAAGTTGAGCGAGCGCGCTGTGGCGATTGTTGGAACGCGCACTCCAACAAAGTATGGAATGGAGGCGGCAGGGAAACTTGCGGAAATGCTGGCGAAAGAAGGCTACCTCATAGTTAGTGGGCTTGCAAGGGGAATCGACACCCAAGCACACCTCGGCGCTTTGAAAGCAAAAGGTGCGACGGTAGGAGTGCTTGGGTGCGATTTGGAAAGAATTTATCCCCCAGAAAACAGGGAGTTAGCTGATTTACTCTGCGTTAATGGCGCTTTGATTTCAGAACACCCTTTCAATGCACAACCAACTCCTGCAAACCTGATACGCAGAAACCGAATTATCAGCGGGCTTTCTAAAGGCATAATAGTCGTCGAGGCCGGCAAAAACGATGGAGCAATGCGAGCCGCGCAATTCGCGCAAAAACAGGGACGACAGATATTTGCTTGCCGCTGGGCATCCAAAGGCAGGTTGACGCGGGGACCGGATTTGTTGATTGCAAACGGAGCCATTGGAATCGAAACATCAAATATGTCGGATATAATTTTTGTCCTACAGAAAACAGGAGGTGATGAAAAAAAAAGCGAACAATTGAAATTTTGTTAGAAGATTTTTCCTCATGTGTGCAACTAATGTCCCGAAACGAATTCCCATTAGGTGTAGTAATGGGCTATTCAAGATAATTTGTCAAAGAAATTACAAAAAAGCGTATAAATTGCTTTTTTTTGCTTGACAAGGGTGTTATTTTGGTATATAATTATTGGCAATTCGTAAGGGCTTGAATTAATCATGCCTTTTCATTGAGCTTAACAGGTAGCGGATAGGTTAGCATTATAATAATTTAATCTTCTCTTTGAAATTTGGTAGAAGTCATTAATTTATTTGGCTTCCAAATTTAGAAGAAATAAGAAAGGAGTTTGAAAATGTATAAAGTATTTCCAACTTTCGCTGTGTTAATGGCTATAATGTTGGCAATGGTTTGGGTAGTAGGTTGCGGGGAGAGCGAAGAAGAATGTGAAGATGTAGTAACCGTCAGCGCAACGACTCCTGCTGATGGTGCCGAAATGGCAGCAAATGGCGAGGTAAGTGTGACGTTCACAGGTGGAACCGTAGATGCGGGTTCCGTTACGATTAACGGAACGGCCGCTGAGTTGAAGGGTTCAACAGCTACCGCGTCAGATGTAGGATTGACCCCAGGGTCAACAGTTGACATCGCTATTGCATTCACATACTGTGATGGCACAGCAGGTACGCATACCATTACAGGAGTTGTGGTAACGGCTATAGATGAGGTACCTCCTGAGATAACGGGATCCAGTTTAGGTGCCGATCTTAGCAATCTTACGGATCTTGAACCAGATGACTTGAAAGATACCGTCACGGTAACCTTTAGCGAACCGATGGACACAGGCGATACCAAAGACATCTACTTCGAGATTGAAGGGGAAAAGCTTGCCTGGCGGATAGCCGAGTGGACCGATGGCGATCAGACAGTAACCCTTGAATATAAGACAGGCGAAGATATAGGCTACGAAGCCGCGGTTACGTTAAAAATAAACGGAGCCACAGATAAAGCTGGTAATTCAGTTGACCTTGAAATCCCCTTCACCACCAGAGCAAAAGAGTAAGTTACTCTTCCCAAAAAGTCTGTTAAGTTCGACAGCAAAAAAGGCAACGTGTGGTATGCACGTTGCCTTTTTTTATGGTGGTTTCCGTCCCGCCATGTCGGGACAGAGGGACGACACTACGGATTATGACTTTTAGGATAGGTTCTAACTAACTATCGTCTCAAAATCTTCAATGGCTATCTTGTTGCCGCTGATAACATATTCTCTATTCATTTCCACCCTCGGCAGCATATCCTTTATGAACCTTCGAGCTACCGTTTCTTTCCTCTTCGATTTTTCTGTCTGGTTCAAGAACAGATAGGAAACGTAGATGTCGATGGTAATATCAACGATTTTTCTTGCTACGAGACTTCTATAATCAGCGTCCTTTTTCTCATTGACATATTTGATTGCTTCTTTAAGCGATTGATAGGCGACTTTAACTTCTGAGGCAAGCGAATTCAAGTTGTCATCGGAGTAGTTTTTCTCTGCAAATTTATTCAGCGTGTCGTCAAGATTTCCCCGCAGTATCCTTGATATTGCCCACTCCACCTGTATTTGAGAAGTACCTTCATATATGCTCGTTATTCGTGCATCTCTGAAGAGCCGTTCAACGGGATAATCCTTCATGTAACCGTTGCCCCCGTGAATTTGCAGAGCATCGTTGGCAATTTTGATACTGAATTCTGCCGCGTAGTATTTTGCCATCGGCGTTAGAACTTCCGCGAGTCTGCCATATTCTCTTGCTGTCCTCTTCAGTTCATTTATGTCTTCCTTCTCCAGAGTTTCTATCTTTGCGGATGCGCCTTCAGCGATGTCAACCGCCTGGCTTGCCGCGTAGACAAGGCTCCTGATAGCTTCAGTGTTGACTTGCATATCCACGAGCATCTCCGCCACCGCCGGAAACTCCTTGATTTTCTTACCGAACTGTTCCCGTTCATCAGCATATTTTTTTGCCTCCCCGAGTGCCGCTTCACAGATGCCGAGTGCTTGAGCAGCTACAGCGATGCGCGCAACGTTCATCAGCCAATTGGCATATTTCGTCAATCCTCGTCCCCTCCGTCCTATCAGGGTAGCCGGCGCGTCGTCAAAATAGAGTTCGCATGTAGGAGAGCCGTGGATTCCGAGTTTATGTTCAACTCGCCTGACTTTGACAGCATCGCTCTTCTCCACTAAAAAAAGGCTCAAACCCCTGCCACCACCGTATTTTTTTTGGTCTTCGCTCCTTGCCAAAACCAACAACACGTCCCCGCAGCCGTTCGTTATAAACCTTTTTGAGCCTCTGATTGTCCATTCCCCAGTATCAGGATTGGAAGCCGCCGACGTTTGTATCGCCGCCAAATCGCTTCCTGCCTCCGACTCAGTTAAAACCATAGCGCCTGTCAATTCTCCTGAACAAAATTTGGGCAGATATTTATCCTTTATTTCGTCTGATGCGAAAAGGTTTATCGTCTCCGCTATTCCCTGCAGGCCAAAAAAATTCATGGAGGAAGCGTCTGCTCTGGAGATGATTTCAGTAGCGGCAGTATAAAAGGTAGTTGGAAAATTCAGTCCTCCGTATTCTGTAGGTAAGGTAACGCCTGTGAGTTCGGCATCCGCCAAATCCTTCAAATTCCTCTCCATTGCCTCTGGCAGTTTAACATCGCCATCGCTAAAAGAACACCCTACTTCGTCTATCTCCGCCGCCCTCTGCGCAATCCTATTGGCTGCTAATTCCCCAACCGGCGAAGTTAGCATGTCGATATACGTTTCTACTGCCTCTTCGATACTCTCGTAATCGCTGTATTCCGTGCCAACTTTCTCTTTCAGTTGTAGGGTAGCCAAGTTCCCTCATGGGAACTCAGCCCCCGTCAAACCGTGCGTGCTACTTTCACAGCACACGGCTTTCACTTTCAATCAGGCAACTTTGGTTTCAGGATGTTTCTGGAAGTGTACTATATTACTTTTGATAATGTAGTTCAGCCTCTTTCTCATCCAGTACGCCATTTCCTTACGGGGCATTACTTGATGTGCAAGCACATGGCAGTCCTGATGTAACAGCCGTAGGTTGTTTAGCTTCTCAGTCCCGCCCTCTGAACGTGGTAGCATGTGGTGTGCATGTGCCTTCTTGTCTGCTATGTCATCCTTAGTTATGGGATTGCCACAGCAGGGGCATATTCCTTTTTGTCTTTCTATTAGTCTTTTGACTTTTATGGAATACACATGGCTCAGAGCGTTTGTATACACCCGTTTGTTCCAATATTCTTTGGTATCCTTATCATCTGCGTGTACCCTTATACCTGCTTTGAGAATTGTAAATCTGATTATTGGTATGGATGGCACGTTGATGATTTTATTCCCTATACTATCCTTGAACACCCATTTTCTCTTTCCTTCTGTCTCGAAGTATTTCTTCACTATCCACTTTTTGGACTTCTTTGGATGTCTCCTTTTAGCCCATCTCCATAGCATTGTCCATAACCGACTTCCTATGTGGGAGAAGGTCTTTTTACTTACTGCAAACCTATAGTACATGCCAAATCCTTGTAACATTGGGTTTAGCATGTGTATTATACTTTCCTGTTTTGCAGTTTTGTTGTTGTTTAATACTTCCTGTATCCTTCTCAGGAAGTTGATAACCTTTTCCTTTTGGGGCTTAATCAAGAGCTTGCCTATCTGATGATACTTGCTTCTTGGGCTTCTTAGGGTGTACTTTCTGACGTTAAATCCCAGAAAGTCGAAGCCCTCCGATATGTGGGTTATTTTGGTTTTCTCGTCTGACAGTTCCAGACCGATGCTGTCTTTTAGGAATGTGGCTATCTTTTCCTTAATGAGTTCTGCTTTTTGTTCTGATGCGCAGACAATCACGAAGTCGTCTGCGTATCTAATGATGGGATTTTGAATATAGTTTCCTCTCTGTTTCCCGCCCCTTGTAGGTGTCCCAAAGTTTTTGGAGCAGTAGTCGTCTAAGGCTGTGAGTGCCACATTTGCCAGCATGGGAGATAGTATTCCCCCTTGTGGAGTTCCAGTATTTACGTCCAGTAGCTTGTCATCGGTGAAGACTTTTGCTCTCAGCATCCTCCCGATGATGTTTATGATGCTCTCTGACACTTTCCAAGACTTTAAGGTGTTCACTATGTGGTCATGGTCGATATTGTCGAAGCACCCTGCGATGTCCCCTTCTAATATCCACTGTTTGCTTCCTCTATGACAGAGTTTTTTGAATAGATGCTCTATCGCATCATGACAGCTTCTTTTTGGTCTGAAGCCATAACTGTTATCGCTTGCGTGATACTCCGTTATGGGTTCTAATGTCGTTCTGAGAATGTCCTGATTGACCCTATCAGCGAGGGTGGGTATGCCCAGAGGTCTTTTCTTACCGTTGGGCTTAGGTATATATACCCTTCTGATAGGTGAAGGTTCTTTCTTGACGTTTATTGCATCAAGAAGGGATAGTCTAATCTGTCCATTTATCCCTTCTCTACCTCTTATCATTCTAACCCCGTCAGTTCCTGCCGTGTATTTGCCTTGATTTGAGGCTGTCACACGATGCACGGCGAGGATTTTGACTGCTCTTGACTTCTTGGACAGTATATGCGTATACCATCGAATTTTGG
>CAZRLY010000082.1:0-8387 GCA_964601015.1 uncultured bacterium
TCTGCAAAGGCACACAGCCTGAGATAACCACTAAACCAAATACTAATATTATAGTCATAATTATTTTGGCTTTCATATTTACATCTCCCTGTTTTTTATTTCAGTAACGGCAAAAATTCAAGCAAGCGATAACTCCTACTTACCGCCATTTTCTAAAATTGTTCAACCTCGAATTTAACATATTTTCTTCTTCATGTCAACAATAAAGAAGGGGGATATTGGCCAGTCATTCAATCTCCCAAACCGTCTCCTCACGCGTATCTTTTAAGACGATGTTAAGCTCCTTGAGTTTATCACGAATTTTATCGGCAGTATCCCAATCCTTTCTTTCGCGTACACCCTGGCGGATTTCAATTATTAACTTCATTAACTCATCAACCAGAGTTGCATCTTGGTTAGTCAAACCACTATCGGGTGAATAGATGCCCAAAACGTCGCAAAGCTCTACGATGTTTTCATTTACACAATCTAAAAGAAGGCGGCTTTGTTTGGAGAGATTGCCTTCACTTTCTTTGACAAAGATGTTTATTTGGTGGATTAACTCGAAGATTGCGCCGATGGCCGCGGCGGTGTTAAAATCATCGTCCATCGCTCTCTCAAACTGCTCTCGCATTCTTGCGACGGATTCGTATATCTGCCTATCGGATTCGTTGAGTTCTTCTTTCTCTATCTCACCCTCTGATTGGCCGAGACGCTGTAGCATACCTAAGCAGGCGCGAAGGCGTTTTGATGCGCTGGTGGCTTGTGCTAAACTGTCCGGCGTATAATCCAGCGGGTTGCGATAATGGGCTGAAAGCAGGAAGAATCTGATGGCTTCTGGACTGTGTTCCTTCAGGGCGTCACGGACGAAGATATAATTCTGCATGGATTTTCCCATCCGCTCGCCGCCAATCTGTAAAAACGCCGTATGCAGCCAGTATTTCACGAAAGGTTTACCCGTAGCCATCTCGCTTTGAGCAATTTCATTTTCGTGATGCGGAAAGATTAAATCAACGCCGCCGGTATGTATGTCGAAGGTTTCTCCCAGATATTTCATGGACATGGCCGAGCATTCAATGTGCCAGCCGGGACGTCCTTTTCCCCAGGGACTGTCCCATTCGGGTTCGCCGGGTTTGGATGTTTTCCATAGGGCAAAATCCTCCGGCGATTCCTTTCGCTCATCTACATCCACCCTTGCGCCCATTTGCATCTCTTCTAAATTGCGTTTGGAAAGTTTACCGTAATCTCTGAATTTTTTAACTCTGAAGTATACATCGCCATCTATTTCGTAAGCTGCGTTCTTCTCTTGCAGTTTTTGAATTATTGAGATAATTTCGGGAATGTGTTCAGTTGCTTTTGGTTGCTCATCGGGAGGGCGAATGCCCAATTTTATTGAATCTTCAAGATATGCTTCCGTATACTTTTGAGCGATTTCCGTTGCAGAGATGCCAAGTTCATTGGCTTTATTTATAATTTTGTCGTCAATGTCTGTAATATTTTGAACGAGTTTGACTTCGTATCCTTTGTATTCTAAATATCGTCGAACCATGTCGAAAAGCAGAAATGTTCGAGCGTTGCCGATATGAAAGTAGTCGTATACAGTCGGCCCGCAGCTATACATGAGTACCTTTCCCTCTTGAAGGGGAACGAAGTCTTCTTTATATCTTGTTAGCGTGTTGTATACTTTTAATGCCATTTTTTCCCTCGCTTTTAATCTTTTGACGATTAGCAGTGTGCCTCGCAATTGGATAGAAGTTATGGCGACAGCGAGTTGACAGCCCATTGAGTCGCTGTGGGCTTGGTTCACTGCCGTTTAGTTAAGCTGACAATTGCCTCTGCAATAATCGCCTTCCCTTCGCCGACGATACCTAATCCTTCCGTAGTTGTCGCTTTGACGCTGACGCGTTCTACCTCAATGTTTAGTGTTTGCGCTATGTTCCTGCACATATCGGGGATGAAGGGGGCAAGTTTTGGCTTTTGAGCCATGATGACGCTATCGACGTTATTGACAAGATACTCAACATCTATCATCGCTTTGACCTTTTTCAAAAGCAGGACGCTGGAGATGCCGCGATATTTTTGGTCAGTGTTGGGAAAGTGCCATCCGATGTCCCTTAGAGCAGCCGCGCCTAAGACTGCGTCGCAAATTGCATGTAGCAAAACATCAGCGTCAGAATGCCCCAATAAACCCTTGTGAAAAGGGATTTCTACGCCGCCAAGTATTAATTTTCGATTTTCGACTAATCTATGAACGTCGTATCCGATGCCTATTCGCATATTCCCTTTGTTTGTGGTCAAGTGTGTAAAGTAGTAAAGTACCGTCTAACTGCAAAAGCCCTGCCTTTTATGTATTCAATACAATAGTTTTTTTATCAACAATCCAGAGTTTTACTTCTTGTCCTTCGTAAAGTCCTAATTGCGAACAAACTTCAGGGGGAAAAATGAGCCCGTGCTCTTTGATAGGCACAGAATACTCTTGTTCCGGCGTGAATGTTTCTCGCAACTCCTCTAGCATTCGCATAGTTTGCCAGTGGTTAATAGCTACTGCAAGTTGCTCCTTGGGTTGTTGTCCCTTCAGGTGCTGCCGGGCTTGTTCCTCTTTGACAATGTTTCTAAAACTGGTATCATCTTTTAAATAAACTGATTCAACTTCTTCTTTCATGGAAAATACCCCCCTTCTAATTCCTGATAGATTTTACCGTAGTAAAAGGCTAATCCACAATTCCTACACATATCAAGATTCGCAGTCATAGTCGCGCCTGCGCTCTCGCTTCGCTATGGGGTGTTTACTTTCGTTCATCACAACCTCATGTTTGGAAAATCAACAACACGCTTTTGCAGCGCTTTCGCGACTATCAAATCCTCCTGTGTTGTAATCTTGATGTTCCTGTAACTTCCCATCACCACTTTGACCTGACAGTCCAGTTGTTCTATCAGGGCTGCGTCATCAGTAGCTTCGATTTTTTTATCTCGGGCGTACAAATGCGCTTTCAATAGAAGTTCTCGTTGAAATACCTGGGGCGTTTGAATTGCCCAGAGGGTATCCCTTTTGGGGGTAATCTTGACAAAATTTTCTTCGTCGGCGACTTTGATGGTATCTTTGACAGGAACGGCGGCGATGGCGGCACCGCACTTCCAGGCGGCTTTGCAACAAATTTCGATGATATCTTCCGTAACAAAGGGGCGTACGCCGTCGTGTACAACGACCAAATCAGTATCCTCGTTGATTCGTTGCAAGCCGTTGAATACAGATTCCTGGCGGGTTGCTCCACCCGCCAGGACATCGGCGATTTTGCGAAAATTGTAGGGTGCTATAACTTCAGCGACACATCTTTCGATGTCTTCAGCAGATACCACAACGAATATCTCATCCGTGTAGGCGGATTTTTCAAAGACATCCAGCACACAAGCGAGGAGGGGTTTATCGCCCAGTAGAATATACGGCTTTTTAGTTTCGCCCCCCATTCTTACCCCGCGTCCAGCCGCGGGAATGACGGCGGTTATATTCGTGTGCGTCGTTGATGTCATCGTCTTTTTTCCTTGTAAATATCATTCTGCCAGCATCCGTTGCCAAGACGGTGTTCACGACAACTTCGATTGTCTGTCCGAGGTATTTTTTACCATCTTCGACGATTACCATTGTTCCATCGTCTAAGTAAGCTACGCCTTGATTGAATTCCTTCCCCTCTTTGAGTACACGCACAGTCATTGTTTCTCCGCGTATAACCATTGGTTTGACGGATTCAGAAAGTTCGTTGATGTTTAACACGGTGATTGCTTGAAGTTCTGCTACCTTGTTGAGGTTGAAGTCATTCGTGATTACCTTTGCGCCAACACTCTTGGCAAGTTGAATAAGCTTGGTGTCAACATCGTCAATATCTGGAAAGTCCTCTTCGGTGATTTGGAAATCAATGTCGGGGTTATTCTGCATATCCTCAAGCATATCAAGTCCGCGGCGTCCTTTGTTGCGTCTAAGAGTGTCGGTTGAATCGGCTATGTACTGGAGTTCTTCTAAAACAAAAGTTGGAACTAATATAATCCCTTCGATGAATCCGGTTCGGCATATATCCGCAATCCTACCATCAATCAGAACGCTTGTATCCAAAATTTTAAAATCCTGTTTTTTAGAACGCGCGCTGTGTGACAACACTGGAATTACATTTAATTCATCTCTTTTATGATAAACCGTCATCATTCCCATGTAACTGAGGATGAGGGCAGAACCGGCGGCGAAAGCAGGGTTTTCAATCCCCACCTTTCCCCCAATGTAAATCAACAAGCTGGCGACGACAAGCCCCAAGATTAAACCGATGAGACAGATTAGTATTACTCGAATAGCGTTACGTTTCAGGATATATTCTATACTGGCAATTCCCAGAGACACAGTAAAACCCGTGAGCGCTTGTTTGTATCCCAAAAAACACCCCAAAGCTGTACTGAATAGGACAAACAGTATACGAATTAACCAAATTTGCATAATTGATATTTCACCTCTTTCTTATGTTAATAGTATGCTTAAAGCATCAAAGATATTCTTAACACCTATCAGTTCGATTTCCTCATTGATGTCTAACCCTTTTTGGTTAGATTCAGGGAATACCGCTCGTGTAAATCCGAGTTTCGCGGCTTCGCGAATCCGTTTTTCTATCTGAGTAACTGCGCGTACTTCTCCGCCGAGCCCCACCTCGCCAATGATTACCGTACGCGCATCCACTGGCAAATCGCGATAATTTGAAGCTATTGCGACGACTGTACCTAAATCAATACCGGGTTCGGTGACTTTTACTCCACCTGTAATATTTACATATACATCAGAATCCTGCAACTGGAGTCCCACGCGCTTTTCCAAAACTGCTAATAGCATGGCGACTCGATTCCGTTCAACCCCGGTAGCCATGTTGCGCGGCGTCCCAAAGTTAGAGGGCGCTACCAGGGCTTGTAATTCCAAAAGTAGCGGGCGAGTACCCTCAAGGCTGGGTACAACTACTGAACCTGAAATATCTTCCTGCCGTTCGCTCAAGAACAATTCAGATGGGTTTTTGACTTCAGCCAAGCCGCGACCGAGCATCTCAAAGATACCTATCTCGTTTGTAGAGCCGAACCGGTTTTTTACAGCCCTGAGTATGCGATAAACGTGATGTCGTTCGCCCTCAAAATACAATACAGTATCTACCATGTGTTCCAGCACTTTTGGGCCGGCGAGAGAGCCATCTTTTGTGACGTGTCCAACTAATAAAATCGGAATTCCTTTTTCTTTGGCAATTAATATTAACTGGGATGCGCACGCTCTAATCTGACTCACGTTTCCGGGTGTGGAACGCAAATCAGGATGATAAACGGTTTGAATTGAATCTATCACAGCGATGTTAGGCTGAAGTTGATTGATATGAGAAGAAATTAAATCCAGATTCGTCTCGCAGAGGAGATAAAGTTGTTCTGACGATACGTTTAAGCGGTTGGCTCGCAGTTTAGTTTGAGTTGCTGATTCTTCTCCTGAGACGTAGAGGGTTGTACCATAGGTGCGGCTGAGACTGTCGGTAGTTTGAAGCATGAGGGTAGATTTGCCTATCCCCGGGTCACCGCCTATGAGTACAACAGAGCCGGGTACAAGCCCGCCGCCGAGTACGCGGTCAAACTCTTCTACCCCTGTCTTGAGGCGTTCCTCTTCGCTCGCTGTTATCTGAGTAATCGGCTGGGGATTAGAATGTGTCCTCTCAACTTTTTGGCGCATAGTCTGAGCAGAGACATCCAACTGCTCGACAAAACTATTCCAACTATCGCAATCCGCACATTTCCCCATCCATTTCGGAGAGGTATTGCCACATTCTTGACAGACAAATATCGTTCGTTTTTTAGCCATGTCCTTGCCTCCGGATACCCTTGACAGCCCTAATACATCGCCTTAATCCCTGTGCTAAAACCCCACTTATCTTCCGTCGAATCTTTCAAGTATTCGCCTCCCAGAATAAGATACCAGTTCGGCAGCAATCTCAACGAAGTCTCCAGGTCAATTTCTGGGTTGTTAGTAGCTATATTGGTTCCTTCCAATGTCAGCCCGAACCGCCTTTTAAGCAGCCAGTAGTCGAGTCCAAGCCCTATTTTTGAGCGGATAAATCCTGCTCTGGCTGAGAAATATCCGATGTTTTTGCAAAATTGGAGTTCGTAGTCTATATCTTCCTCTCGCACAGAGAACCCAAAACGGAACCGTTGCGTTGGAGAAGAGGACAGTGAAAAAGCCAACTCATTGTGTAAGTTCTCGTTGATGCTTAGGTAGCGGAGTTCGTAGTCGTAAGAGAATTTGGGCATTTTCAGGATGTCGGATTTTTGGTTTAGCTTCTGTGACAGCCGTTTGAATTCGCTCATCGTTTCGTTTGCGTTGTTTAGTGTTTTCCTCGCGTCATCAAGGGTAGTTTGGTCATTTATTAATTTGGCGACAGTTCCGTCGCCATTTTGAATCCTATTGAGAAGTCCATCCAAATTTGACATTGTCGTTTCCAGATGGGATGTTGATATTTCAAGATTGCCCAGCAATTTATCAAATTTTGGAGATGTCCTATTTACGACATTTTGGGTATTGGAGACGAGTTGGGATATTTCCGTCTTTAGCGCGGGCAAATCGGTTTCTAATTGATTGGCGAGGTTTTTTAAGCGGGCTGTCAGTTGTTGAGCGTCTTTTAAGGTTCCATTGACGTTGGTTGCGTTTTGCTCAACCAATTGGGTAAGAAGCCCGGTAACATTTTCAACTTGGGTTGTAATGGTTTTGGAGTCAGTTTCAACTTGTTTGATAAGTCTGTTCGTGTTTGCTATGGCGTTTTTAAGCGCGTGCTGGTTTTCTGATGTGATGTGATTTAAGGATACCAGCAGTTTATCCACATCGCCCATCGTTTTTTCAAGGGATTGGGTGGTTGCAGCGACAAATTGCTTAAAATCTGTTATCCACATCTTTATTTCGTCTTGGTTGGATGTTACCGCATTTTTCACAAGCAAGACGCTTTCCCTTGCGTTATTAATAGTTTCTTCAGCCGTTTCCAGCAGCGTTGCAACACTGACCGGGTCAATTCCGATTACGGGTTGTTTTTTCGGCAATTCGGGGTTTCCATAGGGGCCGTTTCTGATGTCAAGGTAGGCTTCCCCCACAAATCCTAAAGTGCCAATGGTAATTTTGCAACCTTCCCGCAGGGGTTGCGGAGATTTGATGTGCGCAGTGATTTGTACGCTATAAGGCTTATCCAGATGTACCTCGTCCTCTAACAATTTTTTACCAGTTACTCTTCCAATCCTAACCCCTGCTAAATGCACGGGTGCTCCTTTTTGAATATCGCTGGCATAATTAAAGTAAACTTTCAATTTCTCGCCGGTGCTGATGGGTAAGTTGCTGGCGTTAAATAACAGAAAGATTAAGAGTGCTAAAGCTACCAACATTAACAAACCAACCTTAAATTCCACGCGTTGCCAAATCATTATGAATCTCCTACCGTTCCTGATATGAATTGCCTGACAACTGGGTTGTCAGTATTTTTCATTTCCTCTGGCGTTCCGACTGCGATAATTTTGCCATCGTACATCATCGCCATTCTGGAAGCTACTGAGAAAGCGCTTTTCATGTCGTGGGTAACAATGACAGATGTTATGTTCAATTCTGCGTTCAGGTTTCTCATCAGGTGATTGATTTCTTCAGCCATAATTGGGTCAAGCCCTGTCGTAGGTTCATCGTATAATACTACATCCGGGTCAATTGCTATCGCGCGTGCTAATCCGACGCGTTTTTTCATCCCTCCGCTCAACTCTGCGGGTTTCAAATGTTCTATGTTCTCCAGTCCCACCTGTTTCAATTTCTCAGCCACTATCTCTTTAATCTCCTGTTTACTTTTTTTTGTATGTTGACTCAACATGAAAGCGACGTTTTCCTCGACGCTCATTGAATCAAACAGAGCGGATGATTGAAACAACATGCCGATTTTTTTTCTAATTTTATCAATTTCCTTTTCTTTAAGTTTGCTTATCTCCTCTCCAGCAATCCAAATCTCCCCGCTTTCCGGTTTGAGCAACCCAAGCATCAATTTTAGAGTGACGCTTTTGCCGCAACCGCTCCCCCCCATGATAACCATCGTATCCCCGCGTTGCACATGGAAATTGACGCCGCGCAAAACCGTTTTATCACCAAATTTATGCCAAACGTCTA
Organism: uncultured bacterium; assembly: GCA_964601015.1. GTDB lineage: Bacteria > Poribacteria > WGA-4E > DTYX01 > CAZRLY01 > CAZRLY01. Next base: position 8,162 of record CAZRLY010000082.1, read on the forward strand.
TCAGTTTAATCATGTCTTTGTCCCATCCAGCCCCATCTCTGCGAAAGAATTAGCGTGGATAAGTTTGCGAAGCAAGTGTTCAAACTCCTCTTTGGACGAGATTGCTTTGACCTGTTGAACGACAGTTGATGGGACTTGTCCAAATTTTTCCTGCAATAGTAGAAGTAGTGTTTCGCGCCGTGCTATCAACGCACCTTATCGTACGCCATCGAGTATTAAATCGGGG
>CAZRLY010000082.1:8397-20070 GCA_964601015.1 uncultured bacterium
GTTATAAACTGCATGATGACAACCTCCTCTTGTTCTGTCAGAGGTTTCTAAAGTTCATCTCTTTGTCCCATCCAGTCCTATCTCTACAAAAGAATTGGCGTGGATAAGTTTACGAAGCAACAGTTCCAACTCCTCTTTAGACGAAATTGCTGCGACTTGCTGGACAGCAGTTGATGGGACTTGTCCAAATTTTTCCTGCAAAAGGGCTAACAGTGTTTCACGTCGTGCTATCAATGCTCCTTCGGCGCGTCCCTCGACGCGTCCTTCGGCGCGTTCTTCAGCGCGTCCCTCGACGCGTCCTTCAGCGCGTCCTTCGATGATACCTTTTCGTTCCCATGAAGTTATGAACTGCATGACGATAGCCTCCTCTTGTTGAATTAGTTTTTGGAATTCCTCCTCTTCTTCTTCATTGAGTGGGAGGTATGTTTCTACAAAAAAAGCCAATAATGCCGCTTGGACTTCGTTGATGTCGCTTTGCGCAATTCCGCTCAAGCAGATTGCTTTCAGGCGTGGCTTGCTAAGAGAACCGCGATTCATCAACGGTGCCAAACCGTAAGCCACAGGATTTGTCATGGCGAGGTATTCTTCAGCGTCTAACTCAGCCAAACTGGTATACCAATAACGAAAAGGCAAAAACTTTTCACCAAACAAGGTTTCATTATATTCTTCAAAGCCCAATACACCTAAACCTTTGGGCATGTACAAGACAATTGGCCAAATTGGAGTATCCCGACGAAGCCGTAGTTGGCTGAAATATCGAAACATTCTTTGCGGAAATCCACTTTCCCGCTTTGATTGAAACTCTACATGAACTAAGATTTTTTCAAACATACCGTGAAGCGTCTTGATTTCCGCTAAGGTGTCAATGTAACGGTGTTTCCCACTGGGAAAATCGGTAAACTGTTCCTGTTCAAGGAAAGTCAGTGAAGAAAAATCCAAGTAGGAAGCCTCATTCGGAAAAAAGAGCCTCAAAAAAAATTCCATCAAGTGGTGCAGAAGTTCCTTGAACATCGCATCATGGTCAATTTGGCTTTCGTTCTCCTCTGTCACGATAGTAACAGGACATTTTTCGTCCTTTCTCCTTTCAACATCTTCGCACCCTATTTGAGTTCCAAAACAGTATACATCAGATGATTCAAAAAGAAATCTACGATTAATATCAGAATGAGAGAGGTTACAGCAGAACCGGTCGTTGCTTTGCCCACGCCTTCTGCACCGCTTGTCGATGAGACGGAGAAGCCTCTATAGCAACCGATGGTAGCGATAACCATCCCGAAAGCAGTGGCTTTTATCAAACTTACGAGGATAGTATTAACGAAGATAAAATCCCTCACCTGTGTGAGGAAGAAGATTCCGTTCATTTGAAAAAAATATACGACAGTGATATATCCGCCGAAGATACTGCATACACTGGCAAAGATTGTCAGGACTGGCAACATGATAGCACAGGCAAGAAAACGCGGGACAACCAGATATTTTACAGGATTAACTGCCATAGCCCGCATCGCGTCTACCTGTTCAGTTACCATCATCGTTCCCAATTCCGCCGTTACCGCCGCACCGATTCTGCTTGCAAGCACGAAAGCCGTCAATATCGGACCTAGTTCTTTGAGTACGGAAACGCTAACGAAATTCCCCATCATGCCCTGTGTTGAGAAATCATCCATCTGATAGTAAGCTTGCATGGTTAATACCAATCCCGTAAACGTGCCGGTTACAAGGACAACTCCAAGAGAGTTCACACCTACTACATACAATTGTTTTACGAGGAGCGGAAAACCGACAGGCCGTTTAAAAACCGAGAGGATGATGGAATGGACGAGGAGGGAAGCGTTTCCAAGTTTGGATATCCACGAAATTGCTGCGTTATTCAAACCTGATAGAACAGAATAGAGAAAATTTCTTTGTTGATGTAAGTTTTGGTAGTTCATTACGCGTGGAGTGAGTGAAACGAACGGAACGGCGAAGCGACGACAGTCGGCGAAGCGGTCTTTTCAGTCTTTTCACAACGAAGGGCAATTCTAAACGGTTATTGAAGTAAATCGCATCTGGTTTTTAATGAATCTCAGAGGTATCTCGCCGGTCGGGCCATTTCGATGTTTTTTTATGATAAGTTCTGTTAGCCCTTCTTGCGCTGTTGCATCGTATAGTTCTGGGCGATGGATAAAGGCTACTATGTCAGCGTCTTGTTCAAGCGCGCCGGATTCACGCAAGTCCGAGAGCATCGGCCGCGGGTCACTTCGTCTCTCGACAGAGCGGCTCAACTGAGATAATGCAATCACAGGCACTTCCAATTCTCTCGCCAACGCCTTAAGGGATTGAGAAATTTCGGTAGTCCTTTCGTATAGGCTTTCATGCCAACCTTTAGAAACACCGTCTACATACTGCAAGTAATCAACTATGATGACAGCCAAGTCTTTGTGTTCTATTTTTAAGCGGCGCGATTCAGAGCGTATTTCCATGATATTCATGCGCGGGGTATCGTTAATAAGTATGGGTGCAGCGCTTAAAGTCGCGACTGCATTAGTAATTGTTTCCCAATCATCAGTCGTGAAGTTCCCCATGAGCAATTTAGCAAAATCTATTCCGGTTTCGCCTGATAACATGCGCATAAAAAGGTCTTCTTTGGGTGTTTCCAGGCTGAAGAAAGCAACGGAGAGTTTTTGGTCTACGCCGATGTTGCGGGCTATATTTTGGGCGAGGACGCTTTTTCCAGACGAAGGACGCCCAGCGATGAGGATGAGCTGAGAAGGCCGAAGCCCGAGCGTTAAAATATCGAAATCAGGGAACCCTGTCGGCACACCTAAGTATTGTTTTTTATTATGGAATACCTCATTAAGTTCTTCCAAGACAGGGGTAGCTATCTGGCTCATGCTGTAAAACCCACGCGTTTCGTCGAGATGTCCAATATCAAATAGCATCTGTTCAGATTTATCAATTATCTCATCAAGAGTTTGGGCTTCGTCCCGGGCGAGAGTAGCAACGTATTTTGCAAAGTCGGCTAAATTCCGGCGTACAGCCTTTTGTTTAACAATCTCGGCGTAGTATTCCACATTTTCCGCAGCGGGAACGCTTTTTTGAATTTCGAGCGGTTCATGTGCGCCTCCTGCTCTTCCCAGTTCGCCTGTTCGTTCCAATTCTTTAGCGGTTAGGAACGCATCGACGATGCCCTTCTCATCGTATACGGTCAAAATCGCTTCATATATCAATTGATGCGGAACTTTATAAAAGATTTCACGAGCACGCCCTAAAATATTTATCACCTTAGGAATGGCCCGATTATCTTCCAACATAGCACCTAATACCGCCCGCTCCGCTTCAGTATCATAAAATGGGTCAGGAGGTTGAGGTATCGTGGCTGCCATATTTCCCATCCTTTACCGGCAGACAGAAGGCGGAGGGAAGATGCTAATTCCATTCGGAGCGAATGGAAGAGGCACAACATCAATTTTCACTCCGCATTCCGTTCACCTGCTATTTTCTAATCACCAGTACCCTTATACTGGCTGTGATTTCTGGGTGGAGTTTTATAGGCACTGTAAAGGCGCCTAATTCCTTGATAGGTTCATCCAGTTCTATTTTTCTCCTGTCTATTTCAAATCCTTGCTCGCTCAGGGCTGAAGCAATATCCATAGTTGTGACAGAGCCAAAAAGCCTGTCAGTGTTGCCCGCTCGCATGGGAATACTACAGGTTGCATCTGAAAGTACGCCAGCTAATCTTTCGGCATCTCGCTTACTTTTAGCGTCACGACTGGCGTATTGACGTTTCTCATGCTCAAAAATTCTGCGTTTTTTATCAGTTGCTTCAACGGCTAATTTTTTCGGTATCAAAAAATTACGAGCATACCCGTCGGATACCTTGATAACGTCTCCTTCTTCACCAAGTCCGGAGACGGCTTCTACTAACATAATTTCCATATCAAACCGTTCCTTCTAATTCCAAGTATTATTTTGTTTTGGTAGTAAAAGGCAACAGAGCAATGTTACGAGCGCGCTTGATAGCCTTTGTTATTTGTCTTTGGTGGTGTGCGCAATTACCTGTTGTTCGCCTCGTGTGGATTTTTCCGCTGTCACTTTTGATAAATGTTCTTAAAAGAGATACGTCTTTATAATCAATAAATTTAATTTTATCGGCGCAGAGCTTACATGTCTTCTTTTTCGCTCTTCTGCCGTCCTGCCTTCTGCCGTCCTGTCTTCTGTCGTCCGTTTTTCTTCGAGTAGTGTCCCTAGCCCGTCTTGCCATTATGCGTTTCTCCTTTTCGGTTTTTGATGTACTGATATTCTGCAAACTGTCGGTCAGCAACCCCTCCTGACTTTTGACCGAACTAAGAGGAGTTGCTGACCGAGGATAAAATGTCCCAAACTTTTAGTATGGCTAAATCAGAAGGGAATGTCATCCTCTACTTCCGGCGCGCTTTCATCCGGTACGGTTTCCTCAACAGGTGGACCGGCGGAAGTCTGTTGTGCTGGCGGCGGTTGTTGTGCAGATTGCGTTGGTCTATCGGTTCTTTTGGGAAGTAACTGAATGTTCTCAGCCATTACGCTCAGGCTACTCCGTTTCTCACCTGTGTCCGTCTCGTAGGCATAGTAATTCAATCTGCCTTCCAAAAATACCGGGTCACCTTTTTTCAAATACTCGTTACAGATTTCAGCAGTTCTTCCGAACGCTCTAATATTCACAAAACAAACTTCTTCTTTTTTCTCGCCCGATTGCGAATCAGTATAATACCGATTAATAGCCATGCCAAAACTGGCCATTGCTGTTGAACTGCTTGTATATTTGAATTCTGGGTCCCGAGTTAAGTTGCCCATCAACATTACTTTGTTGTAATTCGCTGCCATTTTAAATCTCCTTGTGGATTGGGGAAGAAGCGGTTCACAAGCTAATACGGTTTACCGCTTCCCCAAATTGTTAATGCTATCGAAAGAATCGAATAGCTATTCCTCTTCGCCAGCCTCTCCTACTTCGTGTTCCGCCTCTTCCGGTTCGTCAACCTCGCCTACCTCTTTTTCTTCCGCAACTTCCGTCACCCGGTCTGAAACTGGTTCTTCAGAGGGCAATTGGTCAATGTCGCCTTCAAAGTTGGTCACCATATATTTGATGATGGATTCGGAGAGCTGGTAGTGATGTTGAAGCTGGCTCACAAAATCAGGTTCAGCCTCAAGAACCATTAGAACGTAAATTCCTTCTCTGCGTTTTTTGACCTCATAGGCTAACCTTTTTTTGCCCCATCGGTCAATTTTCCTTACTACATGCCCACCAGATTGTACGAGATTTCTCACAGAATCGATTGTTTCGTCGACCAGTGCATCGTCGCTGGTTGGGTCAATTATAAAAATTGTTTCATAAAATCTTCTCAATTTATACCCCCTATGAGCTGTGGCTCTTAACAAATGTTAGAGCAGGGATTGCAAAAATTATATCATAACAAAAAATTTTTATCAACCTTTTTTATGGCATATCGAAAACAAAGTTTTGGTTCAGAGCGAACAACAGCGAAGCATCTCTTCACTCACGTAATCGGCGGCTCTGTAACTTGCCGTCGAATCTGTTTTTCCAGTTTAAATCTGGGTATTTTCACTTTCCTACCACAGCCAAGGCACTTAACGCCAATGTTAATGCCAAGTTTCCAGACTTCCCATTTTGCGTTTCCACATGGGTGTTTTTTGCGCAAAATTAATTTATCGCCGATGTCAATTTTATACATAACGCGCCCGCAAGTTATAATTATTCATCGCAACTTCGATACCCTCTAAAACCATTAGTTGCAAGGCATCAGCCGCCCTTTTAATAGCATCCTCTACTATTTCCCTTTCGTCTGCGGCGAATTTGCCCAGCACATAATCAATCGGGGCAGAATCAGGTTTGCCGATTCCCACCCGTAATCTCGGAAATTCTTGACCATTTAGTTTGTAGATAATTGACTTCATACCTTTGTGTCCGCCATCGCTACCGGCTCGGCGTATTCGCAACACTCCCAAGTCGAGGTTAATGTCATCGTATACGACACACAACTGGGGGAGGGAGATGTCGAACTGGGCGACTAATTCCGTAACAGCCTGTCCGCTTGCGTTGACATAAGTCAGAGGCTTGGCGAGAATAATTTCGTGAGCGCCAATTGTTCCAAACACAATAATGGAGCGGTGTTTTTCAACTATTTTTTTAGCCTCCAACCTTTCAGTGATTTGGTCGATAACTTCAAATCCGACGTTATGTCTGGTATTCTGGTAACGTGGGCCGGGATTGCCCAAGCCCACAATCAGTTTTGTAGTACCGAAGGTTGATTCCATCTTTACTCTTCAAGATACAGAGGACGTGAAATATCTATGTGTCCCGCTATTGTCTCGGCTTCTTTTCCGTCAATTAAAATTTGCACCATCTGGATTTCTTCCGGAAAATTAGCTTTCAAGGTTTTAATGATAGATTGAATAGTCAATAGTTCCGCAGTTATTCCGCCAATATGGGCTTTTGAAAGAGCGCCGGAAAAATCTACATAAACACAATGAGTCCTGGGGTTAAAAAAGACTCCCTTGAGTTGAACGCCATTGGGTATGGGATTTATCAAACCTGCCGTTGAACCTTTTATCAATTCCTCGATAATTTGTTTTAGGCTCTCAATAATATCTCCCTTAAGATATATGATTCGCTTATCAATGACCAATTCCGCGGTATCAGGATGGACGAAATATAACCGTATCTCTTTTGATGCAGGCACCCCACTTGTGGCGATAGGAGTGAGCGACGGTTCATTTGAATCTGTAACGCCCGGTCCTTTGTCTTTTTTTGAAAACAGTAGGAAACTAAAAATCGCGCTCATTAGCAATATTAACCCAATTATTATACTGAAAATCACCTTATAATTGGGTGTATTTTGTGGGGTAATGAATATTCGCCTCATTCTGTTCTCACCCGTATCTTGATTGAGTTTGGAGAGGCATCAGCATACTACGCGGTAACCAATTGTGAACTACTGAGATTACTTATTACCTTCTGTGTTGTTATGATAATGTTGTTTCGCTTTTAGCGCTGCTTGAAATAAAGCTTGAGCCATTGCCTGTATGGCCTTTGGCTCAGAGAACCGCGCGACGTCCGAGGCATTTGAAAGGTAACCGCAGGACAACAATACTGCTGGCATGTAGACTTTATTCAAAGCAATAAGAGGAATTTCGATGGATGGTTTGCCTGCAAAACCTGTTAGTTCAAGTTCATCGAAAATCGTTTGAGCCAGCGTCCTGCTTTGGTCGAGAAAATCTGATTGAGTAATCTCTTTTATCAATTGACCGGTTTGGAGTGAATCGCCGGGAGGGATGTCAGTATATCTGAGGCTTCCGGCAGGGGTGTTGACGTAGATTCTAAATCCGCTGTGATTTGGGGAAAAGGAAGCATTAAAATGAATGCTGATGAATAAACTACCTCTATTTATATTCGCCGCAGTAGCCCGTTGTGTGGGAGTCAGAAATTGGTCAGAAGAGCGGGTTAAATAAACATTAATACCGTTTTCCAGACAAAGTTTTTGCGTTTCTTTGGCTATCTCTAAAGTAAGATTTTTTTCAAGTAAACCCGTAAGGCTTCTAACTCCAATATCATTGCCACCATTACCCGGGTCAAATACTACAACAAATTCCTCATCAAGTTCAGGTAATATTTGAGGCGGTTCTACTCCACCCCCTTCACTCCATCTAAGTTGCAGTGTCCCGGTAGTCCTATTATACGAAACCCCAATCTCCAGAACATCTGAAAGCACCTCTGTAAAAAATTCTGCGGGAAGCATTGGCTTGCCCGCAATTAGCACAGGTGGTTTGGATAAGTTGTATCTTTGGGCATCACTTACATCTACTATTTTTTGGTTTAATACAAGCGATATTGCCTTCCCCTTGATGTATAAGGTTAATCTTCTGGTAAGCGAGATATACTTTTTTTTCGGATTGAACTCAACTGCTTCAGCCCTTTCATCAAGGGTTCTGAAGACTTTAAGCACATCCTCAACATCTAAATATTGCGTTCTCTTTTGATTGGCTGCTTGAGCGGTTATGATTTCAAGCCCATCGCTATCGACGATTCTGATAAATTGTCCTTGAGAAGAAGCATTGTGAGCGTACATTACAATTGCAAGCAGAATTGTAATTAGAAGAAAGATCTTATGAATAGTCAATGATGAAGCGAGTTTTCCAAAAAAGCAAATGGATTTTGCGGAAATTGCCACTTATGCTTCCTCTCTTCTGCGTGTGATTACTTCAGGTTCCGCTGCTTCCTCTTCCGCTACATCCTCTTCCGCTGCTCCCTCTTCAGGCACAACTTCCTCTTCAACGACTTCCTCTGTTACGACTACTGTTGGTGGGCTAATGGTTACAATAACTGTTTCCGGGTCATTTAAGATTTCAACATCCTCGATATTTATATCTGACACGCGAATATTATCGCCTATCGCCAATCCAGAGACATCTAATTCCAGATGCTCGGGGATAGCGGTTGGCAAACATCTGATTTCCAATTCTCTACGCGAAAACCCTTGAATTCCTCCGTCTTCTCTAACCCCTGTTGGCGTGCCAAGCAACGTAACCAGCACATGAGTGGTAACCTCTTTGTCCAGTGAAATTCTGAGGAAGTCGGCATGAAGCGATCTGCGGCTAATGGGGTCGCGCTGGACAGATTTAATCATAACCGTTTCAGTCTCTTCCGTACCGACATCCAAATTAATGAGCATGCTTTCAAAACCTTCGGTACGGGTGAGAATACGGAACTGTAGTTCGTCTACCTGGAGCGGAATGCTATCAAGATTCAGTCCGTATAATATACATGGAACTTTTCCTGCTCGTCGTGTTGCACGCGCTCCTCCCTTGCCAATCGCTTCACGAATTTCAGCATTTAACCTCAACTGTTGCATTTTTTTCTCCAAACGTAACTTCGGTACCCCACATTGTAGGTCAATTTTCCTTTCTCGACATCAAATGTCGACTAATTTGAACTTTGACCGCAAAATTACAAGCATTGTGAGGCACTGAACTTTTTTGACAAAATTATAAGCCGTAGCTTTTCAGTCTACGGCTTAGAATGGTTGGGCGGGTAGGATTCGAACCTACAAATACAGGCTCCAAAGGCCCGTGCCTTACCGTTTGGCCACCGCCCATTCTTCAAAATTTATGCGAAAATTTAATTTGCGCACTCCAAAACTCCAACATCGCTTGTAATGCTGGCAATGGAAAAATGCGTTTTTAATTTTGCTGCCACAGCCTTCGCGTGAGATTCATCGTACACAAAGGCGAAAACCGTTGGTCCACTTCCACTCATCAGTATACCCAACGCGCCGGCATCCCTAAGTTTTTTTTGCAATTCAGCGATGATTGGATATTTGGCAATTACTGTGTTCTCAAAGATATTGAAGAACTCGTTACATACCTCTCGAATTTCTTGACCTAAAATATTAACATTTTTTTTCGATTTAGTCAATAGAAAACTGGTAATTTTTTTCTGATTTTTTGTCGCAGAACGTTTTTTTTTATCACCGGCTAAGTTGAGACTGTGATATGCCCACGATGTTTTAACCTCAAACCCGGGGTTTGCCAGCACCAAATGACATCCAGCGAAAGACGGCAACGGTGTCAAAATCTCTCCGATGCCGCGTCCTTTAGCCGTTCCGCCCAAAATGCAGAATGGAACATCTGCGCCGAGTTTCGCGCCGAGCTGCATTAAAAAATCACGTTGATATCCCAAATCAAAAAGTTTATTTATTCCGACAAGGGTAGTTGCCGCGTCCGCGCTCCCGCCTCCAAGTCCGGCGGCAACGGGAATGTTTTTATCAATCGCAATTTCAACGCCTCCACTGGTATTTGACGTGTTAAAAATTAATTCGGCAGCCCTGTATGCTAAATTGGAAGCATCTGATGGAACCTGCGGATGTGCGCAACGTATTTCGATTCCCTTCTTAATTTTTCTAAGAGTTAAATTATCGTGCAAACCGATGGACTGAAATACAGTCTCAATCTCATGGTAGCCATCGGGACGTTTATACAACACATCAAGAAATAGATTGATTTTAGCGTGGGCTTGTAAATGCAATTTCTGCATGGGCGATTTGCTTTTATTGCAACGTAGTGATTTTAGTTCCATAAAGCAGATTAATATGGAATGATTTATCTTTGATTTCCTTATTCACTACAGGACGCACAGATTGGAAGGCAATTAGCGTTCCTTCGGCTGGGCGGCTAATGATGACTTTAATTGGTCTGAAAAGTCCGCCTACTTCTCGATAATCACTAAATTCTGTGCGTTGTGTGATGTTGCCCTGCGCATCCAGAATTTTCCAATCTGTCACGATAAACTCGTTGTTTTTCGTCGATACGGTTATCTCCTCACGATGTTCCTTGCGCAGAGAGGGACGCTTGAGTAGGTATTTGCCATCAGTTAAGATAATCTGAATATTTTGGGTATTCTCGTCCAGCAAAGGGTTGGCGGATATGGCGCTTAAGATGTCAGAAATCCGCAAGTCCATACCGAAGATTTTCGTCAGAACTTCATCTGTCAGCGGGGCTTTGATAGCTTCCTTTTCCGCAATGTAATACAGGGTAAAGGTATTTTCAACCGCCAACGCTACAACGCGCACGTCGTTGAACGGGCCGTAAGCGTCTATACGCATTTTATCAGGGCGCTTGTACCGGAGATATTCCCGAATCTCCTGCTTCTCACCTTTCATCTCTATCATCACGTTCATATTCGATTCCAGTGTTGCAAGCAGGTCAAAACGGGCTCTGAGTTCCGTCGTAATCTCATGCAAGAGGGCTTTATCGTCCAAAATCTCGACGGAAACATTCTTGCCACCGAAAAGGCTGTGACAGCCCGCCAACGACACCGATAGTAAAAGATAACTTATGCAAATTAGAATTTTGTATGAAAATTTTATCTTCATCTTTTTCCTCATACGGCTTTGATGCGAAAGGTTTGTGTTTAGACGTAAAAATTGCTAAAAAGATAAAAGCCGAACTTCAAATGAGTTCGGCTTTTACGAATCTGAGAAGTGCGCGGAAATTTAGGATTAGCGCATTTTTTTCATAGCGCCCCAGCTTGTAGCCAGCTTTCCGCGCCTGTTTACACTCGTTCCAGTGGCAGTAAATGGACGCTCATTACCTGCGGCATCTACCATATTGAAATCGTCGCAATTGATATGCCCCCAGCCACCAGGATTTTCGTCGATAATCTTGATGACGGCAAGTTGACCTTTGAATCCGGAAACGTCCCATTCGGCACGTTCCATTGATTCACTATTATTTCCTGTGGATTTTAGTGCCATTTCGCCATCTATTTCAAGGACGACGGCGGTAGCTCCAGCGGAGTCTCCGATGGGATGAATTCCGCCGCTTATCAGGAAGTTGATTTTCTCGCCGGTTATCATGAACTCGGAAGAAGTCAAAGTACCTGTGGGGCCATCTCCCTGGATGTCGCCGGCCGTTTGACCTGGCTTCTCCTGGTATTTCTCATAGCCACCTATCCACCAATCACCTTCGTGATTGGAGGGCTACCCACGGCCGCGGGCTGTTGGGTTATCGCCCTTGGTGGGCTGGAAATCAAACGCATCGCCAGTCTTCGTCCAACCAGTTAGGTCAGCCGTTTCAAAATCTGTTGTGAAATCGTCCGCAAGGACTGTTGAAATAAAAGCCAGTCCTAATATCAGGACGAAA
>CAZRLY010000083.1:0-20004 GCA_964601015.1 uncultured bacterium
CGCTATCTGCGCAAATAGGGACTTCAACCCCCAATGCGGAAAATGTACAGATGTCTCAAAGGGTTATCTCGGAACGACTCGCCCCACACTTGAGTGTTAGCCCCACACTTGAGTGTGGGGAACGGGCTTCGCCTCGTTCAGATTTCGTAGCTCAAACAAAACGCAGTTCTCGACAGCCCACACGGAAAACACCGAGAGTTCAACGACAGCGGCAGCAATTTAGGCCGACTTATGAAATATTCCCTACCTCAACGAGAGATGGTTTCGATTACTTAAACACTAAATGGAAATGGATTGACCCGGGTGAAGATTGCGATTACAGTTTGACGAAAAAACGCGGTCATCTTGTCATCACTGCTCCTGAGGGCAAAAATGACCTATTTGTCGGCTCTTACGACGCTCCGCGCATGGTGCAGTCGATAAACGGCGATTTTACAATCGAAACTAAAATGACAACCAAACCTGACCAACACTGTGAAGGTGCTGGTTTGCTCGTATGGCAAGGAGAGGGTGATTTGGTGCGTTTTGAGCGTGCTTTTAATCAAATGGGTTCGATGAAGGGGAACCTGTTGCGGTTGGACAAGGAAGAGGGTGGTTTATATCAGACGGTAGCTTCCAAGAAACTAAATTGGGGTACGGTATATTTGCGTTTGAAATGTACTGCTGGCTCACTTTCAGCAACATACAGCAAAGATGGAATAGAGTGGAAGGAATTTGCTGCCACCCAGATTGAACTTTTGGAAAAAGCTGACGTGGGGATGTACGTTACCAAGCCAACGGATGGAGGTACGCCCCAGGAAGCCCATTTCGATTATTTCAAGCTCATATCCAAACCAATCGTTTCCCGCGCCGGTGACTTTGATGATTCCCTGTACAATTTTCAAGGCAAGGTTTTTATATACCACGATGCGAGACATGCAACGCTCTGGGTATCGCAAGAAGATGCGCGAAAACTCGCTGAAGAATTGAAAACACAACTCGCCGCTAAAAGAATCCCTGCGAGAATTGGGGATGCGGTACAACTCAGAATATACATGACGTCAAACCCCAAGGGCATTATAGTCATGACGATGGGCGTAGCGCCTGACATCGTATTTCGCGGGGAAAAGGACAGTTTCATAGAACAGTGGATGGACAGGGGCGGAAAAATAGTGTGGACGGCAGGCTGGGAATTTCGACGGTATTCGACGATGTATCGCAGGATGTACAGAGTGCGTCCTTCAGCAGACAGAGGTGCAAAAAACGTTTTTGACCTGATTCAAAAGATAACCAACCAAAAAACTGAAGGGCATACGATGTCACCTACAGCATTGGGCAAAAAATACATCCCCAGTCTGGACGCACTGCAATCTCTCCGCCCTGCAATAATTTCTGCTCTCGACGCAAACAGAATGAAATATGAGATTTACGCTACAGACGGGGTAGTCGTTGACCCGGTGATGTTTCAACCGCGCGCATGTTTGGGCGTCTTCGTCAAATTCCGAATGGAAGAAAACCCCAAAATAAAAATACTATCCCGCCAGATAGCAGACTTTATAGCAAATCGGTTCATATTTAAACCTATGTAAAAAGTAAAGAGTAAAGAGTAAAAAGCAATTATTTTACTTATTACTTTTTACTCTTTACAAAAGCCAGTGGAGGATAATAATGAACAGAAACGACTCAGTTAATCTCCTTTATGAATATACCAAAAGCGCAGGATTACGCAAACATGCCCTTGCCGTGGAAGCGGCGATGCGGGCGTATGCGAGAAAATTTGGTGAAGATGAAGAAAAATGGGGAACCGTAGGATTACTCCACGATTTCGACTATGAAAAATACCCCAGTCTTGAAGAACACCCGGAAAAAGGCGCTGAGATTTTACAGCAAAAGGGGTATCCGGATGATGTTATCTACGCAATCAAGTCCCACAGTGACCGAATAGGTTTAGAGCGCAAGAGCCGTATGGATAAAACGCTTTACGCAGTCGATGAATTGACTGGATTCCTCGTTGCAGTCGCACTGGTACGTCCATCTAAAAGCATCATGGACGTCAAAGTGAGTTCGGTGAAGAAAAAATTCAAAGATAAGGCTTTTGCAAGAGGAGTGAAACGAGAGGATATTTTCAAAGGCGCTGAAGATTTGGGAATTGACTTAAACGAACATATCGCTTTTGTAATCGAAGCGATGAAGGGAATCGCAAAAGAATTAGGGTTGTAGGAGTTTTTTGGCAAGAATGCCTCGTAGTGGCAACCCGATGTGGTTGCCATACCCAATCGCGCTCAATATCCAAAAATCTATGCAAATCCAAAGGCAAGTAAAAGAATTTCTCCGACGAACAAATATCAGACCAAAAAAACATCTCGGTCAAAATTTTCTCATAGACGAGAACATTCTCAATAAGATAATAGCGGTATCCGGTTTGACAGAAGACGATTTGGCTGTTGAGATCGGCGCTGGGTTGGGACATCTCACCGTAAAATTAGCGGAAGTCGTTCAAAAAGTTACATCGCTCGAATTGGATGACCGGCTCTTCGCCGAACTACAGCAAATTTCCACGGAGTATGCGAATGTAGAATTAATTCACGCTGATGTGCTCAAATTTGACTTATCCACTCTGTTTCAAACCTTCCAGCGCAACCGCACAAAAGTTGTCGCCAACCTACCTTACTACATTACAACCCCGATTCTTTTGAAACTTCTGAAACTGCGTTCATCCATCCAAACCTGTGTCTTGATGATACAGGAGGAAGTGGCGCGACGGATTATAGCGCCGCCGAACAACAAAACTTACGGTTCTCTTACGATATTGGTAAATTACCACGCAGAACCGGAGATAGCCCTGAAGGTACCTGCTACCTGTTTTTACCCTGTTCCGAAGGTCAATTCCGCTTTGCTTCTGCTCAAAATGCGTGAATCTCCGAAGGTTCAGGTTGCAGATGAAAAGCTCTTCTTCCAAATTGTGCGTAGCGCATTTATGTACAGACGCAAAACGCTCAAGAACGCTCTGAAGATGAGTGGGCTTGCTCTTTCAACTGATGCGGTGAACGCTGCTTTTGAGTTACTCGGTATTGAACCAAATAGACGCGGTGAAACGTTGAGTATCGAAGAGTTTGCGTCTCTGGCTGACTGCTTTTCATAATTACGTTGCAAGTACGAGTTCTATCGACATCCGAGAATATCTACTCCTCAAATAAGGATTGGGTGCTAACTGCAAAAATCGCATGCAAATAGGGAGGAAGGGCTTGTCCCCAAAATAGAGATGAACCGCTTACTATTTTTGTGTCCCGTCAACTCCTGTCGGAGTCAAATGGCAGAGGGGTTTGCCAGGGCGATTGCGCCCGATGATGTAGAAGTTGTGAGTGCTGGATTGGAGGCGAAGGAAGTATGCCCCAGGGCAATAGAGGTGATGGCAGAGGCAGGAATCGACATTTCTCATAAAAGGTCAAAAAAATTAACAGACTTAGATTCGCTCGTCTTCGACGTTGTGATAACGCTTTGCAATAGTGTTCGTGAGAATTGTCCCTCCCTGCCTGGCTCTCCTGGGCTGGTTCACTGGGGACTTTTTGACCCGGCTGAAGCAAAAGGAACTGAGGAAGAGGTATTATCTCGGTTTCGCGAGGTGCGAGATGAGATTCATCGTCGCATTCAAGATTTTTTCACGGGTGGATATTTCTCCGCTCTGATTGCGCAGAAACGCAACACTGAACTTATCCTTGACAACTTGAATGACGGTATCATCGCCCACGATAATCGCCGGCATATCATCTGCTTCAATCGTGCCGCCGAAATGATAACCGGGTACTGCCGAGAGGAAGTACTCGGACGGGATTGTCACAAAGTGTTTGAAGGTGGGTTTTGCGGAGGCAAGTGTTCTTTCCGTGGAGGAGTGCCGGAGTTTGACCACATCAGCTATTCCATTGACATTGCCGCCAAAGACGGTGAAGAACGCCGTGTGGAGATGTCGGCGGCACCGATGAGAGATAACAGCGGGAAAGCTGCTGGGTGTCTTGCCTCCTTCCGCGATGTCACAAGAATCCTGGAGCTTGAACGCCGATTGGGTGAAATTCAGCAGTTCTCCGGCATCATCGGGAACCACCCAACGATGCTCAATATTTTTGACCTGATTCGCCACCTCGCAAAGACTGATGCCGCTGTGCTGATTCAAGGCGAGAGCGGCACGGGTAAAGAACTTGTCGCCGCAGCCATCCACAACGAAAGTAATCGCGCTGACAAGCTTTTTGTGCCAGTCAACTGCGGCGCACTACCGGCGGGAACACTGGAAAGCGAACTTTTTGGACACGTCAAGGGTGCCTTCACTGGAGCTATCAGAGACAAAAAGGGGCGTTTTGAATTGGCTGACGACGGCACAATTTTTCTTGATGAGATTGGAGAGCTAAGTCAGGAAGCGCAAGTCAAACTACTCCGAGTTTTACAGGAGGGTACGTTTGAAAAGGTGGGAGGTGAGGATACCATCAAGGTTGATGTGCGCGTGGTAAGCGCTACCAACAAAGCCCTGAAGCAGGAGGTAGACGCAGGGAAGTTCCGAAAAGATCTTTTTTACAGGCTGTGTGTCGTCCCCATAAATTTGCCCCCGCTGTGCGAGAGAACGACTGACATCCCACTCCTAACAGAGCACTTTCTGAAACGTACAACAACTGAATCGGGGCGCGAAAATGTCTTGCTCTCCCATGAGGCCCTTTCTGCCATGATGGACTACCAATGGCCGGGGAATGTGCGCGAACTCCAAAACGCCATCCAATATGCTCTCGTTAAGTGCAGAGGAAATCTTATCGAACTTTCGCATTTACCTCATACCATACTTTCCAACATCAGCGTAACCCACCCTAAAAAGCGACGTCGCAAGCGCAAATTAGAACTTTCTGCCGTCCAGCACGCACTGCACGAAACAGATGGGAATAAGGTTAAGGCTGCCAAATTTCTGGGTATCTCGCGTGCTACCCTCTACCGCATTTTAGCCGACAGAAAGATTGTAAATCAAACAGTACAGTAACTATTGCTTGCATTTTGTTTTCAGATGTGGTAACCTTATCGTCGTTGCGGACTACGCATTTGAAGTGGTAGGATGAGGAGAACCGGGAAAAACTTTGGGCCGAATAATCAAAAAAATCGAAATAGAAGGAAAACAGCCGTGGCTCTGTTTGACACAGGGGCTACGTTTACTGAATTCTAACGAAGGATAAAAAGTGTAGTTATGAAAAACTTACTTAAAATTATCATTGTCATACCATTATTATCTCTTTCAATTTCGTTCGCATATTCAGCGGAGGAGCTAAAAATCAACACTGTCCTCCCCCAAAATTCCGTAGCAGTGACTTCTGACGCGCTTTCCAGTTTTTTCAATCCCGCAGGGCTGAGTTTTGTTCGCGGGTTAGACGGTTACTATCTGCGTACCTACTACGGGGACTCGAAGAAGGATGACGCCATATTTATCGCAGCAGGCGCACACGCCTTTAGCACGGAATTTGCGAATACCACCGATGGGATAATTTTTCGGCGATATACGTTAGCGGATGGATTTAGACTGACAGACAGACTGCATTTTGGCATGGGATACAGTTGGTATACTTCAGATGATGAAAATTACGATGCCCTTGCGATGTGGCAGATGGGCGCGATATATCGCAGACAACACCTATCCATAGGTGCTGTGGCGAGAAATCTAAATTATCCCAGATATATTCTCTGGGGAAACAAGTCTCCGCTCAAAATTGGCACGGAAAAACTCAAACGCGCTTACGATGTGGGGATAGCGTTGCGTCCGTTGAACAGCAACCTTATTACACTTTCTGTGGATGCGCGGCATTATGAAGACGACAAAGTTTGGCATGAAGGTTGGGATGTTAACTATATGCTTGAGATTGTGCCGGTTCAAGGCATTCTCATGAGGGGGAGCGTCAACGATGATAAAAGTTTCAATGTGTGTGTCGGGGTTAATTTTACTCGTATCGGCTTCGGAACGTACAACACATTTAACGCCGAAAAGGAACATCAGGATGGAGTCGGATATGTCCACCTTTCTAAGGGAATGCAAAGTCCCAGATACATCAGGCGTCGGGTACTTGTGGAAGCAGATATAAACGAGATAAAAAGTACGCTGAGGCGCGCTAAGGATGACAAGGAGGTTAAGGGCGCTATTCTAAAACTGCGTGGCACAGATTATGGAATAGGAAGGTTACAAGAAATTCGAGATACTATTTTGGATTTCAAGGCAACCGGCAAGAAAACCATCTGCTACATGGAATCCTGCTCGACTGGCAACTATCTGCTCGCATCCGCGTGTGACAAGATAATCCTGCATCCTTCCGGCGAGGTCCGCTTGACGGGAATCAGGGCAGAGGTTACATTCTTTAAGGGTATACTTGATAAACTCGGCGTCCGCGCTGATATAGAACACATCGGCGAATACAAATCCGCTTCGGAATTATTGACACGAGAGGAGATGTCCAAAGCACACCGAGAGTCTCTCAACTCCATCCTGGATGACTTATTTGACCAAATCACGCAGGCGATAGCGCAGGGACGAAATTGGTCAGTAGAAGAGGTAAAACGAAAAATTGACCAAGCACCGTATACAGCTAAAGAGTCCTTAAATGCCAACTTGGCTGATGTATTGGCATACAAAGATGAAATTTACTATATTGCCGAAGGCGTAGTGGGGAAGAGGTGTTCGGTGGTCAAAGCTAAAAGCTATCAATCGCAGTTGGCCAACAATGAATGGTACAACCCGCCGCACAAAATAGCTGTGATATACGCTGAAGGTACTATAGTCACTGGGAATAGTTTTTCTGAACCGTTTACCGGAACTAACATCATGGGTTCGGATACGATTTCTGAAGCCATAGAAATTGCAGGCGAGGATAACTCAATCAAAGCTATCGTGCTCAGAATAGACAGCGGCGGCGGGCTTGTACTCGCTTCAGACATCATCTGGCGTCAACTGATGCTCACCAAAGGCAAAAAGCCAATCATAGTCTCAATGGGCGACACAGCAGCCTCCGGTGGATACTACATAGCTGCGCCCGCGGATGTCATCATCGCAGAACCCGGCACAATCACCGGCTCAATCGGTGTCATCTCCGGAAAATACAGCTTGAAGGGGTTGTATAATAAATTGGGCATTAAAAAGGAGATAGAAAAACGCGGCAAACACGCTGATTTCTACAGCAACTACGGTGACTATCCAGAAGAAGAACGGCAAATTGTCAAACGCCAGATTAAACAGATTTACGACGATTTTGTGTCCAAAGTTGCAGATGGGCGCAATATGTCTCATGCCGAAGTAAATGAAATCGGACGAGGACGCGTCTGGACGGGAAATCAAGCGAAAAAGAACGGACTCGTCGATAAACTCGGTGGATTTGACTTGGCCATGGAAATTGCAAAAGAACGGGCAGGATTGAAAGCGACAGATGAAATACGGATTGTTCCATTTCCCAAACCGAGTTTGTTTTCAAAATATTTTGGCTATATACAAACACCGTCCCCGTTATCGGACTTGCAAACCGAAATTAAACTATTCTCTAATTTAGCCAAACACAGGATATTTCTCCTCATGCCGTATAGCATTCAGGTAGGCAACTAAATCATGATATCTGACAATAATAAATACGCCAAACTGAGAGAAAAAATGGTAAAAGAGCAGATGCGGGATGTAAAGTCCAGGGATGTGCTAAAGGCTATGCGGAAAGTACCACGCCATCTCTTCGTGCCAAAAAGTTTGATAAATTCCGCTTACGATGACGGCCCACTTCCAATTGGACACGGACAAACTATTTCACAGCCTTACATCGTCGCATTGATGACGGAACTGCTGGAGCTAACAAAGAACAAAAAGGTACTCGAAATCGGAACCGGCTCAAGTTATCAAACGGCAATTCTGGCGGAACTCGCTCTCATCGTTTACACGATTGAAATCGTGGAAGAACTGGTGGGGCCCGCGCAGACGCTTCTGAAATCTCTCGGTTACGAAAACATCGTCTCCAGATACGGTGATGGCTACCGCGGTTGGGTAGAGGAAGCCCCGTTTGATGCAATCATGGTAACCGCAGCACCGGCATACATTCCAGAACCGCTAATCGAACAGTTGAATATTGGCGGACGAATGGTTATCCCTGTGGGTGAATACTACCAGGAATTGACCTTAATGACAAAAACTGAGCAGGAAGTCAAACAACGCAACGTAACGCCTGTGCGCTTCGTGCCGATGACTGGAGAAATTGAGAAGGCGAGAAATTATAGAGGAGAGAAAAAATAAAAGCGACACTCATTCAACTGCTAAAATTCTTATCCACAGAAACAGGTATTGTAGTCTTATTGGGATTCGGCGTTGTAATTGTTCTTGGAGTTTTATACCACAAGAGGAAACAAATCCCGAACTTCTTTATCGAAGTCATTCAAGAAGACACATGGTTTGTGAACCGAGATGACACACGGCGTTTAGCTATGATAGTTTCATTGAAGTTGACAAATAAATCAAGCAGGCGTGTGCAGATTCGCAAATGCAAATTAAGCGGGTATTCACCACGGGAGAACCCGTCCAAAATCTATTTGGAAGGTGCCGACAAAACCATCCCACTTGACTTTCCGCCCTACGAACAATACTATGCGGGTTTGGAATACTATGTTGTACCCTATTCCGTGAAACAAATTTGGCTCTACTATGAATCGCGTAGCGTAACAACAATAAACATGATAAAAACGCCCTTAGTTATCAAAGACGCCAACCGCAAACGCAAAGCTGTGCGTATACCCATCCCGCGCAATATGCAGCAGATTACGATATATCGGGAAGCGGCTACCCGGTGGTAGACAGGAAAGCCGGACTTCCGGAAAGCCGGACAGTTTTGTCTGCTGTCAACTTCTATGTTCCCCGAGGAAAGACTGCGCTTTTCCAATGCCCTTTCCACTTATGCAAATTCAACCTCCACCGCATTCGCAATCACACCTTCCCGATAGCCGCGCTCAAGCAGAGTTTGCACAGCCTTCCTGCCCTTCTCGCCATAATCCAACGTATAATCGTTGACGTACATACCTACAAATTTATCCGCTAAATTCTTCCCCATATCCCGCGCGTAAGTCATCGCATAATCCAGTGCTTCCTTCCGGTGAGAGAGAGAATATTGAATGCTCTCCTTCAGTAGCGCAGAGAGAAAACGGATATTCTCTTTGCCCAGGTTTTTTCTTATAGCGTTAGCCCCTAACGGCAACGGCAATTTTGTCTCCTCATACCACCACTCGCCCAAATCTGCAACCTTATGCAAACCGATGTCCGAATAGGTAAGCTGTCCCTCATGGATAATCAAGCCCGCATCCACTTCTCTTCGGGAGACACAATCCAAGATTTTATCGAAAGGCACAACCTCATGAACGAAATTCGGCTGAAACAATCTGCACACAAGATATGCCGTCGTCATCTCGCCGGGAACGGCAACACTTTTCCTTTCCAAATATTCAGGTTCTAACGGCTTTGCAGAAACAATAATCGGCCCGTATCTATCCCCGATACTGGCACCACAGGACATTAGCGCGTATTTATCCGCCACGTAAGCATAAGCATGGACGGAAATTGCTGTTATTTCAAGCTCGCCTCTCAAAGCCTTCCTATTCAAACTCTCAATATCTTCGATAACGTGTACAATCTCAAAATCACCCGTCGGAATTAAACCTTTCGCCAACGCATAAAACATGAAAGCGTCGTCCGAATCTGGGCTGTGTCCAATGCGAATTTCTTGCTTCATCATCTATAAATCCCCCTGAAATCTACTTCAACCTCCTCACATTGAAAGGGGAAGCGACAATATTGAGCAGGTGTGCTGCCTCACCTGCTCACTCGCTTACTCGTTTACTCACTCAATTCCGGTTTACACTTCGCCTCTACCTGCCCACAGCGCTCCGCGTTGTAGCAGCAGACGGAACATTTCGTGTTCGCAGGACTCTGGGTTATGCCCAAGGGCGAGGTAAAATACTCGTCCTTTCCCCCAGCTTTTGGTAAAAGCGACGGGCATGGCAGCGCCCTTCCAGAGAGCCGAACAGAGAACGTCTACACGCGGGTCAAAATCCAGGATGTACTGCTCGTCTTTGACGATGAATTCCGTAAGTCCTTCGGTGATGGGATGCTCGGAATCCACCACACTCACCTGGTATTCCCGATAATGGGGGTGCGTGGTGAAGTGCCCGCCTACCATTGCGCGATATTCAGGGCATTCCCTGAAGGAATCAGCCGCAGAGTGGAATCCAACGTAACCCTTGCCTGAAGCGACAAAGTTGAGCAGTCCATTCTTCTGCGCATCGGTGATTGTCCCGACAGTATAGTAAAACACTATCAAATCGTATTGGTCCAAACCCGGAGCAACCAACACATTTAAGTCTTCTTCAACGTAGGTAATGTCAAACTCTTCACAAGCGGACAAAACATCAACCGCAGCTTTGCCGCATCCTTTATAGTCGTGAATCTGTCCACCGGCAAATACCAGTGTTTTTATTTTCGCCATTATTTACCTCCTGTGAATGGGGAAAATTCTTCATATTCCCGCAAAATATATTTCCCTTGTATTATACAAGAAATTGCCGCTGATGACAAGCGGATTTTTTGATAATTTAGCGCAAGTAATTATGAATAGAATGTATTTTTTGCTTGCGATTTTTCTTCGTATGGTATAATATTACATAGATAAAGAATACAAGGAGATGCTAAAATGAAACTCTTCACAATCATTGGATTATCAATTTTGCTTATCGCAATGGTGTTTGTCAATACTGCCGTTTCTCAGCAGGAAGACTTCCTCGTTGGATACTGGCCCTTTGAAGAGGGCAAAGGCGACGAAGCCATTGACGAAAGTGGAAGTGGCAACGATGGGAACATCACTGGAAAAGTCAAATGGGTTGAAGGAAAGTTCGACAAGGCACTGGAATTTGAACCGGACGCCTACGTTACGATACCTGATTCGGATTCTCTGCGTGATATGAAAGAATTTACCGTTGCTATGTGGGTATATATCCATTCAATACCCGGCGGGTGGTGCCATCTGCTGGAGAAGGATGGCTCCTATGGGCTGACAATCAACGGCGATACAAAAACTTTCCGGTATAGCCCCAATAGCTCCGCAGTCTGGGTGGAATCTGACGTCAAGGTTTCAATGGAGAGATGGTATTATCTCACGATGGCCTGGAATGGTTCAAAAGTCCTCTTTTATGTGGACGGCAAAAAGGTGAGTGAATCTCCAGAGGCGATGGCTTTTAATACCAATGTCGTGAACATCGCCCATCCGCCCGGCTATGTCGTTGATGGTATTATTGATGAAGTCAAAATGTGGAAGAAGGCGTTGACGGAAGTTGAGGTTAATATCGCAATGGAAGGCAACACCGCGGTCACACACTCTCCCGATTGGCTTGCTATCACCTGGGGTAAAATGAAGTCGGAATATTGATGAGCGGATTCTGAACTTCCCATTCCCAAAGTCACAAACCCCAATCGCGCTCAGTGTAATTAAAGTGGCATTAGAAATCAACATGAGTTTTCCATTTTTAACTCCACCCCGACTATACTTAATCTGGACAGGCATATTAGCTCTGGTTGCTATTTTGCTGGCGCAACTACCGCTTTTTAATCTGTTGGGATTTGAATTTAGCGTTGTCATATCAATTATCATAGGTTTAGCAGGCGCGCACATCGCGATAAGCGCGGTTAAAAGGATAAGGGAAGAGCGCGTCCCCATGATTGTTTACGACTCGCCGACATCCGTTGTCATCAGCGTTTTCTTCTGGGTGTTGTTGACAAATCTATCGCTGTTGATGTTGCCACTGGCCATCATTTTGCTCAACGCGTTCAGGGTGAAAAACTGCGATGTTGCAGAAGGGTTCGCATTTTTCGGGCTTATCCCTGCAATTACCTGCGCGTATTCAAGCGTTGCGGGGTTGTTCTTTGGGTTTCTGTTCAAGAAGAGATGGAGTGCTTTTTGCGCTTATCTGGCGTACATTTTTGCAACCGTATTGTACGGCTTGTACAATATTATTTTCCACCCGCCCGTTTTTGGTTACAATTCCGTCATCGGCTATTTCCCCGGCCCGATTTACGATGAGCGCGTTTCCATTACCAACACACTGATAATTGCCAGAGTAAGTACGTTGATTTTGACTTTTATTTTTCTGCTGTTATCCGTCAACTTGCTTGATGAACTCAAGATAAAATTCAGGAGGTTTTTCCAGCGGGATTTTTCCTTTAACACCACACTAAATCGAGTTTTTCTCGCGTTTTTTGTGATAGCTCACGTACTTATCTTCCTCTTTCAGGGAGATTTGGGACTGAGGTTGTCGCGCTCAACGATACAGAAAAAATTGGGCGGGAAATATGAGACTTTGCACTTCAACATCTATTACGAAAAAGGTTCAAAGGTAGAGAAGGACATCAAGCTAATCGCCCTTGAACACGAATTTCGTTATTATCAACTATCAAAGTTTTTCATGATGTTCCCTGAAAAAAAGGTTGGTTCGTACATCTATACCACACCTGAACAGAAAAAGCGGTTGATGGGGGCAAGGCATACTGCCGTAGAAGACCAATTTGGCTATGAACTGCATATCAATTACAATAATTTTCCCCATCCGATGCTCAAACATGAACTCGCGCATGTATTATGTTCAAATTTTCACCCTATCTTGAAGTTTAGTTATAAAGTGGGCTTGCACGAAGGAATAGCGGTAGCGGCTGACTGGGACGCAGGCAAACTCACTGTACACCAGTGGAGTAAGGCGATGAAACAGTTGGGGGTAGCGCCACCGATAGAGAAAATAATGGGTGCTTTCGGATTCTGGACGGAGTCGTCCTCCCGAAGCTATACGCTTGCCGGCTCATTCGTGCGATTTTTGGTGGATACTTACGGCATTGAGAAATTCAAAAAAGTTTTTCCTACGGGAAATTTTAAAAAATATTATAGGAAGAAACTCAAGGAATTGGTTGCGGAATGGGAGGAGTTCCTGGATACTGTAAAACTCTCCAAAAACGATATGGCAATAGCGGAATATCGTTTCAAACGACCAACAATATTTCAGAAAACCTGCGCCCATGAGGTGGCGGAACTGGCTGACAAAGCCTGGGATGAATATTCGAGGGAAAATTATGATGGTGCCATCGAAATCTTTCAGAACATCTACCGTTTTGACAAAGACAACCCGCGTCCGCTCAAGGGATTGTTGTACTGCTACTACTACGCCAAAGATTATGATACAACATTCCAAATCGCTGAAAAGATTATCAAACACAAAAATTCTGGTGTGTTGTTTACTGCCATGGCGCAAAATTTTAAGGGCAACATCTGCTGGCAGCGGGATAGGTTGTCCAAGGCGCGAAAGATTTTTAACAAAATTTACAAACTACACATCTCTAACAATTATGATAGAGAATTAAGCGCGAAACTGAAATCGCTTGAGTTCCCCGAGATTGCAGATAAAATGAGGGATGTGCTGATTTCAAGGGAGAAGGACGATGTCAGACTGATACTGCTCAAGGAGATTTTGGAGGAACACCCCGATTTTTCCGTTGCACATTACCTTATCGGTAGACAGTTGCATTTTGATAAAAAATACGCTCATTCTAACAAATATCTCTTGCAGGCTGAATCGTTGGGGTTGCCCAATGAGAGCATGATGCTTGAGACTTACAGGATGCTCGGTGTAAACCATTTTCTCATGGCGGAATATGAGCAGGCTATGGATTCTTTTGATAAGATTGTAACCAGCAACCGCTCGCAGGGAGACATCAACAAGGCAAGGGAATGGATAGAGTTTTGTGAATGGATGTTGTTGTAACGAAAGAAACCCCAACACTTTAAAAAAGAAAACAGGAAAACGGGAAAACGAGACAGCCACAAGTTACAGAATTTCCGCCCACACCAATCGGTCAAATCCCAAGGCCACAACACTGTAGTTGTGCAACCGTAACCGGTCACCATACTTGGCTTCCAATACCTGACGGTATCCGTTGAGTTTGGATTTTGCTTCTGCGAATCTCTGTTGTACGGAGGGTAATGCTCTCAAGTCACTACGGTTCATCTCTCTTACTTCATCTCCACTCAGATTCAATTCTTGCAAACTGATATACTTAAACTCAATCAAAATATCCAATAACTGATACCGCCGCATATCCGGGCGTACAATCATTGTTAGGTCAGCATAATCCCGCTCTAAGGCAGTTTCCGAATCCATGATGTAGAGTGTATCGTCAAAGAGCAGGATTAAGAAAGCTGTTTTGATAGTCAGTTCATTTGTCCAGCGGTAATCTCGGTTATCGAACACACCAAAACGTTGCTCAATAAACTCGCATAGGGGTTGTATGTCACCGGTGCTGTAGAATGTCCTCGCAACTCGCAACGCATCATCTTTATCCACATCAGGAAGTAACATCTCCTTAATGCGCTCAATGTAGAGTTTTCGGACGACCAAATTGGGGATTTTTAGGATTAACTCACCGAATGGAGTATCTCCGCTTAAGGTTAGCACCCCAAAGTAATAGAGCAGTGACGCCATAAAGGTAGTATCTTTTCTCTCGCTTAACATATCTTCCACGCCGAACCGGTAGGATAATTTGAGAATGCTTAACGGGTGTTCTTCATTCAGGGCACCCATAATCACTCGTTCGCCGTTTGGGAGTTGAGAAATATACGTGATTTTTCCCCTGTCCATCGCTAAGTTGGTGTCCAATAACTCTCGCGGGTATTGGCAGTCACGCTGAAACGATTTCATGAAATGGAGGGCCAATGTTGGATTGTATACAAAGTTGTTTGTGTCGTAACTGAAGGAATACCCATTATAAAACGTTCGCATCATAGTTAAGGCTTCGGTGGCTTTTTCCTGTGGCAAATCGCACTCCCTGGCAATTTGTGTTAGCGTGTCTGCAATCTCCAATTCCCAAAAACCGCACAAGTCATTAAATTCCGGTCGCAGATAGATATTTTCAGCTATATTATATCCACTGGTGATGTCACTCAAAACGACAGGTGAAATCCCAGTGATAAAAACTCTGTCAAGCCCGCGTCCGGCACTTGCCGATTTGACAGCTTTGAAAACAGCTTTGAGCGAACCCTCGCCATACAGTAAGGCTTTATAACGCTCCTGGCTGATTTGTCGGCTTCCCATCATTATTTCATTGGCAAAATTGTCGTACTCGTCAATCAACAAATAAAGGCGGTAAGGTGTTCGTCGGATAGCAGACGACGCAGATTGGAACGATGCTAAGGCATTTGATGGGTAAATTTCAATATCCCCCGTCAGGTAATCTTGATAATACTCGGCGAAGTCCCTGATGCAACTGTTGATGTGGTCAAAAATTGCCTGTTGAATCTCTTTGGGTTCGCCTTCCGGACTCACCGCAGAAAAATCCCAACTCATCACAAAATATTGATTGTGCCTGTCAGTTGGATTTTTGCCAATAGCCAAATGACCGAACAATCTATCGAACTCGTCTGCCTTAGCGATGTCATAGTAATTCTCCAGCATAGAGAGTAGCAGGCTTTTACCAAAACGGCGGGGACGCAGGAAAAGGAGTTGACTTCCCGCTTCTTCTATGAGTGGAATCCGGTCTGTGCGGTCAATATAGAGATAGTTCTCAGTGATGATTTTATGAAAATCGCAAATACCATACGGAAACTTCATGGTGAACCTGGTTCTTTTTTTCGTAGATATTTAAATCCAGGTTTCTCACTTCCTTTCTTTCTATACTTTCGCAGATTTTTAATAATATCAGTTAATTGGACTTTTCCATGAACAAGTTTATACGGGGGATATTCACTTAGAAGTGCGAACATTTCACGGAGAGGGGTACGAGATGTTCGCATCTAAGAGCAGGAGGAATAAAGTATTCTAAATGTTATTTTATTCTGGGCACCTACCAAATCGGGATTAATCCGAATAGCCTTTTTGAATTCCTTTGTTGCTTCATCAAACTTCCCTTGTTTGCCATAAGCGACTCCCAAATTGTTGCGTGCTTCTGCCAATTTAGAGTTAATCCGAATAGCCTTTTTGAACTCCTCTACTGCTTCATCAAGCTGTTCTTGTTGTCCATAGGCGACTCCCAAATTATTGTATGCTTCCGCCAGGTTTTGAGCAAGCCGAATGGCTTCTTTGAGTTCCTCCATTGCTTCATCAAACTTCTCTTGGACTAAGTATGTACTTCCCAGGTTGTTATGCGCCTCCGCAAAGCCAGGAGCAATCCGAATGGCTTCTTTGAATTCCCTTATCGCTTCATCAAACTTCTCTTGGATTAAGTATGCATTTCCCAAATTATTGCGTGCTTCTACAAAGTCAGGGGCAAGCCGAATAACGGTCTTGTACTCAGCAATCGCTTCATTAATTTTGTCCTGGTTCAGGTATTCCCCTCCCAGATTGTAATGCGCGCCTGCAAAGCCTGGCTCAATAGGGTTAGCGTTTGTGGTTCTTTTTTTCTTAAACCAACTGAACATTGACGTACTCCCAATATATTATTTGTTGACATTTTAACATTGCAAATCTATTTTGTCAACCCAAATCGGTTCTTTTAACACAAAAACGCTTGTAAGTAGTCGGACATAATTATTTTCATATTCACCGCTCCAAGTCGAGCAGTGTACCATTAAATAAATTTGTCTGGGTACATAACAAAAGAAAAATTTTGTTGACCTTACGGAGAAAAGATGCTAAAATTTGAATTGACAAATTGAAAAAAAAAACAGCAGCGGAAGATGCTGCCAACCTTATATAGGAGTTGTTGGATTAATGCCCTGTATTGACGTTGGAAGTAACGCAACTTCATCATTGAAGAACTGTACATCTATCAAACCGATGGATGGTAGTGTATGGATACAAGAAGATGGCCTCCGAGCAGCGTGGTTGAGTCACGGCGCAGTGGACGAGCAAATGTTGGACTACCTTGTAGAATCTAAATGTAATACCTTGATGTTAGGCCATAGCATGT
This sequence comes from uncultured bacterium, assembly GCA_964601015.1. Classification (GTDB taxonomy): domain Bacteria; phylum Poribacteria; class WGA-4E; order DTYX01; family CAZRLY01; genus CAZRLY01. Next base: position 16,946 of record CAZRLY010000083.1, read on the forward strand.
CAGAGTTCTTGAACCTGGAATCAGCCAGCCGAGAAGGAGAAAAGATTGCCGTTGATTGCAATCACGAATTCGTTGACAAACTGTTGACCAAAACTGACAAGGCAGCCAAAGAAGGAATACGCACTTTCTTCATCACAACGTATTCGCAAAATCGAATGTTGGCCGCTTTGAAACGTCTTGGTTATGCGTCGGCTCTCATTGAGGGACCAACTCGGTATCTTTCACCAGGCCCGAATGTTGACCCAGCGGGGCTTGACGCTACATTCTGGCGTGGCATTACCGGAGCCCACGGGGAAATCATCGCACGCCTATCGCAAAAACATCCCATCGCCGGGATTCTTCATGACACTGAACACTACGGCGGGGGTATCATGTACTTAAACAGCGTAGGGTTTGCCGATGTGTCTTTTGGTCGCTATCTGAAAGAAAGGAATATACCGAAAACGGTAAACGATGTCCCTCCCGGTACTCGCTATGACTTTCTGAAAAGTAACGGGCTACTGCGAGATTTCTATCTTTTCTTAGAGGAAGGAGCTTTTGACCAGGGACGCTACTTAGCGAAGCGATGGCATTCCATCAATCCAAATCTCGTGTTTGGAATCTGGATGCTTGGGGACAATTGGTTTGCCCGGGGGTTTCTACGCGGGCTGGGCGGCGAAGTTCCGTCGTTGGGGTTGGCACCGTGTGAGTATTATCATGGCTCCGATTCAACGCAATCCATGGCGAAGTTCTTTGAAGAAAAGATTCCGAATATGCTATACATGCCCGGATTCTTCCCCCGATTCTACGCACCTGAACAACTGCAATACCATGTTGCACAGGCAATCCGCGTCACCGGACGGTATTGGATGCTTAACCCCGGCAGTCAACTGAAGGATGTAGAATATCGCGAGGCTTTGAGTGAAGCCTACCAGCAGGGACTTGCATCGCCATCTGCTCACACGCGTACGCCAATTGCCCTGCGATACCATGCGCAGGAAAACAAGGGTGAACCGTTCCTGATTGTGGAAACCACGCAGAAAACGGGCGTCCTCAAGGAAACGCCTCTCCTTACCTTACGCAGCGTCTTGGGTGGAGCGACGCTCTGCGAAGATGCGCCGATGAGTCAGGTAGAAAAAGGCAAATACCAGGCGCGTATTCCACTGATTCGTCTGTTGACAAACAACCTCTACATGCCGAACGGGTTTCGTAGCGGCATCTTATATCACTACGAGCCTATTCCAAATGAATGCTTATACGAAGACCAATATCACACCAAACTTTTCGACGGACGGGATTACGGTTTCTTTGGCGCTACTGTAGCATGGAGCAAAGATATTACCGATGCTGAAGTTGTTTTTGACTTACATCGCTCCTACAAGATTATCAAAGTGGCCGTCAGCCAGCCTGGCAAGTTGGAAGACCGGTACGGCGGGCCATGTCAATTCACTTTAGCCTTGGGCCAGAAGGAAGGGGAATGGGAAACATCCCTGCCGTTCGCGTCTAACCTTTGCTTATCCGGGAGTGACTATGTCGAACCGCCGGACAAAGGACTCGAAGACGAACGCCACCTGCATGCTTGGTTGAGCTATGTTGTGGATGAAATCAATCAAGAAGCACGCTGGTTGAGGGTTCGGATGAAATTGTTGCGCGAGAACGCTTCTATCAGTCTTGGGCAGGTGGCTATCTGGGGGGAATTTAATGGTGAAGTCCAAGCCTCTTTGCGCGCAGGAGACAAGACTTTGTCACTCGGCGAGGGAAAGCGGTTTAACATTTTGCTGATTGCGCCGTAGTGTAGGGAGAGTGAATGGATTGAAGATTGACTATTGAAGATTGCTCCACGCCCGAAGGGGCGAAAAAGCGAGGGTGAGGTTCCTACGCATACGCGTCAACTTAAAGAATGAATATGGTTTTAATCGCTGTTCAAGTAGCCTGTAGCTTTTCACCTTGTCTTTAGACTGAATCTGTATAAGTTTTGCTCGCAATTCCGATTTAATCCAAAGTGAGCGAAACAAATTTAGATGGGTGAAAATCTGGAAGGAGAACACTATGAAAATTACCGATATTAAAATCCATCAGCCTGTAGGACTTCTTCGTATCCTTACGGACACTGATGTTGAGGGCTGGTGTTTAGGTGTGAGTGAGGATGTAGCTCGGAAAATCCAATCTGTCTACAGAGATTCACTCATCGGCGAAGAACCTATCAATCGAGAGCGCATCTGGCAAGATCTGGTCGAAAAAGAGCGATATTGCTATTTGCCTCAGACTGTGAGAGGGCTTGTTGATGTTGCACTCTGGGATTTGGTCGGCAAGGCAACCAACCTGCCGGTCTACCGATTAATCGGTGGATTTAGAGATAGTATTCCAGCCTACAAAAGCGGAGGAAATCCGCCCGAAATTGAGGGGTTCGTCAATGATGCGTTGCAAGCCAAAGAGGAGGGATTCTGGGGCTACAAAGACCATTGTAAACGTGGTGTTCAGGGGATGATTGAGGTAGCTCAAGCGGTCAGAGAAGCCGTAGGTACTGACTTTTACCTTATGCACGATGCGGTACAGCAGTATACCTACACCGAGGCGATTCGAGTAGGACGTGCCTTGCAAGAGCAGGACTACTACTGGTTCGAGGAGCCACTACGGGATTTTGACCTGATGGGACTCAAGAAACTCTCGGATGCACTGGACATCCCCATTGCGGCGACAGAATATCTGCCCGGCACCCTCTACTCGACATCACAACTGCTGGCGCATCAAACAGTGGACATTGTGCGAGCGAGTGTGCCATGGCGCGGCGGCATCACAGACGTGATAAAAATAGCTCGCTTGGCAGAGTCTTTCGGCGTCAACTGCGAAATCACATCGGTCGGAGCGATGTATGGTTTTGTGCATGCTCATCTGTTAGGAGCCATCAGAAATTGCAATTTCTTCGAGGGCTGGAAGGTAGGCTCTCAGGGTGGGGAACCATTGATAAAAAATCCGCTCGTGCTTGAAAACGGGCATTTCCCTGTCCCCAAGGGGCCGGGATTAGGGGTTGAACTGGACTGGGGTGAAGTGGAGAAACGCACGGAACAGATTATCTAATC
>CAZRLY010000084.1:0-19917 GCA_964601015.1 uncultured bacterium
ACGTAGTCAGTAGCAGCACGCTTTAAAAAAGTGATGGTGACCGGTTCATCTATATTATTGCGCAAACATTCCCTTTCACAGGGATGGTAGCAAACCCTCCCACATATTGAAGGGAATGGATTGACTTCTTTGTTGACCTGATATGCCTCCGCGAATTTACCATTGGCAATTAGTGAAACATATCCCTGAACATTTGTATGAATAGGACAGGCCGCGCGGCATCTTGGAATCTCCAGTTTATCAACGGCAAATGTATCAGGTACTGCCTGGGGAAACAAACGATAAATTGCTTTGCGTTCATTAATCCCCTCGTTGAATTCGTCATTAACCATCACAGTGCAAGCCTCAATACATTCACCGCAACTATTACATTTCTCTTCGTCAACATATCTGGGGTGTTTTCTGAAGTAAGCAGTAAAATTTCCCGCTTCCCCTTCAATCTTTGTTAGTTCGGCACAAGTGACAAGCTCAATATTATCATTTTCACTCATGTCTATGAGCCGTGGCGCCATGACACACGGGGTACAATCATTGGTAGGGAAGGTTTTATCCAATTGAGCCATCCTACCACCAATCGCAGGTTGCTTATCCGCTAAGTAAACCTTGAAGCCTGATTCGGCTAAATCCATAGCAGATTGCATACCCGCTATGCCGCCACCTATGACTAAAACAGTTCCTATTTTTTCTTTTTCATCTATGTCTGACATTGAATCACCCATTAAGCGAATTTTAAGTTGAAAATCGGAAGTTCTCAGAGAACTTGCATTTCATGGTAAAAGGTAAATTTTTATTTTTTAAAACCTCAATATGTCTTTCTGAAACCGAATAAATATATTCTTTAGATAATCGATGAATTGGTCCAATTTGGGTAAGCGTTTCCCAGACAGTTCCTCAATGTTCCTTAGGAATTCTGATGATCGGCATTTTTATCCCTCCATTCGTGTATTTCGCCCCAGGGTTTTGGCACATGGTATCAAAGCTTGGATTTCAGATTGAATAAATTGTTCCCAATTTTAAGGTAACGGAGTCAAGTTTTCAACACGCATCCGCCGAAGTCAGGGACTTCGGCTACCCAGGTTTGTGATATACTGATTATACCACTTCGAGCATGCTTCATCAACAAAAAAGAGGACTATATCGTCTTCCAACGCCCATGGGTGGGGCGGCTGCCCTTTGCATAAACAGAACTGTTATGCCATAGGGAGTTTCATACGACGAGCCGTCGTTTGATAGGCTTGTTCAATTGGTATGGGAATTGAGTCGCCTTCTATGTTGAGAATCACTTCAGGGAAGCTATCGTCAAATCCAAACTGTAGGATTGTCGTCCGCGTCAGCTCCTCTGTTTCGGGGGTGTAGATGGCAATAAACAGTTTCTTGTCTGGATTATCGGGAATGGGAATAGCATTCTCCCAATTTGCTACCATTATATCATGGACATTTCCGTTCACAAAATAGACTAAATCGACCATTACAAAGGTTAAGAGGTGGCTGAGGTACTCTTCATATTGTATTGCGTAATATTCTCGGCGCGTTCGGTTCCATGGAGAGATTAATTCCACGACTGCGACGGGAACTCCTGAATCATCATACACCATCAACCGTTTGTTTGATGAAATTGAAGGCATTGTGGCGACAAACTGCAATGTGACTTTGGAATCTGTCGTAGGAGTGGGGGAACCCACCCCGTGGAGAATCGGGGATTGTTTCGTGATAACAGTATCGGGGCTAATTTGTCTGTTGATGTAAATTCTTCCTGTTGGCACAACATCAAACCTTGCTGGAAGCATCTCTTCATCTATCATGATATTGGCGAGCTCATGGATAATCCTATCGTGGAAATCCTGCCAGCGTGAACGGTATTTTGCCCAGTCATGTATGGCCATTTCGATTCCTCCTTCGTTTTCGCAGGCTAAGATTCTATCTTGGCATCAACCAACTCCCGTAGCCCAAGATTCTATCTTGGCCGTAGCGACAACCCTATGTGGTTGTCCGCTGGCGACCACACAGGGTCGCTCCTACGGAAAGTTGGGCTACGACTTGATCTAGCGATGATATCCTTGCTTAAATTTACCTCCCTTTGACTTGCGTCCACGAACAGGCGTGTAGTGATATTTCGATTTCAATCGTTTAATTAAAGCATGATGTTCCTCCGTCACGTCTGTGCCTAGTTCTTCAGCCAAGTCATGCATCGCCCACCACTCCCGTTCTTCATCTTCTGAAGCAAAATCGGGTACGTCTTCCAGTGAATAAACTATTTCGCGTTCTGGAAGTTTTCTTATAGTCACGATGTTATCACCTCACTTTCTTCGATACATCCTCCGTTGCGTAGCAGTCATTTCTACAGCGCTGATAGGGCGAATCAGGGTTTCGCCATCGGGGCCAGTTCGCAATGTGTAAACGACGCGCAGATACTTACCAGAGGTGATAGAACGCCCAAGCAGAGTATAGCGCCGCTCGCCTCTCATGAACCAATGCTTGATAATGCGAGAGTTCGTGTCCAAGCACGCCTCCTCAATTTCCCAATCCTGTACACCATGTACGAGATTTTTATCAATGTTTCCGTCATCCCAATCGAACATACCCTTTGCCTCAATTCTCACCAAGTGGCACCATCCTAAGCGAGTGCCGTGATTATCAGATAACGCCGAACCGATCTATAAATAGGCTTACTCTTTAGGAACCCAGAAATGGATGTGCGCTACATCATCATAAGTTGTCAGGCGCGACTTTTCAAAAACGTCAGTTTCGTAGGTTGCGCCGTCTCTTTCCTTGATGGATATATGCGTTCTTCTATTGGCGCAATAGGTACCCAACTCTGATGCGCTGCCAGGGTGCTTTCGCCCGCCAGAATCCCAGTATATCCAATCTGCGGGATTATGAAATGTTACCGCGTCAATTTTTTTGATTTCCAGTATCTCCCGTTTTTCTACTTCAGGAGTTTCTGGTTCAGGAGTTTTGGGTTCCAACTCGTCACTCATGATATCGTTGCACAAGTCCACACACTCATTGCAGATAAACACGTCATCCGGTCCGGCTATCAGCGTTCTGGTCTCCTCTTTGCCTTTACGGCAGAATGAACATCGTTGTTCTTTTTCTGACATATCATCATCTCTCCTTAAAGAAGTTTTCGTTAAACAAAAATGAGGGTGGGGCTGAATGGAATATTGGGAAAGCGCTCTCTTCTTGTTCGTACCCCGACAAAAGAAAATGGGGGTGTTGGGGGAAGAGCTGTTCCCCCAAGAGATGAAACACTGACTCAAGACTCATTTATAATCGGCAACAGAGGTTCCTTCTCCACACCGTATACGACAGTACCAAAGCAGGTTAAACCGCATTTCAGACAACGGCTTGCTTCTTCGAGTGCCTCTTCTTCGGAGATGGTCAAGTCCACTTCTTCCATAGAGTGAATGCGCTCAGAAACATCGCTTTCATGGTGGTGAACTCGGTCGCGTTGTTCAGTTTGCTCAAGGATGTCAACGACGTATGGCATATCAAAGAGCGTTCCTTCGATGAATCCAGACAATCTATTTGGCGGCGCTGTCACTTCCTGTCCGGTAACATAGAGATGAATAGCTCTGGCAGCCTGTCTTCCACCGCCAATTGCCTCAACAGCCAGCCCCGGACCCGTCAAAACGTCGCCACCAGCAAATACATAGGGAATATTGGTCTGACTGGTATCTTCATCTGCAACTATCGTATCCCACCGTGTCGTCTCAATATCTTTGATGCGTCTGCCGGAATCAACGAACCCGAGGTCAGGATATTGACCGATAGCGACTATCAAATTATCCAATGGCAATAGGGTTTCTGAACCTTCAATGGGAATTGGTCTACGCCTTCCGCTCTCATCTGGTTCGCCCAGTTCCATATTCAAATACTCCAGATGTGTGAGTTTCCCATCTTCACTTATCAATTGACTGGGTGATGCGAGGAACAGAAATTGAATACCCTCTTCTTGCGCAGCTTTGACCTCATCGTAATTTGCGGGCATTTCTAATTTTGTTCGACGATAGATTACAATTACCTCTTTTGCGCCGAGCCTCAACGCAGTTCTCGCAGAATCAATGGCAGTATTACCACCACCGATAATGCCTACTCGCTCTCCTATAGGGTTGGGAATACCGTACCCCTGTCTGCCCAAAAACTCAATGCCGCCAATAACGCCTTCGATGGTATCTTCGCCTTCAAGTCTCAGAGTGGTATTGCTCCATGCGCCGACAGCAAAAAATACTGCTTCATATCCGGCGGCGACAAGAGATTCTAAGTCAAAATCTTTGCCAAATTCGACTTTTGTTCTGGCTTCAACGCCTAAGTCAAGAATGCCTTGAATTTCCCAATCCAGAATCTCTTTTGGCAGTCGATATTCTGGAATGCCGTAGTAGAGCATACCACCTAATTTGGGATTCTGCTCAAAGACGGTTACGCTATGGCCGAGACGCCTCAGAAAATACGCACATGAAAGTCCGGCCGGCCCGCCGCCGATAACAGCAACCTTGTGCCCGGTGTCAGGCGCAATTGCGACAGGGACGTGGCGTCCGGTATTCATTTCGTAGTCTGCAACAAAACGCTTGAGTTGATTGATAGCTATGGGTTCGTCCTCTATTGCCCTGCGACAGATTTCTTCACAGGGATGAGGGCATACGCGGCCACATGAAAGGATGAACGGATTCCGTTCTTTCAGCGTTTTAATGGCATCTTCATATCTTCCGTTTTTGATATATTCGATGTATCTGGGAATATCTATTTGCGCCGGACACGCCTGCCTGCATGGTGCAAGACAGTCTTCCTCTTGATTGAAGCGCAATATCTTCGTTGATGAAGAAATCACCGAGATGATACCTTTGGGACAAACTTCCTCACAAGTACCGCAGCCTCGGCATTTCTCAGGAGCGAAAACAGGGATGCCTTCTTCGCCCATAGTAATGGCATCAAACGGACAATTCTTTACGCATGTGCCAAATCCGAGACAACCCCACTCACAATCTTTTTCACCATGAAAGAGTTGATAGACGGCTCGACAATCTAACACACCCGCATATCGATATCTTTCCCGGGCACGCAGTCCACCCCGGCAGGAAGACTCGGCAAGAACAGGCTCCTTAACTCCAACGGAAAGACCAACAATCGCCGCAACAGATTCCGCAACGTCCGCACCTCCCGCGACGCATACATCTGGTTCGGCGCGCGCTAAGACAATTTCGGATGCAGCGGCATCACAACTCGCAAATCCACATCCTCCACAATTTGCTCCTGCTAATTCGTCCCGTATGCGGGCAATTTTCGGGTCTTCCCATACATAAAATACCTTCGACGCTACCGCTAAAACAACTCCGGCAATAATCCCCAGTATACCCAGGAATACGAGTGCCGTAATCATCTCAATTTCTCCTTTCCTTCGCTTGACGATATAAGTTATCTTGCTAATGTCACATCCGCTTGAAGGCTATAGGGACATCTAATATCGCCAATCTAACCAACCATACCTAAAAAGCTGAGGAATGCTAATGACATTAAACCGGCGGTTACTAAACCGATGGCGGTGCCAGCCAATGGTTTCGGAATTCGCGATATCTCGAATCTCTCACGCAAACCAGCGAATAGCACCATAGCTAAACCGTAGCCAACGGCAGATGCAAGTGAGAAGACGAACATCTGCGGAAAGTTATAATCTTCTCGAATACAGATGATTGCAACGCCAAGAACGGCGCAATTGGTCGTAATCAACGGCAGATAGATTCCTAACGCCTGATAAAGTTCACGGCTACTTTTCTTGATAAACATCTCGACCAGTTGAACCAAAAACGCAATGACAAGAATAAAAGCAATCGTCTGCAAATATGCCAACCCCAACGGCACAAGGAAAAACCGCTGGATGAACCATGTGATAATACTTGCCATCATCATGACGAAAACAACAGCCATGCTCATACCAATGGCGGTATCCATTTTTTTGGAAACACCCAAGAACGGACAGTTTCCAAGATACTGCGCCAGCAGAATGTTTTTGACAAAGATTGCTGAAATAATCAACAACAGATATTCCATAAAATTTCTCCTATCTTTTCTTAGTCAAAGGGGGTAAGGGGCTAATTCCCCATACGTATCAACTTAGGATATAAATCCTTGACGTTATGATTAATCATCACATTGACATTAATGTCTATGAGGACTGATGCTATACGTCTTAAGTTGATGCGCGTGGGGGTAAGGGGCTAATTCCCCCTTGCCCTCTTGCCATTTTGCCACTTTGCCATTTTGCCATTTTGACTATGAAGATGCTGTCTTTCTGCTCAAAACGTTCATTATACCCAACATGAGGCCCAGACAGACAAATGCGCCGGGTGCCTCCACCATAAACTTAAAGGGCTGGTAAGAATCGCCCATGATATTGGCACCAAAGATGGTACCATTTCCAAAGAGTTCCCGTATTGCCCCCAGAATCACAAGGGAGATGGTAAAACCTACGCCAATTCCAAGTCCATCAACGGCCGATTCGATGACTCCGTGCTTGGAAGCAAACGCTTCCGCTCTGCCCAATATGATGCAGTTGACGACAATAAGTGGAATGAATATGCCGAGTTTCAGGTAGAGCGGATAAAAATAGGCTTGCATCAGCAACTCAACAATCACGACGAATGTTGCGATGATAACAATGTAGCATGCAATCCTCACCTTTGATGGGATGACTTTTCTAAGCATCGAAACGAGCATATTCGAGCAGACAAGGACAAAGGTTGCGGCAATTCCCATCCCAATAGAATTCTCGGCAGATTTTGTCACAAATAGCGCTGGACAAAGCCCAAGAACTAATCTAAATGGAGGGATATCTTTCCATAAACCTTTGGTAAATTCTTTTGCAACACTCATGTTTTTCTCCATTTCAACTATTAATAGATTGGGGAAGTCTCAAAAAAGCACGAATTTATTCCCCAGCGTCCAAAATCTTAATCCAACCGATATTTCTTGATTTAAAATATGTGATTTTTATAAGATTTTTTCATGCTTCCCTACGTTAAGTAGGATATACGCTTCACCCTCAATCCGAAAAGTAAAGCGATAATTTCGCGTTATTCGCCCATACCACGTCTTGCCAGTATGGTCGCGCTGTAGCTTTCTTACCTGAAGAGAAGGATAGCGTGGATTTTGAAGAAACAAGCTTAACTTCCTATCAGTCTGCTTCTGAATCCTTCGCGGAAGGTGCTGATAATCCGTCTTGAAATTTTCAGTATAATGCAGAGACATAATTTCAGTAATCTACTAACCCTTTAGTGATTTTAGTAAATCCTCTGCGTTCTCAAAAGGGCCATAGACTCGTCCTTCTTCGACATCTTTTAGAGCTTTATGGTGTTTTTCTTGCCACCCTTCGCTTAAAAACCATGATTCGTCGCTCTCCCCGGTTTCAGGTTCTATCTCTGCCTTCTTCAACACTACTATTTCTTCCTTGAGAGTTATATCAATATAGTCTCCCTCTTCCCAACCCAAAATGTTTCTAACCTCATTGGGGATGGACACTTGCCCAGCGTGTTTCAACCTAACAATAGGCACAGCAATTCTCCCCCCTTACGTTTCAGTTTTACGCATTGTAGAGCTTACATATCCAGGGTTTTTATTGAGCGTTTTGGACTACCCTTAAAATGTTATCCCTGTGTTCTTTGTATATTTTGATTCCGAGTCTGACGGCTTCGCAAGCGCCTCGCGACGATATCGTCGCTCCGGAAACAGCATCAATAACTCCGCCGTCTGCCTTAATATTAATATTTGCATCCAGGGACAACCCCTGAAAATTCTTTTTAAAAGGTTCTTCTGTAATTCTCGAACCCACTCCTGGTGTTTCCTTGTGGGTTGTAACTCCAATTCCTGCGAGGGTTTCGGTTTCTGGGTCAATTCCTACTATCAAATTCAAGGGGCCGCCGTATCCGGTAGCTTGTGTCTCGAATGCAATCTTGGCTCTGTCATCCACCATGCCAATGAACACATCCAACTCGCTTCCGTCATTCATTTTGACCTGAACTCGGTCAGCAATTGGGTCATTTGTGGAACCGGCGAAAACTTTTTTAACCTCAGGCCCCTTGACATACTTGAATAGTTGATTCACAACCTGCTGGCTTGTTGAAGAACGAATGCCAGACAACAGCACTGCTGAAACCGCGCATATTAAAACGAGAACAAGAACTGAAGATATCATCTCTCTCATAATAAAAACCGGCGACGGAAACCCCCGTATTCAGACGGGGGAGGAAGTCGCCCTCTCCTTCAAGAAAAAAATAATGTGAGGATTTTCGCCACGGGGTTTATCAAGGGTTACCCCGAACCAACGCTTCAAGTGGCTACTGGAAGATACTGGAAAATAGTATCTAATTAAGAGATACTCTGCTCTCGGATGCGCAACGTTGCGCATCCGATTAGTGGGCAGTAAGTTTCCACCCCGACAATGTTAGAATAGCTTGTTGGTAATGACCAATCGTCCTATGCTCGCTTCGCTCGGTGGTTTACAAAAAAAACGTAAACCACAAAAGCCGTTGACTATCCCTACCTCTCAGGATTGTTTACAGAGCCACTACAGATCCTTCGTTTTGGCTGCAAAAGAGACTGGACTTTCAATGGCATTACTGCCAATGAAGTTTTGCTCTTAGTTGCACCCAAAACATAAGACAAATTGCTTCTGTGGACGGTGTATCGCTTTCATCGCAACTGTCTCTGTCTTGAGCGGGTGTATACCTTCGCTCAAGACAAAACCGAATTAGCGATGAAAACAAATGGTGGAGCATCCAGTCGGCATTCATTTTTAAATCAAGGATTTACTTTCTGCCGACAAAGGGTGTAATAACTATTCTAACGTAGAACTTGTGTTGGCTGCAAAAGAGACCGAGCCGTCAATGGCAGTAAGTGCCATTTAAAGCTCCCGCTCAGTTGCGCCCAACACGAAAACTTGTCTAAGTCTGTCAATATAAGGCTCCTCACAAGCCTCGCTTTTTAAGGCGGGGTTATTGACGAGTCTTACCTTTCCATCACTCTCGGTCTAATTTTATCAAGCAGTGGATTCACCATGTTCATTAACAAAATTGCGAACGCGACGCCATCAGGATATTTTCCATATTGTCGTATCAAGATGGTCAATATCCCACAGCTTGCGCCAAATAGAATCATAGCCCAGTTGTTCACTGGGGATGTTGTGCTATCGGTTGCAAGGAAAAATGCACCGAGCATAACGTTGCCTGTTAGAATGTGAAAGAATGGATTTGCGGTGCTATTGGCAAGCCAATAGAGCCCACTCACAAGGAATACCCCTGCGATAAATGAAGCAGGGATTCGCCAGGGAATGTACCCTCGGACAATGGCAAATAACCCTCCTATGAGAAGCCATAAAGTTGCCGCTGCTCCGATGCCGCCGAGTTGCCTTCCAAGGAGCAGTTTACCGTAGCTGAAGCTAAGTTCTGCAGCACCCAAATTTTTCAAGGTGGTTAGAAGATATCCATCTCCAAAATTATAATTAACCAACACATCGTCAAAATTCAGATGCCCTGGCCATGAAATTCTGACTATCGCCCATCCGACAAGGACGGGGTTGAAGGGATAACTTCCGAGCCCGCCGAAAATCTGTTTACCGATGACAATCCCTACCATGCTACCCACTGCAACCAACCACCAGGGCACACTTGCCGGAAGTATCAAAGCAAGGAGCAAACCCGATAGTGCCGCACTTCCATCGGTCAAGGATAGCGGCTTTTTCATGGCATATTGCATGATAGCTTCGGCAACCATCGCGCTGACAATGGCGACCGAAATCACCCGGATTGCGTGCATCCTGTAATTGTAAATACTCAATATCACAGTTGGGATGAGCGCAATCATCAAACCATACATCATTTTGGAAATCTTTTGCCCGGTATGCCAGTGTGGCGGCGATGAAACAGTTAAAGTCAATTCATTCAATTGTTTCCTCTTCCTTTCTAAGCATATCTTTTGCGAATTGAATATATTGAAGGATGGGACGTCGTGCTGTACACACATACGCGCAGAGCCCACATTCAATGCACACATCAATGTCGTATTTTTTGGTCTCTGAAAAGAGCCCAAACTCTGAATATCTGCCCAGGAGATGGGGCTGGAGGTATACTGGGCATATTCGTACACACTCTCCACAATTGATACATGGATTATCGGTTGCCTCAATAATTTCCGTCGCATCCTGTGCGATGACCGCGTCTGAATGTTCCGTAATCGGATAGTCTGGAGAAAAATACGCTGTACCTCTCATCGTACCTCCGATTATCAGCCGGTCATTATCCTCAAGGACAACTTCGCAATGAGACAAAATATCCGATACCAGAGTTCCAACGCGTACTTTAAGCACTCTGGGCGACGGCATACCTTTTCCAGCAACCGTCAACACCTTATTGATTTGCGGTATCCCATCCCGCAATAAGTACGCCATTGCAAGCAGTTTTTCCACGCTTATTACCAATATGCCAATATCTTCCGGTGCATCCTCTCCCATTATCTTGCGGACAAGCAGATACGGATGTCCATCTGGATATATAGGTTTTAGAGCAGATACCATTATCCCATCAGACACTACGCTGTCAGCAATATCTTGCAAATTTTCTGGGACTGCGAGGATAACCCTCGGGGCCCCAAAAACGTGCTTACAAGACATTAATGCCAATTGAATATCGCTGGAATTCTCTCTCAAGAGTTGCTGGTTAATTGCAACAATCGGCTCCGAATCAAAGGCATTGACAATCACAGTGTCGACATGCCCGTCTTCTGGCATAAAAAACCACCCAAATTGCCTCAGTTTGTCCCTGAGTTCATCGGGTGGTTTTGATAAATAGTCTTCATCTGGCACGATGGAACTATCCCACTCATCATTACCCTGATTTTCAATGGTGACAGCGGTGAAAGATTCGCCCCTGGCACCGAGCATTGATGTTAGCTCTTTAACCTCACCCGTTACAGATGCGACAACACCGCTTTTATGGGATACCAACCTTTGCCCAGTCTTGACTTTATCACCCTCCGCTACCGTCACATTGGCTTCACCGTTGAGATGTTTTAAGAGAAGAACAACTCGGGATGGTGTGAGAAATTCTTCTATGGTGATATCCATCTGGTTATATTCAAGCGCGGGCGGTGAAAAATTGAAAATAGACTGTATGCGCATTTACTTCTCCTTAATTCAGCCTTTTTTATAGAAAGTTTTCTCATATTTTGCGATTTATTATATTAACAAAACACGAGAAAAAAGTCAAGCTGAAAATATAAAAAATCGCGCATGCCGCTCATCACTCACTTAATGTTTTTTCCCTGTGATTTTGTGGCACATATTACAATTTTCGCTGTCCTGCACTTCATCGTGGCATCCGCCACAATTACCGTGAAAGGCGTCGGAGCGCAATATATCGGAACCTTTTTTCTGAGCATTGTGACACTTTCCGCATGGTTTGGGCTTTTCGGCTTCCTCCGGCTTGGCCTCCTCTGGCATTGTATGATGACAGAGGACGCATTCATTGTCGCATGTATCAACATGCGTTACGTGGTCAAAAATCACGGTTCCTGCTTTAGATGGGAGAACAATTTTCTTTGGCTCCGCATCTCTGATACTATAGCCGATTATACCTAACATGGAAAAAGCGGCTAAAAACACAATTACCAAAATTTTTTCTGTCTGAGCAGTCATAGACACGCATTACCTCCGGAAGACTTAAAGTAAGTTACCAGATGTTTTATTCTATTTGAGCCATCGTTTTTTCAGCTTAACCGAGGTTTTCAAACACCCTCCTATCAACAACTGAGTGAGTACCTCGGAGCGAAACGGCTTGTCGTAACAACATTTGATGAATACCAAATGTAACATATTAAAGGGTGCAATGCAAGGAAAAAATCAACAGAATTCTAATAATAAAAGTCCATACTCATCTATAAACCCTGTATTCCATCTGAAACTATCCCACTGTTTTCAGTTGCTTGCTACTGATTTTTGAGCGGCGCTTGGGGCTAAATATTCATCTACTTCAGCGCGCATACGCTCGACTTCCGCAAGGTAAGCAGGCACTACCTGTCCATACTGCTTGGGAGCACAGATTCTTCGTAACTCGTCAATCATTTGTTCAAAGCAACCTATTCGTTGACGTGTTACCGTTAGTTCCCTGTCATTTTTAATCATCTTAAAATTACCGTTCCATTAAGCCAACTTAGAAAGTTAGTCTACAACTGTCGACCGCCGCTCCCGCTGGATTGCTAAATCCAGCGAGGCTCGTTCAAAACTAAATCAACAGAGCAATAGTTTACCACGCTGGTATTTTCAATGCTGCTTCAACCCCATCTGGCAATTCATCCTTTGTCAGCAAGAGACAAAGCGAAATCCGGAAGAAATCTTTATTGGGAAGTTGTTCCAAAATCGGCCATACCATGTCGTCCCGCTTTCTGGACGGTACATCAGCAAAATCCTCCGAGATAATCATAAGATGAATGTTTTCCTTGTAACCCTCGCCAACCATAATTTTGGCGTTTGGATGCTCCGGCAGGAAATGCTCTTCCAAATGGTTTCTTATTCTTTCAATTGTTCTTTTTTTAGCTCTCATTACATTTACCTCCAGAGCTTGGCGTACAAAAACGGAAGTAAAATCCGCTTCGCTCCGCGTCAAACTATCTTCTCCACGCGCACCGCACATACCTTCGCTTCGGGTATCTTAGAAATCGGGTCCAACGCGGGACTGGTGATGACGTTAGTGGGACTCTCAGCAAAGTGAAAAGTCATTGAGACAACGCCCGGCGGGGATACGTTCGTTATTTTCACCTTAGACGTTATCTCCCCTCTCCGAGACATCACCCGTACCATCTCTTCATCAGCGAGTCCGAGAGCTTCGGCGTCCTTTGGGTTCATTTCAACCCATTCGTTTGCTCGTAAGACATTCAAGCCGGCTACCTTTCGCGTCATAGTACCTGTATGGTAATGATAGAGACTGCGTTCGGTTGTAAGGAGCAAAGGATATTCGTCATCAGGCATCTCCGCTGGTGGTTTATATTCTAAGGGAATAAATTGACCTTTACCGCGTGAGAATTGTCCAGCGTGGAGGAATTGCGTTCCCGGGTGTTCCTGCGTTGGACAAGGCCACTGTAAGCCGAGATGTTCTATCCGGGCGTAGGAAATGCCGCCGTAGATGGGTGTGAGGGAGGCAATCTCCTCCATGATGTCGTCAGGATGACCAAAATCGAAACCACTAACCCCCATCCTCTTTGCTATCTCGCAGACAATCCACCAATCAGAGCGCGAATCTCCGACGGGTTCGATTGCTTTCCGAATGAGTTGTATGCGTCGCTCACTATTCGTAAACGTTCCGTCCTTTTCGGCAAAAGTTGCCGCAGGTAGCACAACGTCAGCGAACTGCGCCGTCTCAGTGAGGAATATATCCTGAACCACCAGAAAATCCAGTTTTTCGAGCGATTCGGAAATATGTTGGGAATTTGGGTCACTTAAAATGGGGTTTTCACCAATAAGGTAAATCGCTTTGACCTTTTCTTCACAAGCCGCGTCAAACATTTCGGTGAGCGTCAATCCTGGCGAATCGCTTAGATTACATCCCCACGCCGCTTCAAATTTCTGTTTTATTTCAGCGTCAGTCACGCGCTGATAGCCGGGGTATACGTTGGGAAGCGCGCCCATGTCACATGCGCCCTGGACATTGCTCTGTCCACGCAGTGGGTTCACGCCCGTTGATGGCTTGCCTACATTTCCGGTCAACATTGTAAGGTTGGCGGTTGCCATCACGTTATCTGTGCCGTGAGTATGTTGGGTAATGCCCATTGCGTAGAGGAGGGTAGCGGGTTTGTTGGTCGCGTATGCCCTGGCGGCTTCGACTATCTTTTCGCCAGGCACGCCTGTTATCTGCACAACCGTACCAATGTCGAATTGCTCAAGTGATTCCTTGAACGCCTTGAAATTTTCGCAGCGTTCTTCAATGAAGGGAATATCGTGTAGTCCCTCGTCAACGATGACGCGCATCATGCCCATTAGCAAGGCAACATCGGTGCCTGGTGCTTGCTGAATGTATATATCGGCGAAGCGACACAAATCAATTCTTCGCGGATTAGCTACGATAAGTTTCGCACCATTCCGAACAGCCTTTTTTACGTTCAACCCGATAATCGGATGTGAAGCAGTTGTGTTACTGCCTATGGAAAAGATGCAGGATGCTTCGCTGATTTCGTCAATAGAGTTTGTCATAGCTCCACTGCCAAATGAAGTGACCAAACCGGCCACGGTGGGAGCATGTCACAAACGGGCACAGTGGTCAACATTGTTTGTGCCCATTACCCCCCTTGCGAATTTTTGCATGATGTAATTCTCTTCATTCGTGCATTTGGCAGAGGCAATCATGGCAAATTGCTTACCTTTGGCATTTGCGAATTTGTTAGCGACAAGTTCAAGTGCCTCGTCCCATGTTGCTTCGACGAATGCTCCATTGCGTTTGATGAGCGGTGTAGTCAAACGTTCTGGGCTGTTGATAAATTCGTATCCAAATTTGCCTTTGACACAGAGATTGCCTTTGTTGATAGGATTGTCGGTATCGCCTCGCACATCAACGATGGCACTGCCGCGTACGCCGAGATAGATGCCGCATCCCACTCCGCAGTAGGTACAGGTTGTCTTGACTTCACGTTCAGGGCGTAGAGCAATTTTGGAAGTTAAGGCACCTACCGGACAACTGGCAACGCACTGCCCACACGATTCACAGTTCGTATCCAGAAGCGACAGTCCAAAGGGAGGTGCGGCGACATTATCGCTGAAACTATAGGCCCCGACACCCTGAACATCACGACATATCCGTATGCAGCGGGTACACGTAATACATTTGTTCGAGTCGCGTTCGATGAATGGGTGCGAGTCGTCTATCGCGTAGCGGCGAGAGCTATTTTGTGTTATGGCATCCTCTATGTGGTATTCGGTGGCGAACACTCGGAGTTCACAAGTATCAACAGCTTTGCAACCACACTGCAAACAGCGTTCAGCTTCTTTCCAGGCGAGTTCTTCCGTATAGCCTTTTTCGATTTCCTCAAAAATATGACGTCTTACATCAGGTTCGAGCATCGGCATCTTCGCCTTCAATTCACGCAGAACACTAACGAATTCCTCTTCTGGGATGTCATCAAGTTCGCCTTCGCTCGAATTGAACGGTTCTTCAGCGGCTTTAACCTCTTCGCTTCTCAAATACTGGTCGATTGACATAGCGGCTCTCTTACCCGCCGCAATCGCTTCGATTGCCGATGCCGCTCCAGTCACAGCGTCTCCGCCTGCAAATACGCCCGCCCTGTCGGTCAACTGCGTATCTGAGTCGGCTGCAATCCTGCTTCGCTCTGTCTTGACGCCAGTTTCTTCTGTCAGGAAGGAAGTATCCGGCCCCTGTCCGATGGCGGCGATTACCATATCAACGTCCAAAACAAATTCTGAACCTTCGATGGGTTCGGGCCTACGGCGTCCGCTTTCGTCAGGTTCTCCCAAAGCCATCTTAATGCAAACAATTCTGCTGACTTTGCCATTTTCTCCGAGCACTTTGGTCGGCGCTGCAAGGAAATGAAGTATAACGCCCTCTTCCTCTGCTTCCTCAATCTCCCAATCGGCGGCGGGCATCTCAACGCGGGAACGACGATAGACGATGGTAACCTCCTCTGCACCAAGGCGAAGCGCAGTACGGCTCGCGTCAACGGCTGTATTACCGCCTCCGATGACAGCTACCTTCGCTCCGATTTTCGGCGGTTCGCCTGCGGCAACGTCACGAAGAAAATCAACGCCTCGCAAAACCCCTTCCAGTTCCTCACCTTCTACCTGCATGTCATAACCCAGCAGAGCACCAGTCGCAAGAAAGACAGCGTGAAATCCGTCGTTGAGAAGCCCATCAAGCGTAAAGTCCTCGCCCAAAACTGCCTCTGTTTTGACATCAATATCTGCGTCTAAAATGTTATTGATGTCTCGGTCAAGAATATCCTGTGGCAGCCTGTAATCCGGTATGCCGTAGCGCAACGTGCCACCGAGTTTTGGCGCAGCCTCGAACATCGTAACAGCGTATCCTAATTTGCGAAGATAGTAGGCGGCGGATAACCCGCCAGGGCCTGAACCAACAACAGCAACCCGAAAACCTATGTCATCGGCTACTTCAGTGATAATCTTTTCTCCGCTCTCAGCGACGCAATCAGCGGCAAATCGCTTGAGACTTGCAATGGCTATCGGCTGGTCGACAAGGTTCCTGCGACACGCCGTCTCACAAGGCCGGGTACATATACGCCCGCAGATGGATGGCAAGGGATTAGTCTCCATGATAAGTTCAGTCGCTTCTTTGTATAGCCCTCTCGCAATCAGGGCGTTGTATCCCTGCACATCAACGCCAGCCGGACATTCAGCCTGACAGGGAGCTATACAATCGCCGTAGTGATTCTGGAGAAGTAATTCCAGACACTTCTTACGAGCAGATACAACCCGCTCATTATTAGTTTCAATCACCATGCCGTCTGCTATGCGCGTGGCACACGATGTTACAAGCCCATGTTCCTGTATATCTACCACGCAAATCCAACATGAGCCAACAGGCTCCAATTGTTCATCATGGCAGAGAGTGGGGATGTATACCCCGTTTTCTCTGCATACCTCCAAGATGGTTTGGCCCTTTGCAGCAACCACCTCTCTGCCATCTAAGATTATCTTCATTATTGTTATTCCTTTCATACGGTCAACATACTTTACCAGCCCCTAATACATTAAAAAGTTAACTTTGATTATACCTTGACTGAGTTTCAATCGGACTTGCTTTGGGCGTATCATACTTATATTATCCCATACTGACATTAATTTGTCAAGGCAAAAAAGGGGGAAGCGACTTCCTCCCCCGCCTGAATACGTTTTTATGAATGAACCCTTTTTTGCAAGTTTAACGTAAATTTTGCAAATGAACCGGGATTCACGCGACATCAGCATTTACTGTCATTTTTAATCGCTTGAGCCTGCTTAAAACAATGCCGAAAAGTCGCTTATAACGGTAATTCTTGTTTTTTACTAAATCCTCTTAACTTGATACGCATGATTGATATTTTCTGGAAACCGTTTAGTCCTCCGCACTCACCGTCTGGATGAGCGCCCGGATGTATCCATACGCGAAAGCAAAACCTTCACGTTGCTCCTCATCATCCGGGTGGTTTGGCAGGTGGTCAGGCATAATCATGCCAGAATAGCCCACCTCTTTGTATACCCGCATTGCACGTAACATATCCACATCGCCTTCGTCGGGATAGGTTTCGCAGAAGTGGTTATGCCCGCCGCGGATGTTGCGGAAATGAACGTTGAAAATCTTCTTTCTTTCTCCAAAGTAGCGAATGATGTCGTAGATTTCCTTACCTGGTTCTTGTAGCATCTCAGCCAACGTCCCCTGGCAGAAGTGCAACCCGTGATAGTCGTTTTCGACGATAGAGACGAACCTTTTCAACCTCTCCACTGTCGCCAGCGCGTGGGGTGGAACCGGCGGGTCAAGCGGATGGCATGCCATTTTTATTTTGCATTCCTCAGCCACCGGGATTACTTTCTCCAGGAAGGAGGTGATTCTTTCCCACATCACCTCTTCTGAGATAGGTGGTTCGCTTATCTGCTCCTTATCAACCCTGGCAAGTTCCCATGTGCTGTAGCTGACGCCTCCTCGTCCGCTCGTCGATTCGGTCCGGGCAGGGACGCCACGAGGGATGTTAAGCCCATACAAGAGCACGGAATAACCCCCTTCAGCCCCTATCCGGATGGTATCGCAGATTTGCTTGATATTCTGGTCGCGCTGCTCTCCTGTATCCATCAGAATGTTGCCCACGCCAATATGGGCTGCTTCCACGCTGATGCCGTAGGAGGAAGCGCGTTTCCGTGTCTCTCTGATACTCTCCACTGTCCATGGCCCGGGATTGGCAGCGATGTGTTGAACACCGTATCGTGCGTAATACTGCAACGATTTATCGCTTGCGCCGTACCTTTGGCAGCCTAACTTCATCAAAGCAACTCCTTCACTGTTTTTGCTAAACATTCTTTTATCTCCTTTTCGTTTTCAACCGACTGACTCTATGCCAGCGCGGTCATTCAACGTTTCGTTTCCTCTGTATGGATTAGGCGCTCGGCTGGCACAAGTTGGCGCAGGAAATGCTCGTTGCTCCAGTAAAGGCGTATAGAAGGACTTTGCCAAGGACCGGCGCCGGCGCTTTTCACCTCAAGCTCCAGCAGAATTGTATGCAAACCCGGCTTCAACTTAATCGGTTTGCTACAGTCAATGCGCATGTGCATCTTTGCATCTTCAACGACAACTGGCGGGTTCAGAAGAACAGGGTTTTTGTTGATATACAACTTTGCACATGGGGAGGTGAAATAGAGCGTCCCATATTTGTCGAATGCTTTCCTCCTCTCGCCACGACTGCGCACATAGAATTGGTAGTTGCCAGCTCGTGTTACCACTAAGTGCCCGCGCCATTTGAACCTGGCCGGCAAGGAATATTTCGACAAGGGGTTGGGGCGATTCATTATTGAGCGTTCGCCGCTCTGCCACCACGTTCCAATGTCGATAGTCTCATCCAACATGGCAGCCCCATCCGGCCCCGTTCGGATTAGCCCTGGCTTTGCATTTCCCAGTCCCTTCCACCACGCCCGCCATTCGCTTGCAGACATTTCCTTCTTGCCTGTGATGCGCTGCATTGCGGTTTGACAGAAGTTACGTGTCCTGGCAGACGAAGAATCCAGTCCCTGTACCAGTTCAGGAATCGCAGTCGTACGTGAGAGTACCTGCTTTCCAGCCGGCTCCATGAGTAGCTCAACTGCCTTACGGACTTTGGCGTCCGCGTGCAGATAGCAAGCCGACCAACCATCCGTCCAGCGAGTCGCCGCTAACGCCTTTGCCGCGGCCAACCGTACCAGAGGTGATGTGTCTGTTAAGGCAGCAAGCATCGCCTCTTTCTCACCGAGGTTGGCCAAGATAACCACTGATGCGAACCGCGCATTTTCGTCTATATTTTGGATGCCTTTCTGCTTGAGAATCGCAGCCACTTGTTGTGGCGTTCTGCCGGTTTTCCATTTCCCGCCCTTAACAGCAAGTACGCGTTGATGGTAAAGCTTGTAGGACTTGAAGTAGTGTTGGTTGAGCAGGCGAACGTCCGGGCGGGACGTTGGCCCTTGCAAACCGGGAATGTCGGCAAGCACTTTGTTGCCTTCCGCCAAGATTTTGTGCTCTACGGATTGTTGCTTGTATTCCGTTGCTGCTTTGCGGTGGAGGGCCGCTTCTGAACGCTGCTGCCTCTCAAGTTTCGATGCCAATTGCTCGTGATAGGGGATGGCCACAAGTCGGCAGTAATCGGCCGCAGCTAAACGGAGTTTCTCTGCAAACAGGAAGTCGCCGTGTTTCTCTGCCTCCTCCGCACGGTAGGCGAACGCCAACTTATATCCACCAAGTTCAACATCCACATATTCCCCCATCCAAAGCTCATTTACAAATTCCATCTGTTCGCGTTGAGCCTTTGGCATTTTTGCCTTCTGCAAACATCTCTTCAACCGAGCCTGGTACTCAGCAATAATCTGTTGCATCACCTCGTGCGCTTTGTTTATATCGCCGTAGTACCAGAATTTGACCCACACCTCCTGTAATCCGCGCAGCGCCCGCTGGTAGTACATCGCTGCCTCGGCGTATTTGCCGGCTTTCTCTAAGCCCAAGCCCGGGTCACCTTGGGAGGAACTGCGGTCAGCATGTACAACAATCGGCACCAAAACGGAAAAAGTAAAGGCAATTGCCATTCCCACAAAACAAAGATGCCCAATCCGACTATGGATGCGTCGAAACGCGAGCCTGTTCGTCCTTTTCATCTTTAAGTTGGTGGGGACAAGCCTTTCCCCCCCAAGCCCCCCCTTTCCCT
>CAZRLY010000085.1:0-19845 GCA_964601015.1 uncultured bacterium
CCGAGTTCCTCTTGGAAAGTGGCAAGATTTAATTCGAACTTACTTAAGTGAGTTCCAATTAAGTTTTTTCGCTTTTGGCTAGCGGATTAACTGCTAACGGATAAAACTTTTTTCAATCCGTTAGCCAAAAATCCGTTAGCTATCGGACGAAACCTCATAACGAAGTTCCGAGATAAAGTTGAAGAGCTTTTTTGGAACTTACTTAAGAAAATAATGCAATATCATTTGTACTGCTTATTTATAAAGCAGGTAACGGGGTAATGGGGTGATGGGGTGATGGGGTAACGGGGTAATGGGGTAAAAAACTTTGGCTCTCATAAGTTTTTCCCCAACACCCCAATACCCCCAAACCCCATTACCTTCTTTTACCCCAACACCCCAATACTCCAATACCCCAACACCTGCTTTTCCCTAAATACGGGGGTTTATCCGAAGATAATATTGCATTAATTATTTAAGTTGGTATTACTTATAAACTACAACGTGGTATAAGTGGGAAGTTTGGGGGAATCAGATGTATCACGCAATCGGTTTTGGTGCATTGAATGTTGATGTAATCTATAAAGTAAAGGAACTGCCGGGGGGACTTATGCCTGGCGGAGAAGTGGTTGGGCGATATGACGAATTCTCCGAGATGCTGAAATTGCTTGAGGAAATTGGGGAACTCAAAGGCAAGAGCGGCGGCGGGCAGGCGGCGAATACAGTTGTGGCGTTGTCAAGGATGGGGTTTGAGACGGGATACATCGGCAAGGTAGGACGTGACGAGGATGGTGACTTTTTAATTCAGAGCATGGAGAATGTCGATACCAGCCGCGTTCACAAAAGCGGGCGCAGTGGAATGTGCATCGTGCTGCTGGACGAATCAAGCGACAGGTCAAATATTATCCTGCCGAATAGCAATGATACCCTATCTTACGATGAACTTGATGTAGACTACATCAAAAATACCAGATTTCTGCATTTGAGTTCTTTTGTCGGGGACGTTCCTTTTGATGCGCAGAAACGGGTTGCTCAAGCAATGCTCTTTGACAGATCAGTTTGCCCGAGCGCGGCGACAAACCTGATTAGTTTTGACCCGGGCGAACTCTACGCGCGGCGCGGGTTGAAAGCCTTGCTGCCAATCATAAAAAATACCTTCATCATCTTCCCCACCGACAGAGAGATTGAGCTTATGACAGGCAAGGATTACAAGGCGGGCGCAAGGGAACTCATTGAAAACGGCACCGCCATCGTTGCCTGTAAGCGGGGAGAGAGAGGTTCATACATTCTCTCTGAAGATGAAGAGTTCGACATGCCGACTGAACGCGTAACGGTTGTGGACAAAACGGGCGCGGGTGATGTATACGCCGCTGGTTTTTTGGCGGGATTATTGTCAGGACGTTCCCTGTGCGATTGCGCTTCGATGGCGACAAAGGCGGCGTGCTTGAGCATCACCGGATACGGAAGGGAAAGCTATCCTGGAATTGGAGAGCTAAGTGCTTAACATCTGAACCAGCCAGCGGTGGCTCTACAAAACCAGTTTTTCCATCGCCCTCATCAGACACTCATTTGCGAGATTCATCTGTTCAACGGCACATAGAATTTCGTCATGAACCTCGACATTTCCCTGCGCTTTCGCCTTTTCCGCCCACCGCTGAAATTCTTTGCCATGTTCCTCGTTGTGTTCTATCCAATGTTTCAGTAAAATTCCGAGCTTTTCAAAGTCAGTTTTTGCCATTTTTGATTCCCTTTGGTAGGTAGGGTTAGGCATTCGATTCCTAACCCTTACTTCTCCAAAATAACCTTATGATGCAACAAATCTACGGTTTTGACCTTTGCGTCTATGAGTATCTTTTCGCCAAAAAGGCTCGTCAACCGTATCTTATCGCCTTCAGGTTCAATCAAGACAACATCTTCTAAGAGAAGTTCCTCTTCGTCATCTTGAACTAAATAAGCATTTGATTGACACATAGCCAGCATTCCTTTCCAGTAGGTTGGGTTTCGATACGTCGCTACGCTCCTACTCAACCCAACCTACTCCAAAATGATGCGCTATCGACTAATCCTCGCGGCGGCTCCAGTGATTACTTTTTCTACCTCTGCTTCCGTTGCCCAATTAATATCGCCCGGGAAGGTATGCGCCAGCGCGGAGAAGCCTCCTGCGAATTCGACTGCTTCTTGCGGACTTTTTCCCTTGAGTATGCTGTAAATAAGTCCAGACGAAAAACTATCGCCACCTCCTACCCGGTCAACTAATTCTAAGTCCTCATATTTTCGGGAGAAATAAAATTCTTTTCCGTCAAACAGGAGTGTGCGCCAATCGTTCAAGAGTCCTGTCTTTGCCACTCTGAGCGTCGTTCCAACCTTTTCGACGTTTGGATACAGTTGTACGACGCTGTGTGCTACTTCCTTGTAGCTTTCCGGGTCAAGTTTATCGTAGCTTTCGGAAGTACCTTCGGCTTTCAAGCCAAGAGATTTCTCGAAATCCTCCTCATTGCCGATGAGTACGCAAATGTACGGCACAAGTTTTTTGATGGTTTCTTGCGCCTCTTCGGGCGTCCACAATTTCGACCGGTAGTTCAGGTCAAAACTCGTGGTTACGCCACATTTTCTGGCAACCTTTAACGATTCCAAAGTCGTTTCCGCCGCCGACTTAGATAAGCCAGGCGTGATACCGCTGACGTGATACCATTTCGTGTCCTTAAAAATTGCCTCCCAGTTCATCATCCCCGTCTGGATGTGCGAGATGGCTGAATGTCCCCTGTCATAAGTAACGGAGCTTGCCCTCGGGCCTACCCCTGTTTCGAGATGGTAGAAACCGTTCCGCTCAAATCCAACTCCGTCAAACTTTGTCCATAAAATGTGGGACATATCCACGCCTTGTTCCCTGCCCTTATTGCGAATGTATCTTCCCGACCAATTGTCTACCAAGCGGGATGCCCAGGCGGATTTTAACCCAAGACTTGACGCGTTGACAGCGACATTGAGTTCTGCGCCACCAACGGTAACAGATAACGTCGTCGCCTGTTCAAAACGCTGATAATCAAGCGTTGATAACCTAATCATTGCTTCACCAAAAGTTACTACATCGTACATTTGTTGTCTCCTTCAATTCAGAAACCAAGTTTTTGGGAAAAACTTGGTTTCTACGTTGTTGTAATTTCTAATCTACGGCATATTCGGTATATTGTCTCATATACGGGGAGTGGAAACCTAAGACAATTTTCTCCTTTGGCACGCCAGCCTCAACTAATTCTCCGGCAACACCATCTTCTGTACCATCGTATTGTATCCAGAGCTTATCATTTTTAATGTTGATGTGAATTATTGGGCCAAATGCGCGCTTTTTTTTAATCCACCCCATTTGTATAAGTTGATAGTGTTTTTTATCATCATCAAAAATCGCTTCTGATTCAATATCACCATAAGCGGGTTTAAATTGAGCATATTCGTTAATAATTCTTTTGATAATTGCAGGATATTCTTTAACCTTTAATTCTTTATCCATCTTATAATTTCCTCCGTTTCTTCATCAAAGATTATCAGCCTAATCCTTTGCGCCTCAATAACCATTTCCCCTATAGCTTCCGATAATATACCCTCGTATGTTTCTTCGTTCACTGCCAAATATAATTGTCGGTCAGGTTGATTCTCTGCAAGTACGGTTGCGTACAAGATATATTGTCCGATAGCTACCTCTAAATCTCTAATTGCAGAATCGCCAATAAAACTTTTGATTTCAACGGCTATTTTTTCGTTGCCTTTTTCAGCGCCTATTAACCTTTGTGCGCCCAAATCTGCAAAGACGTATCTTACTCCCACCCGCAAATATAACGGGTCATGAGTTATCGTCCAACCATCATTGATTAAACCTCTTTTTACTGTTTCGTGGAAAATATCCCTTGCAGGCATCTAATCTCTCCGAATTATATGAAACACTTTGGAGTACAACGTTGAAAAAGCAATGATTGCACTCCAAAAACGGCGATATCTCCACTTACGCTATTCACTTTCCAGTTCCTCAATCATCCCTTCCGGCACTGTTGCCGCGTGTATTTGGGGTTCTCCACTTCTATCCGAGTTGAAGATTACCCATTTTAAGTCAGGTGTCAAATAGGGGTGTGGATGGGTGTTCTGCGCTCGGCCGAATGAGGATTCTGAGTGGCATACGACAGCGTTTTGGCCGGTGCGGATGGAACCGATTACCACGTCGCCTGTGGCACCATCGTCGCAGGAGAAGAATCGCCCGCATACCGACGTTCCCACATGACTGAACCGATAACCACTCGACACAACACGCGCAGGTTGACCGGCTCCTACAGCAAGCAGATTTCCTTTTTCCGGGGCAAAATCGCCTGAAGCACCTACGGTCAACAGGATTTCGTGGGTATCGCCAATCCACGCCTCATGCCCTGTGGCCGGGGTTGTGTAGGGCTTGCCCACTTGTAGCGTCGTGCGTTTGCTATCGGCGATGTCCAACAGATACAACGTCGCGCCCTCTTCCCCTACCAATCGGATGCGGTTGCCCGTCTCGTCGATTTTCCCTCCTCGGTTGTGCTGAATCATGAGTTGTTTGCCCTCAGATGGTTCAAATTGGGGGTGTGGATTGAGAATAAATGGGTCGCGGTCAATAATCTCATGGGAGCCCGTTTCCAAACTGACTAACTCAATACCGAACTCTCTGAACTTTTTATCGGTTGTAACTCCAAAAGCATAAAATCGCCCGTCAGGGGAAACCGTCCCCAGACTCCTTGGCTTCACTTCTTCAGGGAAAGCGTGTACTACCTCCGATTCACCCGTTGCTAAGTTCAGCTTGACCAATTCTTGTGCGACAGCACCGGTTGTCCGCAGGAAGTAGAACATCCCCTTGTGGGTGATAGCCACCCCGCCGCCGCCTCTCCCGCCTACCTGCATCTCCCATGTCCCCAGTTCGCAGATTACATACTCAGTGCGGTTAGTTTCATATTTCGGGTTGCGTTGTGTGAACACGAAATAGCGAGAATCAGCCGAACAGTAGGGCGTCTCGCAGTAGATATTGGATTTCGATAATGAATCCTCTGTTACTTGATATACGGTAGAGCCTGTGTCCTGTTGTGTCAATTGGATAGCCATTTGTTCCTCCTCAAATCGGAATCATAAAAACGGAAAGCCAGAAAAAGCAGGGCGGTGATTTGTTAGCAGTTTAGTCACTATTTCCCCTGCTGTTTAGTCCCATCTCGTCAAGACTATTTGCCGTCAAGATACGCACGTAGCGAAGCGAAGGGGCAAAGCGGCTTTTCAGACTGAGTTGGTTGAGTTCTTGCTCACCGGTTATCGCTATAATTTTTTGGCTCACGGGTTCGGGGAGCCGACCAAATTTTGCACTCAACTGCTGTAGGAGAAGCGACTGTTTTCCCTGTTGGATTCCTTGTTCAATTAATGGGTTGGTAATCATTTCACTAACCTCCGGGTAGACTTCACGAATTAATTGTTGATAAGCCTGTTCTTCCTCATCATTTAAAGACTGAATCTTCGCTCTCCTCAAGATTTTGTTTCAGGAACTCTAACAATTCTTTTCGCTGTTCTTTCGTTCTTGCAGTTTGAGAATCGCCTCTTCTACCGAGTCAACGCCGAGAAGTTTCTGAACGCCTGCCTCTGGCGAATCGACACGGAGAAGGCTTTGAATAAATTTAATTTTTACTTCTGGCGGGAAAGTCTCATCTATCACTTCAGCTAAACTGTCATAATCTAGTCTCAAAGCTTTTCGTCCCATCTGTCTTTTCACCTCCTCGCCTACAATGTTGTAAGTAATCATTAGCGTTTTATACGAAACTTGTTCCTCAATTGTCAATCCCTCGGCATCATCTATAAGCCATTGGCAGAACTCTTTCAACTTCTCACCTGTCGAAAGTAGAAGCAACGGCGTGTTGATAGCACTGACTTTTAGTTTGTTCAACACCACCAAATAAACAGCGACACTGCCAATAAATTTATCTTGGTAAATAACCTTCCTGAACAAGGCTCCTTGTAAGTGAGGATATTCTGTAACCGGTATGAATTCCCCTCCCTCACGGATTCCTATCGGGTCGCCCGTACTCAAGATGGTTGTGGTACAAAAGTGTTTAGCTCCTTGATTTTTTAGCTCATTCCAATACCCATGTACAGCCTTTTGACTTAGCCATTCTCGTCCAGTTCTGTCCTTCCGCTCCTTGCTAAGACATTGTGTTAGCATCAGCCCTAACTCCACAAAAATATACTGGAAATACTGCCCAACCTTCAGTGGGTCAAATCTGCCTTTGTACTCGAAAATGTTGTTTTTTCCCAACCAGGGGAAGATTCGCTTTCTCAGCTTGGTGAAATCGAAGTCGTCTGGAAAGGTAACAATGGCGTCAATGCGCACAGATTTCACGAGTATTTCCTTGAGTTCAGTCTTTATCTGGCTCAGATTCTCAATGCCAAATAGTGCGTAAAACAGTTTGATAAGCAGTCCTTGGCAAAAAGGACAAGAAGCCTTGGGAGGAAGTTGTTGAGGGTAATTAATTTCTGTCTCTTCCTTTGCGCCCATTTTCCTCACACTATTTTATGTAAAATTTTGACTGTACCAAATTTACAATTGGCTGCACAATGGCTTTTTGAACGATATTCCGAAGTGATAAACTGGCTTCGAGTAGTCGAGCAACGGGTGGAGAGAATAGATAATAGAGATTCATACAAGCCCTACCAAGCTTTGAAGAAAGCAAAAAGTTGTCCCGGAAGTTTCTCAACATAAGTACCTCTGGAGCGGTTTCAGAAGCGTATACAGCAGTGGCGATGAAACAGGGACCAGTCTTACCTCCTGCTCTCCCCTCTGTGGTTTTTATGGTAGCGTTCTCCGAAAGTTTGACTTTATCTGCCCGCCCCAATAAAAATTTAAAACAAGTTTCCACATCGCCTTGAGCAAAACCATTTGGTCTTATCTCAATCACACCACTTTCAACTGTGACCTTGGATGGTTTCGACATCACATGCATATTACGATAAGAATAATAAACCTCGGCTGAATATTCACGATAATAATACAACTCAATCGCATTAGGACTAGCTTTGAACACGACATCGTTAAAAACATCAAGGTCCTCGAATTCCACCGAGCTTGCATTTGCTGGATAGTATTCCTTTTCAATTTTATCCTTAAGAGCTTTAGCAAGGTGACTCTTTATATCCGAACTGCTTCTTGATTCAACTTGACTTCTACTTTCTTGCATACTGAACCAATACTTCATTGCAGGTTCTTCGTCGGATTCTCCAGAAGCCCCACAACTAAACTCCACCGACTGTCCTCGTGCTTCAACTTCGCTAGCATAAGCTTTCATTTTCTCAATTACCGGGTTTATAGCTTCTACTTGCTGTAAAAGTTGTTGCTGGAGTTGTTGTTGTTGGTCTTGTTGTTGGCGTTGTTCTTCTCCTAGTTCATCTAACAAGCCACTGTTTTGATTGTTATCCTGCATTGTTTCCCCCTCCTAATGCTGGCTGATATATGATTACCATATCTCATCAAGCAATCTGAATGTCTTTCATTCTCCAGTTCCCCGATTATTTCCTTAACCTCTTTGGTGGTTGTGGTCAAATATCTAGCTTCACCTAAAGCTCTTTGATTTCTCCCCATGTTATCGCCAGCTTGCCTTTAGCATCAACAGCAGTTTCCACCAGTCGGTCTGACAGATAATCCGACAGAAATTGCAGAGATTTGCTTGGAATGAAGTCATGCCCGCCGCCATGTTCATCATACACATGATCAATTCCGAGCTTGGTCATTGCTCTATCCAGTGTTCTGGCTTGAGCGACAGGAGTAACATTATCCGACGTGCCATGAACGAACATAATCCCACTCAAGCAGTTGAAACAAAGAGTCAGCTTCGAGTTCTTTCTCCATGAACACACCTCAGTTTTATCATAGCACTTTCGCATTCCACACTCCGCGCTCCTATCCTTTTATAACCCCTAACGGACGCATCCTCGCCACACGTTTCGAGATGCCCGCTTCATCGACGACTTTGACAACTTCGCCAATGTCTTTTATTCAAACAATCAGTTCAATCCTTTTGCCCACAATCTCTTCACGTTTCGCTTCTTGATAAAAGTTGACTTCTATAATCCTAAGTACACCCTCTAAAGTGATAAAGGGAGCGGTAAAATGTGGTACGTTAAGAATGACATGCAGATGCTCCGGCGGCTTCCAGATGATGTCCTCCGTTTCTTCCTTCTCATATCGGAAGAAATACCCACCTGCGCGCTGATACTGATATTTGTAGGATTCTACCTGCACCTGATTTCCAATCAGAATGAGATTCTCTGAAAACTCAAAGGAAGCACCATCTTTGAATGTTAAATGTGGAGCTTCTGAAAAAATATTTCCTGTATTCTTTTTGCGCTTAAATTTAACTGGGACTTCTCCGATTAAGAGTCCCCTAATCCCCAAATCGTTAATCAAAGCTCTCATGTGACTTGTATACTCATTCCACGTCATTCTCATCTTTCTTTAGTCTATACAAACCAGCCCAAAGGATTCTGTCCTCAATCCATTCTGGTGCTTTCCCCTGTTGGTAAAGTTGATACAAAGTTTCTGAATTGAGTTGATATTTCATCTCGAAGGCTTGAAGTTTTTTCTCCAGTTCTTCATCTGTCAGTTCGGTAAATTCGAGTGAAAAGGTTTTTTCAACATCTTTGGGCAGTACAATTTCGCTTCCCTCCAGGTTTTCCCTCTTGACGTTCAACCTTTCCCTCCAAAGTAGCTCTGCCACATAGAGCGCCATGCTGATTCCCCTCTTTGCCGATTCTCCAGCCAGAAATTCATATTCCTCGCGCGGTATTAAAAGATGAATATTTTTTAGCTCTAACTTGTTTACATTTTTCATCTCTATTTTGGGGGGATACCTTTTCCCCCTTTGGAAGTGGATACTGAAGGAGGAAGCATTGATTTCCTAATTTCTTTCCGCTTTTCGCGTCCCCCTTGTCTCTTTCGGTAACTTCTATCCTTTTATAACCCCCAACGGACGCATCCTCGCCACACGCTTTGAGATGCCCACCTCATCGACAACTTTGACGACTTCGTCAACGTCCTTGTAGGCTTCGGGCATCTCTTCCTGCAATGTAGTTCTACCTTCGTATCGGACGAAGATGCCTTGGTCTTCCAATTCGCGTTTGATTGGGCGTCCGCTTGTCGCTCTGATTGCCGCGCTGCGGGACATTACTCGTCCTGCGCCGTGGCAGGTTGTGCCCCAGGTTTCGTCCATAGCGGTTTGAGTACCTACGAGGATATACGAAGCTGTGCCCATGTCTCCTGGGATGATAACGGGTTGTCCGACATCCCTGTATTTTTCGGGGACATCGGGATGTTTTGGTCCGAAAGCGCGGGTTGCGCCTTTTCTGTGGACAAACAGGGTACGTTTTTCGCCTCCCACCGTGTGTTCCTCGAATTTGCCGATGTTGTGCGCCACATCGTAAACCAGTTCCAAACCCACATCACCAAATCCCATTTTGAAAAAATCCATGAAGCATTCCCGCGTCCAGTGCATGATGCACTGACGGTTCGCCCACGCATAATTTGCAGCGGCGGCCATGGCGGCGATGTACTGTCTTCCTTCGTCTGATTCGACAGGAGCGCAGACTAATTGTCTGTCGGGCAAAGAGATGTTGTATTTTTTCACCGCTTCATTGAGAAATTTGATGTAATCGCCGCATACCTGATGCCCAAATCCCCGCGAACCGGAGTGAATCATCACCGTAATTTGCCCCTCTTCCAAGCCCATTACCTCGGCTGCCTCTTTATCGAAAACCCGGTCAACTACCTGTATCTCTAAGAAGTGATTGCCTGAACCGAGCGTACCGAGTTGATTCTTGCCGCGCTCTAAGGCTCGGCTGCTTACCACATTGGCGTCGGCAAGCCCAAACTGTCCCTTCTCTTCGGTATACTCTAAGTCTTTGGGGATTCCGTAGCCGTTTTCGACGGCCCAGAGAGAGCCTTTTTCGAGTACCACTCTCTCCTCTTCCATACTCAAACGAATGTTACCTTTGGAACCCACGCCGCATGGAATCTTGTTAAATAGCACATTAACCAGTTCTTTGGTTTTGCCCTCGACATCCTCTCGTTTGAGATTCGTTCGCACTAACCGCACGCCGCAGTTGGACACAACGAACCCATTGGCAATGAAATTGTGGTCAGAATGACTGACGGTGAAATCGTAAACGTAATCATCAAAGGCTATCGGTTCGATTCTGGCAATGCGCTCCCAAACCATCCCGCTTGTGCCAAGCCCCTCCGTTGCCTCTTCTACATACTCCTCGAAGGTGGGGAAGCTACTTGAAATGCGCGGTTTTGTTTTCCTGCCTTCGTAAATGGAGCGTTCTAAAAACCTCTGATTGACATGGGCACTTGTTAATTCATCGTAAATCTTTTGCCTTCCCGCATTTGCGGCGTACATAGCGACGGCCAATCCGGCGGCGTTTTCCTTACGTTCTATTATTTGCTGTTTGTGTTTGAGGTATTGCAACGCCGCATTAGCTAACGCTTTGCGATTGGCGTTGTACTCAAATCCGACTTGTTCCCAAAGTTTGATGAGGTTGTTCGGTGTCGCTGAAATAAGTAAACGCAAGCGATAGGAAATCAAACCATCTTTATTTTCTTGTTCCTTTCTTTCGCCGACGGGATAGACTCCAATTCCGAATTCCGCTAAAATGTCAGCAATGCCACGCATAAATATTCTACCACTATCGACAAATCCTTCGTGTTTGTTCATTGAAAGAGCAGGCGCGTAAAAGTTATATCCATGCCCAGTAACCGTTTTAGGAGCAGATAATTCTGCGCCAAAGAGAGCAGCGAGGAAAAGTCGTTTTTGCCAAAGCGGGGCTTTGAAAATCCATGCGGGTACTTCATAATCTTGAGTGGTTTTTCTTCCCAGAGGTGCGCCCAAAGCAACCAGTAGGGTGGCAAAAGCACTGCCGCAAACCTTAAAGCTGAATTCCTGAGTGGTGAATTCATACGTGTTGTATGTCGTCTTTATGCAGTGTTCCCGGTTTCGAACATAAAC
The DNA here is from genome assembly GCA_964601015.1 of uncultured bacterium. Classification (GTDB taxonomy): domain Bacteria; phylum Poribacteria; class WGA-4E; order DTYX01; family CAZRLY01; genus CAZRLY01. The sequence continues at coordinate 11,025 of CAZRLY010000085.1, forward strand.
CCTTGACGGAGTAAAGCCAAGTTTGGTAATATCTTCCCTGATTCCCTCTAAATCCTCTGGCTTGCCGTAAAACCAGGTTATCCCTTTGCCTCTCTGCCCCACATAAAATATGTTGCCATCGCCCATTACATATCCCAGAATTTTCAACAAATAGGGTAGTTTTTGCGAATCATATCGTAATGGCAACAGTCCACGTTTTTCCAGATGGTTTAGAATTTGACCTAAACCGTTCCCGCGGGAATCCTTGCCTAAACTCAGCAGCAACCGTTCGATGTCCATCCTGTCGACGATAATTTCATCAGATGCTTCCTCATAAGGCACTCCTTTGAAAGGGGACATGCCAATTCGGTCACCCGGTCGGAGTGCTTCCAACTCAAGCATACCGTTTGGTGTCCAGAAAGGATGGTCAGCCGTAGCCGTGATTTCATCGCCACTTTCCGTCGTAAGTTTATAGACGGTGTTGCTTGGGCGAAGTTTTATGTAACGCAGGATGTTGGTGTTTATCTCACGATTTTCTGTAAAATCCTGACATCGCAAGCTCGCCTGCTTAAAGGTGGTTTCCATTTCACCAATGGTGCAATAATACCCGTGTTGGTGTAGAATGATAGCATCTCCACTCAAGCAGTTTAAATCATAACCGATTCCTCCAGGTGAGACTACGCCTTCGTTCTTCGGGTCAACTGCGGCGACACCGCCGATTGGGAAACCGTATCCTTCGTGCATGTCGGGCATCGCAAGGGAGTGTCCGACAATGCCGGGCAGATGAGCGACGTTTGCAATCTGCGACAAACTGCTGTCCCTTCCGACATCCTTCATCAAGGTTTCATTTGCGTAAATGATGGCGTCTACGTTCATCCCTTCCATCTTTGGAACACGCCAACGATAGTCGTCAATTTTCTCTACTGGTATCTCTCTTTTAGGAGTACGTTCTTGTCTTGGTGTGCCGCCTCCTCTTCCACTTCCACCTCTTCGTCTTCTTTTTCCCCTGGCCATATAATCTCCTCCTTGACTATGATATATTCAAAAAGCTCAACCATTCAGCCTTAGTCGATTGGTCATCTCGGAAAAGCCCAAGGACGCGGCTGGTAACTATTTTTGAATTCTGTTTTTGAACTCCCCTTATCATCATGCACATGTGTTGCGCTTCCGTGATTACGCCTACTCCCAATGGGTCAAGCGCTTCCTGCAAGGCACAGGCTATCTGATGTGTCAAACGTTCTTGAACTTGCAAACGCCGCGCAAACATATCCACCACTCTTGCTACTTTGCTCAAGCCGATAATTTTGTTTTTGGGAATGTATCCGACGTGGCATCTGCCGAAAAAGGGTAGCAGATGGTGTTCGCACAAACTATAGAACTCAATATCTCTCACCGTTACGATATCGTCTGATTCTGCCTCGAAGAGTGCGTCGTTGAGTACCCCCTCGACAGTTTGATGATACCCTTGTGTCATGAATTTCATCGCTTCCGCCGCTCTATGGGGCGTTTTTATCAATCCCTCTCTTTGCGTGTCTTCGCCTGTCCGTTCCAATATCTGTCGGTAAATCTCGTCTAATTCCATCATTTCCGATGAGTCGGGCGTATATATTAGCTCTTCTTTTTGAATTTCCATATTTTGTTTCCTTCAAATTAATCGCTGTACCCAAAACGAAGTATCAATGCAAATACACTGTTGTAAACATTAACTTTATTTTTGAAAATTACCTAAATTATAGTGTGCTCATGCGCTCATGTCAAGATTATTTTGGTCTTTAGTTATCAAGCTCAAAAACACATCTACAACGTTTTGGTCTAACTGTGTGCCTGCAACCCGTTTTATCTCCTTGATGGCTTCTTTTTTTGTCATAGCGTTTCGGTACTGGCGTGTGGAAGTGATAGCGTCGTAGCAGTCTGCGCAGGCGAGGATTCGACCAGTTAGTGGGATGGATTGGGCGGGTAAGCCGTAGGGATAACCGCTCCCATCGTATCTTTCATGGTGGTGTCGAATACCTTCTAAGATTTGCTTTTCAAGTATAACGTCTTTCAAAATCCTCACCGCTACCAGCGGGTGTTTCTTAACTTTTTCATATTCCTCAGGCGACAATTCTCTGTCTTTGAGAAGTATTGCGTCGGGAACTCCGATTTTGCCCAAATCATGAAGCCGCCCTGCCTTTTCTATTTGCAGGGGATGTGCTTCTGATGATTTCATCTCGCGAGCGATTTTCTCAGCCCAATATGCTACTCTCTCGGAGTGTCCAGCCGTATACCGGTCTTTTTCCTCCAGCGCTTTGCCCAAAGCCATGATACTTCCAAGCATCATTTGTTCCTGCTTTCGATGGGCTTTAAGTTGTCTGAGAAATTTAGTCCTCTCGACGGCTTTATCTGCAACATCTATTATTATTTGGTAAGCATCAAAAAACGGTTTGGGGATATAATCGTATATGTTTGAACTTAGCGTTTTTCTCACGGTATTTAGGTCATTTAGAACAGTTACCATTATCACAGACACGTCCTCATCAAGCTCGCGGAGTTGCTGGAGCAAGCCGATGCCATCTAAGTTGGGCATCCTTATGTCGGAGATGATAGCACCATACTCATTTTGGGCTATCTTTTCAAGCGCATCCAACCCATCAACCGCAGTATCAACATCGTACCCACCTTGTACTTTCAAAATCTCTTCTATAACTTCTCTTACTGCTTCGTCATCATCTACGACAAGAATTTTTTCTGCTTTCATTTAATCGCCTTCAATCTGTCCAATGCCTGTCTTGCTTCATCGTCATCTATGCTCAGATATGCTGCAATTTTATACTCTCTGACGGCCTCATCAAGGCAGCCATTTTGTTCATGAAGCAAACCCAGTTCATAATGCGCTTTAGCGTCGGTAGGGTTAACTGCGATAATCTGTTTATATTCGTCTACAGCTTGCTCGTATACTTCCTCCTTAGAATTCATAGAGAAGTTATACTTGTCAAAAAAAACCGTGTGGGCTTCTACAATTTCAGATGGGTCAAAACCTTTCAGCATAGCCTTTTCCATCAGATTGATTATCCGTCGTGCTTCGACAGCACTGCGTCTCACTTGCCGTACCTCTTCCAGTTGGTATCTGAAGAAGAAAGCGCACTCATCCTGGTAAATTTGTCCTTCAATCAAATCCTCTTGGTCAATGCGTCGCGCTAAATCGTAAAAGTGCTTTTTGAAACACTCCATCGCATCTTCTACGCTCGATAGCCCTCCATTGCGATTCTCGTCCATTAGCACACTATAGGCGTGATTGATAGCGATAAATCGCCTCGTCATTATTTCTTCATTGCCCGAATTTTTATCAGGATGATATTTGAGCGCTAACCGACGGTAAGCGCGTTTAATATCGTTTGGCATAGCTGTCGGACGCAATCCCAAAATTTTGTAATACTGCTCTGTTACAGACATTTTTGAACCTCACAAAAATTTGGTTAAGAACCTATCCTAAAAGTCATAATCCGTAGTGTCGTCCCTCTGTGGCGACATGGCAGTACGGAGCCCGCCGCTACATTTTTAGGATAAGCACTAAGAAAGCTTTCTATTACCTATCAAATTAAGGAGTTTTTTTGGTCTATCCGTACAAATTCCGTCTACCTTCAAATCAACGTATTTTGCCATATCTGCTTCTGCGTTTACGATAGTAGCTACCACTTTCAAGCCATTTTGTTTAATATCCAACACAATATCACGCGTAAGCCAGCCCGAATATATCCACCCCCAGATTATATTAACGTCCTGAAAACCGGAATCCTTTAGCGATATGTAATCTTCCTCGCATATACAACAGGTGGCTGTTTGGATTTTGGGGTTATATGCTTTCATGCGCTGGGGAAATTCGTAAGCGTCCACCGTATCAAACACAAGTACGCCTTCAAACATGTCAGTCTCCTCCACCGCTCTTGCTATCAACTCTTCCGTGCCCATATACTTTATCTCAATGGCTAAACATGTTTTGTCTTTAGCTAACTGAAACAACTCGGTGAGAGTCAATATTCGCTCCTGCGCAAAATCTTCACCGAACCATGAACCGATGTCCAGTTGTTTCAGTTCTGCCAGCGTACAATATCTTACCAGCCCGCGCCTATTGGCAATTCTACTCAACATAGCATCGTGCAGACAAACCGGGTGTGCGTCTTTGCTCACCCGCACATCTGCTTCTATGCCGACGCCAAGTTCTATCGCTTTTTTATATGCGGTTGTCGTGTTTTCAGGAGCGTCTTGAGAAACGCCGCGATGGGCGAAAATCTGAATCTCTTCTTCAGCAAAAAGTTTCATCTAATATAGGGGAGGGGAAACCCGGTGAACTGTTCCACTGGTTTCCGCTTTAGCAGGCTTCTTCGCCTGCATACCCCCCTTCCAAGTTTTACACTCAATTCCGAAACTAATTACCCAATTCTACAGCCTTCCCTGTTTCCGCTGATTCAAACGCTGCCATTACAACTTCCAAACTCCGCCTGCCATCTAAGCCCGATGCCAATGGCTCCTTATCATTTCTAACACAGTCGAAGAAGTGGCTCAGTTCCTCCACAAAGGCATCGTTCGGTTCAAGCTGAATAGTTTCGTCTTCGCCCGTGTGTTTTTTCAAAACTACAGATGTCGTTCCGCTGGCGATTCTCATAGCGCCTGTCGTGCCACCAACTCCCAATTCATACCACCCCACTGGATATATCTCACTGCTTCCCATCGCACCGATAGCGCCGTTTTCAAATTCCATTAACATCCAGATGCTATCTTCCACATCGGTGTTTTCTAAGGTACCAAAATTTACAACCCCTTGAACCGTTTTTACATTTCCAGCCAACCATAAAATTTGGTCCATCTCATGGATGTACGCTGAATGCAGTCCGCCCACCTTTTTGCGTTCCCGCCTCCATTCACCGATGCCAATAGGCGGTCGACCGCCCATGCGCACGCTCTGCACCAAGCGAACTGCGCCTATGTCGCCTGCATCAACGCGACGTTTCATCTCCCGATAATTGGGTTGGAAACGCCGCACGAATCCTATCATCAGTTTAACGCCATTGTTTTCTGCCGCTTCGAGCATTCGGTCGCATTCATCAAGCGTTATAGCCATCGGCTTTTCGCAGAATACATGCAGCCCCGCATTAGCAGCGTCAACTGTAACGTCGGCATGTGTGTAAGTGGGCGTTACCACAAGCATGCAATCCAAATCGTTTTCATCTATCAATTGACGATGACTATCACAAGCCATCTCAACGCCCAAATCTGCCGCAGCCTTTTGCGCGTTTTCCAAAATGGCATCACATACTCCAACCAATTGGACACCTTCCAAATTATTAACTATCCGAGCTTCAGTCCTGCCAAGTCCGCCACAGCCTGCTACGCCAACTTTCAGTAATTCGTTTGCCATATCAGAATCTCCTTTGTGAAAATACACTTCGTTGATTTTTACAATCCTGTGAGAATGTAGAGCATGCTACCGGCTTGTTAATTCCCATGCACGCCCACCAGGAACCAGCCGGCGAAAGGCTCTACTTTCACAATGAGGTTTGCTTAAAACATCTTGTTATGTTAAAATATCCTCTATAGTTTAGCACAAAGAAAAATAAATATCAACTTAATGGGGAAAAAAATGACAGAAAAACCAAAGGTATTTTTGTATGAATCAATGCACCAGCAGGGAATTGATTATCTACAGACTCATGCTGAAGTATTATGGGCATCCAGTGTAGACGAGGAGGATGTGATATGCCGTGAGGTAAGCGATGCTTCAGGGATTATCGTACGTGCTTTGGGCAAGGTAAGTGCGCGCGTAATGGACAGCGCGCCAAAACTCAAAGTTGTCGGGCGGCACGGCGCTGGTGTCGATAACATAGATATCGAAGCGGCAACTGAAAGGGGCATTCAGGTTGTAAATACTCCAGATGCGCCAACCGAAGCAGTAGCGGAACACGTCATAGCAACGATGATTGTACTTGCAAGAAGAATACTGGAGGCGGACAAGGCCATTCGAGAAGGCAGATGGGATTTTCGGTATAGTACCCCAGGACAGGAATTGACTGGTAAAATACTTGGCGTTGTAGGCATGGGGAGAATTGGCTATCGTTTATCCGAGATTGCGGCTTTGGGGTTGGGCATGAAAATCCTTTACTGTGACATCGTGGCTAACAAGAATGCTGAGGAGAAACTCGGCGCTAAAAAAATGGATTTGAACGAGTTGCTCGTTTCATCGGATGTCGTTACGCTTCATGTGCCTGCCACACCCACTACCAAACATCTGATTAACGCGAGCAAACTCAAGTTGATGAAACCCTCTTCTTTCCTCATTAACGCCGCAAGGGGGAGCATCGTGGATATTGAGGCATTGTACGACGCGCTAAAGGACGGCAAATTGCTTGGCGCAGGAATTGACGTTTTTGAGGAAGAACCGCCGCCGGTTGATATGCCAATTCTCAAACTTCCAAACGTCGTCATTACACCGCATACGGCTGGACAAACTGAACAGGCTGTGACTGCGATGTCCATGGTGGCAGAGGATATTATCAGGGTTATCAACGGACAAAAACCCAGGTATTCAGTCAACTAAATCACCGGGCTAAAGACATCAGCTAAAGCTACGGTGTTGGGCTTAACAGATTGGCGATTGACCGGGAGCGCAGAATCTGCGCTCCCGGTTGAAAATTGAAGATTGTAAAAACCACGTTCGATAATCAATCTCAATGCAAAAGCCAGCACCTTAGTCTTTAGACGTAATCTTTAGATAGGTGATTTTCTGCGAACCTAATGGGGGTTTGTGTTGTTAATCTTAGGGGAGAGATAACAATGAGTGACATAGTTAGATTAGGAGTTTTGCAGTTAAAACACGTAAATGAATTTTTGAAAGAATGGAATCAGTCTGAGCCGGAGAAGTTTAAGCATTACGATAGACGGCTTAGAGGCGATGAATATGACGCAGAGTTTCACGGCGAAGTGGTGCGGAGATACATTGACCACATAGTTGACCGGCTTATAGAGGCTGGTGAAGTGGGTATTGAGCTTGTTCTTCTGCCAGAAGGTACTTTGCCGGTAGTACAGTTGTGTCGTCCGAAGATGCGGAAACAGTTTCTTGAAATCTGCCACTGGAGCGTACCGGAATATTTGGACAGGATTGCGCCCATCGCAAAGAAACACGAAATGGTAATCGCTTCCTGTGTGTTTCGCGCCGACGGCGATAAGCTATACAACTCGGGGATTGTTACCGACGCTAACGGCGAAGTCGTTGGGATATATGACAAAACTCATCTTCCGAACTATCCCGACGACGATTTTACAGAAAGCGGCGTGTTTACAGTTGGAAGCGAATATAAGCCGATTGAAACGAAGGTGGGAAAGGTTGGTTTTCTCATCTGCTACGATATTGATTTTCCAGAACCGGCGATGTGTTTTGCTCTGGAGGGCGCTGATATTTTGTTGCATCCAACGGTGGGATACAATTTTCCAGATGAGGAGAATAGTTTGGGAGAAGCACGTATGCGTACGCGCGCCACAGACACCCACCTACCGTTGTTGTATTCCAATTTTAACACGGGACGCGGGCCGAGTTGCATAATTGACCACTCTGGGACGGTGGTGGCAAAAACATCGCAGGGACGCGCCGCTATCGTCTTTGCCGATGTCCCGGTGGCAGAACCCAGAATGCAAGGCTGGCTGTGCCCAGAATACGAACACCGCAGTCACCTTCGTCGCAAACGCCGTCCAGATACTTACGGCGTACTCACCCAACGTATACCGCCTGTGCTGGCAGAATATGAGGGGAAAGATGAACCGGTTTACTTCTATCGGGAGGAAGTTGGATTGGGGTGATGCGATGACTGAGAGCTATTTTCGCACTAACCTGTCTGCCTTTTGTATATGTAGGATGGAAGGATGGATAGTTCATCTCCATCCTTCCATCCATCTATCCAATCAGCAAAGATGGAAAGCTAAAAAACTAATTTCCCAATTGCTCAATACATTGCCTCAAATGTTTTACTGCCTTAGGCACAGCGGTTGCCGCATCCTCCACCTGCCAGCCTTCGTATACTACGGATACAAAACCGTTGTAGTCCACTTTTTTCAATATCTCAAAGATGCGTGGGTAATCCAGCCACTCCTCCACACCCGTTTGGATACGGTAAATTTTCGCCCGGACATGTACAGCGCAGGGAGCGGATGTTTCGATGCTGCCGTAGAGGTTAAGCAACTGGTCAGATTTACCGCCTGAACCGGAAGCCCCCGGAGAGCCGATGTACTGTCCAGTATCGAGAATATGTGAAAAGTAGGGATTGTCCACTTCTTTGATGATGCGAACCACATCATCCCCCGTTCGCGTCAGACAGCCGTGGTTGTGATTCTGAAGCCCGATTACCACGCCCTTTTCCGCTCCATAATCAGCTACCTCCTTCATACAATCAATCATCCGCTTCCACACGGCAGCCTCGTCTGAGTCTTGCGAAACCCAGGCGGCAAAGTTGCGAACCAGCGGAACACCCATCCGCGCAGCAACGTCAATCCACTCTTTGACCTTTTCGACTTCAGCAGGTAACTCCGACTCCTGTTTACCGAAGTTATTGCTGATGCCGATGTAAGTTATAACCAACCCGCGTTTCAGACAACGCATCCGAATGTCTCGAAGATATGCCTCGTCTGTAGAAGCAAAGGCAGAAGTATGCGGGGATATACTGTCTAATCCCAACTCGTAAGCAGTATCTATGAACTTTTCAAAGTCCAACCTGCCATCTGAAAAATTGGGACGATAACTTAACGACATACAACCTAATTTAATCATAAAAACCGGCGACGGAAACCCCCGTCTTCAGACGGGGGAGGAAGTCGCCAC